>JAKDSA010000001.1 GCA_030457025.1 Brevibacterium sp. | reverse complement strand
CCTCGAGGCTCGGGCGGATCGTCAGCCCGGTGCCGGTCGTGCGTGTGTCAGTCGTCCGTGTGTCAGTTGGCACTGATGGTCCTTCCGGTGAAGCACGTCGGGGTCAGGGTGTGGCAGGCCGGACCGGTCTGTTCGACTTCCAGGAGCAGGGCGTCCGCGTCACAGTCGAGGCTCAGGGACGCCACCTTCTGGGTGTGCCCCGAGGTCTCTCCCTTGACCCAGTATTCCTGCCGGGACCGCGACCAGTACACGGCGCGGCCGCTGCTCAGGGTGCGTTCGATGGCTTCGGTGTCCATCCAGGCCATCATGAGGACCTCTCGGGTGGTGACCTCCTGGACGATGACGGGAATGAGCCCGTCGGCGTTGACCATGATCAGTTCGCGCCAGTTCTCCGGAGTGGCATCGACCTGTGCATCAGAATTGTGTGTGCTCATCGGACCTCAATCCCTTCCGCGCGCAGAGCGTCCTTGACCTCGGCGATGCTCAGCGTCCCGAAGTGGAACACGCTCGCGGCCAGCAGCGCGTCGGCTCCGGCAGCCACGGCAGGAGCGAAGTGTTCGACTCGTCCGGCTCCTCCGGAGGCGATCAGCGGAACGTCGACGGCGGCCCGGGCGGCGGCGATGAGTTCGAGATCGAAGCCGTCACGGGTGCCGTCGGCGTCGATGGAGTTGAGCAGGACCTCGCCGACGCCGCGCTCGGCCGCCTCGGTGATCCAGTCGATCGCGCAGCGACCGGTTCCCTCACGGCCACCGCGGGTGGTGACTTCGAAGCCGGAGGGCGTCTGTGTCCCCTGCGCGCGTCTGGCGTCGAGAGACAGGACGAGGACCTGATTGCCGAAGTGATGGGCGATATCGCTGATGAGCTGGGGGTTCGCGACTGCGGAGGTGTTGACGGAGATTTTGTCGGCACCATCGCGCAGGAGCCGGTCGACGTCGTCTACGCTGCGGATGCCGCCGCCGACGGTCAGTGGAATGAAGACCTCTTCGGCACAGGCACGGACGATGTCGTGAACGGTCTCCCGATCACCGCTGCTGGCGGTGACATCGAGGAACGTCAGCTCGTCTGCCCCGGATTCGCCGTAGCGCCGGGCCAGTTCGACCGGATCACCGGCGTCCTTGAGGTCGGCGAACTTCACGCCCTTGACGACACGTCCTTCGTCGACGTCGAGGCACGGGATGACTCTGATGGCAACCATATGACTCTCCTAGATTTCTTGTCGACGTTCAGATTCCAAGGGTGCGATACCGTTCCATCCGGCGTGCCAGGCGCCGGGCGGAGGGTTCGCGCATGAGCTCGATGAGTTCGTACTCCAGTGTCGCACCCACCCGGGACACGAAGTCCAATGGCTCCTGGCTCGCATCTGGGTGTTCGGCGATGATGCGGTCGACGACTCCCGTCGCCATGAGCATGGGTGCATGGACACCTTGGCTCTGGGCCATCTCCGGCGCGCGGTCGGTCGTTCGGTGCACGATCGCCGAGGCACCTTCCGGGGGCAGGGGCGAAAGCCACCCGTTTTCGGCACTGAGGACTCGATCCGCGGGGATCAGTGCGAGGGCTCCCCCGCCTGACCCCTCACCGAGGATGAGGGACACCGAGGGCGCATCGAGGTTCGCGAGGTCGGCAAGGCTGCGGGCGATCTCGCCGGCGATTCCGCCCTCCTCAGCAGATTGCGACAGTGCAGCACCAGGGGTGTCGATGACGGTCACCAACGGCAGATCGAGTTCGGCGGCCAACCGCATGCCGCGTCGGGCCTCTCGCAGTGCCGCAGGCCCGAGCGGGGCCCGGGAGTCCTGGCGGAACCGGTCCTGACCGAGAACGATGCACGGGGCGGAGCCGAACTTCGCCAGCGCCAACAGCAGTCCTGGGTCCTTCTCTCCCTGACCAGTGCCGTTGAGCGGCAGCACAGTGTTGGCGGCGGTGCGCAGCAGGTCGCGAACTCCGGGACGATCGGCATTGCGGGAACGAGTGATCGCCTCCCACGCGTCGGAGTCCGGGTCGACGATCTCCGGGCGTGTGTCCGGGTCGGCGACGCGGGGCGGAATCTCCTTGGCGCCCATGAGCACGTCGAGGACTCGGGCGAGGGTGGTCTGGATCCGTTCGGGACTGATCACTGCGTCGATGATGCCGTGCTTGTGCAGGTTCTCACCCGTCTGCACGTTCTCGGGAAACTTCTCTCCGTAGATGGCTTCGAACACACGTGGGCCGAGGAAGCCGATGAGTGATCCCGCCTCGGCAACGGTGACATGGCCCATCGAACCCCATGAGGCGAACACGCCACCTGTGGTGGGATGCCGCAGGTACACGAGGTAGGGCAGTGCGGCCCGACGGTGGGCCATCACTGCGTTGGTGATCTTGACCATCGACAGGAACGCGATCGTGCCTTCCTGCATCCTGGTCCCACCGGAGGCAGGCCCGGCCAGCAGCGGCAGCCCTTCGAGCGTGGCGCGTTCGATCGCGTCGACGAGCCGCTGGGCTGCGGCGACGCCGATCGAACCGGCCAGGAACCGGAATTCCCCGGCGACGATGGCAACGCGCCGACCCTCGATCATGCCCTCTCCGGTGATGACGGCCTCGTCGACTCCAGATTTCTCCCTGGCGGCAGCGAGTTCGGCCGCGTATTCCTCGGAGATGCCCCCGGCGGGCCTGATCGGAGTCGTATCCCAGGACACGAAGGATCCGTCATCTACGACGATGTCGACGAGTTCATGTGCATTCAACCGTGCCACGTGCTTATCTCCTGTTTCAGATGTGTCTGACCAACGGTAAATCTGACGAACGGTCAAGCGGTGTCGGGCCACCAGCTGCGGATTGCCGCCAGCTGCGGATCAGAGGGCGCAGCTGGTGGTCAGGCTCCTCAGCTGTCCGCGTCGAGCCAGGACACGATCGCCTCGGCGTCCTCGTTCAGCAGAGGCGGGGCTTCGTGGGTGGTCCTCGTGGTTTCGACCTCGGCCTCACCGTCCGCGTCGAAGAACCGAAGAGGTGGCCCGGGCAGATCGATGTCGCCGAGGACGGGATGGTCGACCGAGACTTTGAGACCCTGGCTCAGCGCCTGGTCCCAGGAGTAGACCTCTTCGAGCGTGCGGACGGTGCCGGAGGGGATTCCTGCGTCTGCGAGTTTGGCCAGCAGCTCGTCCGATCCGTAGGCAGCGAACTTGCTTTCGATGAGTTCGATCACGGCCGGACGGTTCGCGACACGTGAGGAGTTGTCGACCATGCCCTCGGTGGCCGGGTCGATGTCGAATGCGGCGCAGAACTTCTGCCACAAGTTCTCGTTGCCCACGGAGATCTGCACGGCACCACCCTGGCAGTTGAAGAGTCCATAGGGTGAGAGCGAAGGATGGTGGTTGCCGCCGGGCTCAGGATTCTGCCCGGCCACCGTGGCGCGTGTTCCCTGGAAGGCGTGGACTCCGACCATGCCGGCGATGAGGGAGGTCCGGACAACTTTGCCCTTGCCCGTGCGTTCACGTTCGAGCAGGGCTGCGAGAACGCCGTAGGAGCCGTAGATGCCCGCGAGGAGGTCCGCGATGGGAACACCCACGCGCTGCATGTCATCGGGTCCGGATCCTGTCAGCGACATCAGTCCGGCCTCGCCCTGGGCGATCTGGTCGTAGCCTGCACGGGAGGATTCGGGACCGTCGTGTCCGAATCCGGTGATCGAGAGGAGCACGAGACGGGGGTTGATCTCCATGCACACGGCGGTGGAGAAGCCGAGGCGCTCGAGAACGCCGGAGCGGAAGTTCTCGATGAGCACGTCAGCGCGTGAGATGAGCTCCCGCAGCGTGTCCTTGCCGGTGGCCGACTTGAGATCGAGGGCGATCGACTCCTTGTTGCGGTTGCATGAGAAGAAGTACGTAGCCTGGGGGTCGTCCTCGGGACCGACGAACGGAGGGCCCCACGAGCGGGAGTCATCGCCCTTGCCCGGGTTCTCGACCTTGATCACTCGGGCGCCGAGATCGCCGAACATCATTCCTGCGTGCGGGCCCGCCAATGCGCGGGAGAGGTCGATGACCGTGTATCCGGTCAGTGGGCCTTCGACCCCGGTGATTGTGTCGTTCGACATTCCTATTCCTCCTTGAAGTGGGTCCATCTGGCGATGAGCATACGCAATCGCTGACATTCCTCGTGGGCTCGGGGCCCATCTGCGTGCTGGATGGCCATCACGGCGTATGTGGTTCCGTCGGTGAGATCGAGGGTGGGCCAGGGATCGTCGCCTTCCGGTGAGAAGGCGACCCCGAGGATCTGACCCCAAGCCAAGGTCCGTGTCCTCACCATGTTCCGCACGACCAGACCCGATTCGCTCGGTTGAGCGTGGATGTCGGCCACGCGCAGCAGCGCTGCCGCGAAGATGATCCCCAGCAGGTTCATCCAGACCGTGTCCAGCGGGGTCCAGGGTTCCCAGTCCACAACGAGCAGGGCCACGGACAGCACCGCGAAGCCGATGAACAGCACCACTGCGCCGACGATGCTGATGATGCGCACCTGGCGGGGTCGGAAGACGCGGAATTCAGATTCGGCAAGCGCCAATGTTCGTCACCAGAATCGCACGGGCACCGACCGCGTAGAGACGGTCCATGACATTGTTGACCTCTTTGACTTCGACCATGACGCGGGCCGCGACCCAGCCCGTCTCCTGCAGTGGGGAGAGCGTGGGTGATTCGAGTCCTGGGGTGAGTCCGAGTGCCTCGGGCAGGAGACGCTCTTCGATGTTGTAGTCGACGAGGACGTACTGACGAGCCACCATCACGGATTCGAGACGACGCCGCAGCACCTCGATCGTCTTGGCTGCTCCCTCACGCTGGATGAGCACGCCCTCGGACTCCAGCAGGGGTTCGCCGAATGTTTCGAGTCCTGCGGCACGCAAGGTGCTGCCGGTCTCGACCACGTCGGCGATGGCGTCGGCGACGCCGAGCTGGATGGAGACTTCGATCGCGCCGTCGAGCTGAACGGTCTTCGCATCGATGCCTCGAGCATGCAGATCGGCTTCGACGAGGTTCGGGAAGCTGGTGGCGATGCGTGCGCCTTCCAGCTGGGTCGGCGAGGAGTAGGAGCCAGTGACACCGGCGTAGAAGAAGCGGGAGGCACCGAATCCGAGTCCGACGGCCTCCTGGGCTTCGGCCTTCGACTCAAGCAGCAGATCGCGACCGGTGATGCCGGCGTCGAGGATTCCCGAGCCGACGTAGACGGCGATGTCCCGAGGACGCAGGTAGAAGAATTCGACGCCGTTGACTTCATCCTGATGGACCAGGGTCTTGCTTCCCCGACGGGTGGAGTATCCGGCCTCACTGAGCATCTCGGAGGCGGCTTCGGACAGTGCGCCCTTGTTCGGCACGGCTACACGCAGCATGGTGTCCTTTGGTATTTCATCGTCAACGGTTCATTGGGTGTTCGGCTACATCAATGTCTTCGGTTGCCTCAGACTGTGCGTCGGCGCCGAAGTCCCCAGCGCGAGCCGGCCTGCAGCCATCGAGCAATCGTCTACAGATGCGAGTTGACGTCCTCGAGGCTGAGATCCTTGGCGACCATGAGCACCTGCAGGTGGTACAGCAGCTGCGAGATCTCCTCGGCGAGCTCGTCCTTGGTCTCGTATTCGGCCGCCATCCAGACCTCTGCGGCTTCTTCGACGACCTTCTTCCCGATCGCATGGACTCCGGCATCGAGTTCGGCCACGGTCTTCGAGCCTTCGGGGCGATCGAAGGATTTCTGCAGGAGTTCGGCGTAGAGCGAGTCAAAGGTCTTCACGAAACCAGCCTAATACATCGTCGACGCCACGCTCACACGGGGTCTCAGCTGTCAGGACAGCTTCAGTCGTCTGGAGGGTCTCAGCTGTCAGGACCGCGGTTGATGTCCGTGGCGCCCAGGTGTGGTGCCGAGATCGTCTGCTTCGATCTCTTCGACCAGTCGATGAAGCCGAGGACGACCATGACGAGGAAGATGAGGTAGACCGCTCCGGAGAACACGAGACCACCGGCGACTGCCAAGGGGATTCCGACGAGGTCGACGGCCAGCCACACGAACCAGAATTCGACGATCGCTCGTCCCTGGGCGTACATCGCGACGACCGAGCCGACGAAGATATAGGCGTCGGGGTAGGGGTTCCAGGACCACCCGCCCAACGCCAGGATATAGCCGAACACGCCGGTGCCCACTAGCAACGCACCGAGCAGGAGCAGGCGTTCGTTCCAGGAAGCCCAGCGGACGAGGACCTCACCTGCGGCTTCGCGGGATTTCTTCCACTGCGTCCAGCCCCAGACCGCGGCGACGATGATGACGACCTGGCGGGAGGCATTGCCGCCCAGTCCGGCGGAGATGCTCGCGGCGAAGAGGAGGATGGAACCCAGGATCTGGACCGGCCAGGACAGAATGTTGCGGCGCAGCGCCAGAACCACCGTGGCCAATGCACAGATGTTGCCGAAGAGATCGGAGTACGGCACCGGTTTGCCCAGCAGGTGAAATGCCGGGGTATTCAGCCATTCGAGCAGTTCCATTTCGGCCCTCTTCAGTGCACGTGGGATGCTGCGAGTTCACGCAGCCCTGAGATCGCGGTGGCAGCGTCCTCGGCACCGTAGACGGCTGAACCGGCGACGAGGACATCGGCGCCGGCATCGACGACGCGTTCGATCGTCGACGTCGAGACTCCCCCGTCGACCTGCAGTTTGATCTCAAGACCGGCGGCGGAGATCGCCTCGCGGGTCCGCCGGATCTTCGGCAGGCACACATCGAGGAACGTCTGCCCGCCGAAACCGGGTTCGACGGTCATGATGAGGATCTGGTCGAACTCGCCGAGAAGGTCGACGAAGGGTTCGATCGGGGTGGCCGGCTTGAGCGCGAGGCTGGCCTTGGCACCCAGCTTCCGGATCTCGCGGGCCAGGCGTACGGGTGCTGCGGCCGCCTCGGCGTGGAAGGTCACCGACGCGCACCCGAGTTCGGCGTAGACCGGGGCGTGCCGGTCCGCCTCGGCGATCATCAGGTGGGCGTCGAGTGGGATCGGGCTGATCGCCTGGAGCCGCTCGACTACGGGAGGCCCGAAGGTGAGGTTCGGGACGAAATGGTTGTCCATCACGTCGATGTGCGCCATATCGGCGGTGCTGATTTTGTCCAGTTCACCACGCAGGTCCGAGAAATCGGAGCTGAGGATGCTGGGGTTGATCTCGATCGCCATTTCAGTTCGCCTTCCGCATCAGAGCCAAGAACATTCCATCGGTGTTGTGGACATGGGGCCACAGCTGAGCGTACCGTCCCGCTCCCCGGCTCACCGAGGTGAACCCTTCGGCATCGGCGCCCGTGACCTCGGCGAGGACCGCCGGTGCGTCGAGGATTTCGATGTCGGACCCACGCAGGACATCATCGACGACGAGCACGGTCTCCGCATAGTGGGGAGAGCAGGTGGAGTAGGCCACGACTCCCCCCGGAGCGCATGCGTCCAAGGCCGCCCGCAGCAGTTCTCGCTGCAGTCCGGCCAGGGCGTTGATGTCCTCAGGGCGCCGGCGGTAGCGGGCTTCGGGACGCCGACGCAGTGCACCGAGGCCCGAACAGGGAACGTCGACGAGTACCTTCGCGTAGGGCCCGGTGGCGTCGCGGGCGTCTTGGATGCGGGTGGTGACGTTGTCGAGTGCCTGGGTGGAGGATCTCACGAGTTCGACCCTGTGCTCGCTCGAGTCGAAGGCGTCGAGTGTGGTTCCCGACTGCTTCGCGATCGCTGCGAGGACTGCGGCCTTGCCGCCGGGGCCGGCGCACAGGTCGGCCCAGGTGCCTGCCGGTGCTTCAACGTGTGCCAGTGCCAGTGCCACCAGCGCGGAGCCTTCGTCTTGCACGCGGGCCCGGCCGGTGGCGACGGCGTCGACGTTCTTGGGCACAGCGGTCTCGAGGGTGACGCCGATGGGTGAGAACTCGGTCGGCTGCCCGGGCAGCTCGCTGCGGTCGATGAGTCCGGGCAGAGCCGACACGCTGACCTTCGCGGCCGCGTTGTCGGCTTCGAGGAGCGCCTGCAGTTCGGACGCCTGGCGTCCGTGGCCTTTGAGGGCCTGTGTCATGGCACGAACGATCCATTCCGGGTGGGAGTATTCGATGGCCTGTTCGCCTACTGCTGTAGCCCCGGCGGTGACGCGTCGCAGCCATTCGGCCCGGTCGATCTCGGAGATCCGACGCAGGACGGCGTTGACGAATCCTGCGGTCTTCGGTGCGTAGGACTTGATGACGGCGACAGTCTCCGACAGTGCCGCATGGTCGGGCACGCGCATGGACAGGATCTGGTGGGCGCCGAGGCGCATGCCTGCCAGCGGTTCAGGGTCGATGGTGTCAAGGGACCGGTTCGCCGCCTTGGCGATGATCGCATCGTAGAACTCCTGCTGGCGCAGAGCGCCGTAGGTGAGTTCAGTCGTAAACGCCGCGTCCTGGGGGTCCATATGCGTGCGGGCCAGCTTGGCGGGCAGGAGCAGGTTCGCGTAGGAGTCCTTCGTCTCAACGTCGACGAGAACCTCCCAGGCGATGCGCCGCGGCAGATTCTTCGCCGGGGCCTGCTGCCTTCCCGAGGATGACGGCCTTCCCGACTTCGGCTTCTGGCCCCGAGGCGGTTTCCCACCTGTCGCTGGCCTCTTCTGTGGCATGCGCTCATCTGCTGACATCGGTCTCATGCTCCTTGCTCGGGGTCTGCCGCCGGCTCGGCGCTGGTTTCACTGGGGTCGAATCGGATGTCGCCATGGCCACGCAGGAAGTCGACAGCTGCCATCCTGGCCTTGCCGAAGGGCTGGATCTGCTCCACGCTGACCCACCCGTCGCTGCAGCCGAGGACAGCTGTCTTCTGCCATGTCGTCAACAGCCCGGGCTCCGAGGCGGTGGTGACGTTCGGAGCAGGTGCCAGTCCGAAGAGTTTGGTCCGCTTCCCCCCAACGTTCGCCCACGGCCCGGGGCTGGGACTGACTCCCCGGGAGCGATCGATGACGGCTCGTGCGGTGGCGGTGAAGTCGAGGTGGGCGTCTCCGACGGAGATCTTGTCCGCGTGGCTGGCGTCTCCGGACTGCGGGGTCATCACTGCGGTCCCGTCCGCGAGATCGTCGAAGGCGGCGACGAGTTCGGCCGCGCCTTTGTGGGCATAGTCATTGAGGGCGGCAGCGACATCGGGATGGACCAGCGGAAGTTCGAGGCGGCGCAGGACGGGTCCGGAGTCCATGCCCTCGTCGATCTTGAACACGCTGACTCCGCTGCTTCTCTGGCCCGCGATGAGGGCCCGTTGGACCGGGGCGGCTCCCCGATGGGCAGGCAGGAGTGAGAAGTGGAGATTGAACCAGCCGAGTGCGGCGGTGGACAGCGCTGCCGGGCCAGCGATGGCCCCATAGGCGACCACGGCCACGGCATCGACATTGAGGGCTCGAAGTTCGGTGATGACCTCGCCGCGGAGTCGGCTCGCCTCGATGACGTCGAGACCGAGTTCGAGGGCTCGGGCCTTGACCGGTGAGGGGGTGAGGACGCGTTTGCGACCCACCGGTGCATCGGGTCGGGTGAGGACGGCACGGATGCGGTGCTTCGATTCGGCGAAGGCCTCAAGGGCAGGTACTGCGGCATCCGGGGTTCCGGCGAAGACGATATCCACTTGAGGAATTCTACTTGTTCGCGTCGCGGACACAGAGTCCGGGCATCAGGGCACTCACAGCGACCTCGGATCGTCGATGCGGATGCGCACTTGGGGAAGCTTCTTCGCAGACCGGGAGGCTGTCAGGTGAGCCAAAGCTTCGCCGACCGCGTCGCCTGCTGCGATCGGATACGCTGCGACGGCCTTCTGGTCATCACCATCGGAGTCGCGGATGAGTTCGGTGAGTTCCGGGACGGCCGTGACGATGGCGTCGATGTCGGTGCCGGCGCCGGTGAGTTCGACGATGCGACGGTAGGGCGGAAAGCCGAGCTCCAGGCGATCGCCGAGGGCTCTGGACATGGTGGTGACCGGGTCGAAGGTGGTCACCGTGTTCCGGATCGTCTCATCGGTGTCGCCGAGGTAGACGACTCCCCCAGCTGTGCGTGATCTCACGAGGACCGCCGCACGCAGCCTCCTGCTGACTCCTTCATCGGTCGAGCGCATCCACGGCCCCGGCCACAGCGAGTCGAGCAGGATGGCACAGGCGTAGCCGCCGAGGGCATAGGGCTCGGCACCGGTGGTGGCGACGACGAGACGTGGACTGTCGTCGATGGCGATGGGAATGTCATCGCCGCCGGATTCGAGGATCTCGATCCCCGGCATGGCCTTGCGCAGCTCCTCGACGGTCCGGCCTCTGCCGCGCACGATCGAGCGCACCTGGTTCGAGCGGCAGCGCCCGCAGGAGAACGTATCGGAGTGGAAACCGCAGGCGCGACATGCGAAGGGCCCCACCTCAGACTGTGTGGTCAGAGTGGCCGAGCATTGAGGGCAGCGTGCGACCTCTTGGCATCTCGCGCAGGCGAACACCGGGTAGTACCCGGCACGCGGGACCTGGACGAGGACGGGTCCGACCGCGTTCGTGTCCTTGGCGCCGGGGCGCAGTGCTCCGCGCATCAGCTGCCAGGCGCGTGAGGGAATGCGCTGCCAGGCGAAGGGGTCACGCTCCTCGTCGGGGACGAAGACACGGGGCGCACCCTCGCGGCGCTCGGGGCCTGTGAGCGTAGCATCGCGCAGCCACCCGACCTCGACCAGACGCTGGACCTCTGCGCTGCGATCGGTGGAGACGAACAGCAGCCCGGTGGTCTCGATGGTCGATCTCAGCAGGCACACTTCTCTGGCGTGTGGGTACGGTGCGTGCTGGTCGAGGTAGTTCGAGTTCGAGTCGTCGAAGCAGATGATGAGGCCCAGTCCTGCGACCGGCGCGAAAGCGGCCGCTCTCGTGCCGATTGTCACACGTGTGTGTCCGAGCAGACCGCGCAGCCAGGCTTTCCATCGCTGCTCCGGTGACTGGTCTGCGCTGAGGACGGAGTAGGCGGGCATGTCTGTGCTGGCGTCGAGTGCCGCCGAGAGAACGGCGAGCTCACGGTGATCGGGCACCAGCCACAGCACCGACTCCCCCGCTGCCAGTGTCGCTCGGGCAGCCTCCAGTCCGGCGGTGATCCAACTCAGCCCCGGTGTGGGTCCGGGAACGCAGGTCAGTGCCATCCGCGGATGCTCGGCAGCCGGGAAGTCGTCTTCTCTCTCGTGCTGAGACTCGTTGACCACCCATTCGCCGAGACGCTGAACCGTGTCCGCTGTCGTCGCAGTCGCATCCTCGGCACCCGCAGTCGATTTCTCAGCCGCCGTACTCGCGTTGTCTGCTTCTGTCGATGCGATGGAACTGCTCGCGTTGCGCTGCAGCGTCTTCTCAGCCTTGAGCACAGCCTTCTCGGCGCGTGCGTGGCGTGGCGGGATCGCGAGACGCAGGACGTCGGAGAGGGTTCCGGCGTAGCGGCGGGCGGTCGCAGCGCCGAGGTGCAGCAGCTCGGGAGTGAGCACGACGACCGGGCTGGTGATGCGTTCGATCGTGGCCAGCGGTCCGATGTGGTCCGATTTCTCGACCCGGGCGAGGACGAATCCGTCGCGCAGCTTTCCTGCGAACTTGACCCTGACTCGTACACCCGGGCGGGCCGTGTCGGCGAACTTCTCCGGCACGGCGTAGTCGAAGGTACGAGCCAGGTGCGGCACCGGGTGATCGATGAGCACGTGGGCCACTGGGTCTTCCGCTGCCAATGGCACCTGCCCGATGGCTGAGGTGCCGGTGTCGATCGGAAGAGGTTCGTCCATCAAGCCGAGGAGACTGCGCGCAGCAGATCGTCGGCGCGGTCCGTGACCTCCCAGGTGAAGTCGGGGAGTTCACGGCCGAAGTGGCCGTAGGTCGATGTCTGGGAGTAGATCGGGCGCAGGAGATCGAGTTCGGCGATGATCATGGCCGGTCGCAGGTCGAAGACCTCGCGGATCGCTCTCGAGATCGCATGTGGGTCGACCTTCTCGGTGCCGAATGTTTCGACGTAGAGACCCATCGGGTCGACACGGCCGATCGCATAGGAGACCTGAACCTCGGCGCGGTCTGCGAGTCCGGCGGCCACAACGTTCTTCGCCACCCAGCGCATGGCGTAGGCCGCGGAGCGGTCGACCTTCGATGGGTCCTTCCCGGAGAAGGCGCCTCCGCCGTGGCGGGAGTATCCGCCATAGGTGTCGACGATGATCTTGCGACCGGTCAGTCCTGCGTCGCCCATCGGCCCACCGGTGACGAAGGGTCCGGCGGGGTTGATGTGGATGTTCGCATGACTCTCATCGAGTCCGGAGCCTGCGATGACCGGATCGATGACGAAATCTTTGATTTCGGCGTGCAGCTGCGCCTGGTCGACGTGTCCGGCGTGCTGAGTCGAGACCACGATGTTCTCGATCGACACGGCTTCATTGCCGTCGTAGCCGAGTGTCAGCTGGGTTTTGCCGTCGGGACGCAGATAGTCCAACGCTCCGGTCTTGCGCACCTCGGACAGTTTCTCCGCCATCCGGGAGGCCAGGTGGATCGGCACCGGCATGAGGACGTCGGTGGCGTTGTCCGCGTAGCCGAACATGAGGCCCTGGTCGCCGGCGCCCAGGCTCGAACCGTGGTCGGATTCCACGGCTTCGCGGAAGTCGAGCGGGTTCGTCACACCGGAATGGATGTCGGTGGACTGACTGCCGATGGACACTGAGACACCGCAGGAATGGCCGTCGAATCCGGTGTCGGAGGAGTCATAGCCGATGCCGGTGATGAGTCTGCGCACGATACCCGCGACATCGGCATAGGCTGCGGTATTGACCTCGCCGGCGACATGGACGAGACCAGTGGTGACCATCGTCTCGACAGCGACCTTCGCGTTCGGGTCCTGACTCAGCAGGTCGTCGAGTACGGCATCGCTGATCTGATCGCAGATCTTGTCGGGATGGCCCTCGGTGACGGATTCGGACGAGAAGAAGCGCAGATTTGATTGACTCACGGCGTCGATTCTACGCATTCGACACGCTTCGCGAGTGCCAAGATGACCTTTTCCGAAACATCATCCTTGCTGCCGTGGAATTCTGCGCTGGCGGCGACTTCGTCACTGTCTGCGCTCAGGATCCGGACAGCAGTGTCGTCGTGGCCGAAGGCCCTGTCATCGGAGACGTCGTTGAAGACGAGAAGGTCGACGCCCTTGCGACGGAACTTCGCTTTCGCGTAGTCCAGAGCCGTGTGATGGGAATCTCCGGTTTCGGCGGCGAATCCTATGATGATCTGGGCCTGCCGACGTGCTTCCACAAGCCCGACGAGCACATCGGGATTCTGAGTCAGGTTCAGGGTCATCCCCTCGTCACCCGATTTCTTCATCTTCGAGTCGGTGGGGTCTGCGGGACGGTAGTCGGCGACAGCAGCGGCCATGATGATGGCATCGGAGTCGGCTTGGGCAGCGTGCATCTGCGTCTGCAGTTCGAGTGTTGACTCGACCGTCGTGATCCGCACGCTGTCGGGCAGTGTGGACAGCAGGCCAGAGTCGATGTTGGCCGCGACCAGGGCGACGTGGGCTCCGGCAGCGGCAGCGGCTCGTGCCAGGGCGATGCCCTGTTTGCCTGAGGAACGGTTTCCGAGGAACCTCACGGGGTCGAGCGGCTCTCTGGTGCCGCCAGCGCTGATGACGACGTGCTTGCCGCTCAGAGGTCCGAGCGCATTGCTCGCTGGTCCGGCGGTGTCTGTTCCAGCCGAGGAGGCCGTGGGCGAAGTCCCCGCCGAGGATTCCGTGGGCGAAGTCCCAGCCACAGCAGCGGCGGCGAGGGCGAAGTCGACGATGGCCTCGGGTTCAGGCAGGCGACCGGGGCCGGAGTCCGGTCCGGTGAGACGGCCGACAGCCGGCTCGAGCACATGGATGCCACGCTGTTTGAGGGTCGCGATGTTCGCAACGGTGGCGGGGTTGTGCCACATCTCGGTGTGCATGGCCGGGGCGACGACCACCTCGGCGGTCGTCGTCAGGACTGTGGCGGTCAGCAGATCATCGGCGATGCCTGCGGCCAGTTTGGCCAGAACATTGGCAGTGGCCGGGGCGATGATGACGAGTTCGGCATCCTGCCCGATGCGGACATGGTTGACCGACTCGACGTCGTCGAAGACATCTGTCGTCACGGTCTGCGAGGACAGCGCCTCGAAGGTGGCCGCACCGACGAAGTTCAGTGCACTTGCGGTGGGCACCACCTTGACGCTGTGCCCGAGCTCCCGGAGTCGCCGTATGACATGGCACGCCTTGTAGGCGGCGATCCCACCGGCGACGCCGAGTACAGTTCTCACTGGTCGCTGAAGTCCAGTGCGCCGTCGTTGCTGGCAACGGGCTGCGCAGGCTCCTGGTTGAGCGCACCGAAGTCGGCTTCGGTGACTTCGCGGGCCACGATCTTGCCCTCATTGATCTCGCGGAGCGCGATCGACAATGGCTTCTCGTGGGTTCCCGGGGTCACGAGCGGACCGACGTTCTCAAGCAGTCCCTCTTGCAGCTGTGCGTAGTAGGAGTTGATCTGGCGGGCTCTCTGAGCCGCGATGGAGACCAGTTCGTACTTCGAACTGGTCACGGCCAGCAGATCATCAATCGGAGGATTGGTGATGCCTTCAGGTTGTGCAGGCAATGAGTGTCCAATCTAATCGGTAGTGGATATACCCATCAATGATATGAGTTCTTCGGCCGCAGTGCGAATGTGGTCGTTGACGATGGTGACATCGAACTCGGATTCTGCCTGCAATTCCTGCTTGGCCGTGGTCAGGCGACGCTCCTGTTCGACCGCCGATTCGGTTCCGCGACCGGTGAGTCTCGACACGAGTTCTTCCCAGCTGGGAGGGGACAGGAAGACGAACAGCGCGTCGGGCATCTTGTCCTTGACCTGGCGTGCGCCCTGCAGATCGATCTCCAGCAGGGAGGGCACCCCCTGGGCCAGCTTCTCCTGCACCTGGGCAGAGGGCGTTCCGTAGCGGTGGCGTCCGTGGACGAGCGCATACTCGAGGAGTTCACCGGCAGCGATGAGCGAATCGAACTCGTCGTCACTGATGAAGTGATAATGAACACCATCAGTTTCGCCGGGCCGCCGTGGCCGCGTGGTCGCGGAGACGGAGAACCAGACCTCGGGATGATGATCTCTGATGTACGCGCTGATGGTGCCTTTTCCGACCGCGGTGGGTCCCGCGAGGACGGTGAGTCGATTATTCACAGATCTATTGTTCACACATTCAGGAGTATTTCTCCAACAGGGCGTCCTTCTGGTGTACGCCCAGTCCCTTGATTCGCCGTGACGACGCAATGCCGACGTCATCCATGGCCGCTTCCGCACGTCGATCGCCGACACCGGGCAGCGATCTCAGCAGATCGACGACGCGCATCTTCGCGAGTGCCTCGTCTGCGTCGGCCTTCTTCAGCACGGCGGCGAGATCGGTTCGACCATTCTTCAGCGCTGTTTTGACCTCGGCTCGCGCCTGACGCGCTTTGAATGCTTTGTCAAGAGCAGCTGAACGCTGTTGCGGGGTCAAAGGTTCGAGTGCCACATTATCTCCTCTGTCACCATGAACGGGCAGGTAGGGAAGTTGCTTCAGTCTAAAACAAAAACCCTCGTGAGAGGCATAAAGCGGAAAAGAAAACTCAAGTGTTCGCAGAACTGGTCATTTGGTGTCCGCGCCGCCCCACTTCAGGAGAGGTCGGGAACCGGTGCGAAGCATTCGGCGCATGCGAACGTGCAAGCTGCGCATTCACGCGGCCTGCACGATTCGATCGGAGTGCGATCGGACACATTCTGCGCGGGTCTCAGGCCACCCGGGTCAGAGATTCGTTGAGCGACCTCGTCGCTGCTCGCACACCCTCTGGCCCTGCACTGAGCACGGCCCGTGATGTTGTGGCCAAGATCTGGTTGGCCGCGATGGCCTCGTGTCCGAAGACTTCGATGAGTTCGGCGATCCCTGCTCCCTGTGCGCCGACTCCCGGTGCCAGGATCGGGCCACCGCACGTGGAGGGGTCGAAGCCGAGATCGCGCGCGCCGGATCCGATCGTGGCGCCCACAACCAGACCGATCCGGCCCAGGCCCTGGGCAGCATCAATCCCGTTGCGCGCCGCGACCTGAGCGACGATCGAGCCGGCCACAGAGTCACCGAAGCCGGAGACGGCCGAGTCGCGTCTGGCATGCTGGACTTCTGCTCCTTCCGGGTTCGAAGTCAGAGCGAGCACGAACACTCCCCGATCATGTGCCTCGGCAAGGTCGAATGCCGGGTCCAGTGCCCCGAATCCGAGGTACGGAGACACAGTGATCGAATCGGCTGCCAGCGCCGAGGCGGGGTCGAGGTAGGCGCGTGCGTAGGCTCCCATGGTTGACCCGATGTCCCCGCGTTTGACGTCGAGGACGCTGATGAGATCGTGTTCTCGGCAGGCTGCGAGGGTCTCTTCGAGGACGGCGACTCCAGCTGAACCGTACTGTTCGTAGAAGGCCGACTGCGGTTTCACCGCTGCCACGCTTCCGGCGAGTTCGGTCACCGTGCGCAGCGAGAATTCGCGCACTCCGGCCGCTGTGCGTGGCAGCCCCCAGGCCTCAAGGAGGTGGTCATGCGGGTCGATGCCCACGCACAGCGGTCCGTGCTCGTCCATGGCCGCCCGCAGGCGGGGGCCGAACATCACGCGCTCCAGTCCTGCAGGCTGCGGACCTTGAACGTCTTGTCACGGACGACCTCGATCGAGGTGACAGCTGCGGCGAACTCGGCGAGGGTCGTGATCAGCGGCACGGAGTTCGCGGTCGCTGAGGCACGGATCTCGTAGCCGTCAGCCCGTTCCTGACGTCCCGAGGGCACGTTGATGACCATGTCGATCGTGCCCGCGGTCAGGTAGTCCAGTATCGTACGATCCTCGGCATCGGCCTCGAAGTGCTTGTGCACCTGTGTGGTCTTGATGCCGTAGCGGGAGAGGACCGCAGCCGTGCCGGTGGTGGCGACCACGTCGAAGCCCATGTCGACGAGTTCCTTGACCGGCAGGACCATGGCCCGCTTGTCGCGGTCTGCGACGGACACGAACACGGTGCCCGAGGTCGGCAGCTTGATCGAGGCTCCCAGGAGTCCTTTCGCGAAGGCAGTCGGGAAGTCGTGGTCGATGCCCATGACCTCACCGGTCGAGCGCATCTCCGGTCCCAGGATCGAATCAACGACCTTGCCTTCGACGGTCCGGAACCGGCGGAAGGGCAGGACCGCTTCCTTGACTGCGATCGGGTGGTCCAACGGCAGTCTCGAACCGTCTCCGGTCTCCGGAAGCATGTCACCGCGCATATCGGCGATGGTGCGTCCGACCGCGATGAGTGCGGCAGCCTTCGCCAGCTGCGTGGATGTGGCCTTCGAGACGAACGGCACGGTCCGGGAGGCACGGGGGTTGGCCTCGATGACGTGGAGCACGTCGGCGGTGATGGCGAACTGGATGTTGAGCAGACCGCGCACATTGGTGCCTTGGGCGATCGCCAGTGTGGCCGTGCGGACACGGTCGAGCACATCCTCACCGAGGGTCAGCGAGGGGAGCACGCATGCCGAGTCACCGGAGTGGATTCCGGCTTCCTCGATGTGCTCCATGATGCCGCCGATGAAGATATCATCTCCGTCGTAGAGGGCGTCGACATCGATTTCGATGGCGTCTTCGAGGAACCTGTCGACGAGGACCGGGCGGTCGACGGAGATCTCTGTGGCCGCGGCCATGTAGTCCACGAGCTGCGTGCGGTCGTAGACGATCTGCATTCCGCGGCCGCCGAGCACATACGAGGGACGAACGAGTACCGGGTAGCCGATCTCCTCGGCGATCTTCTCGGCCTCCGAG
The DNA here is from genome assembly GCA_030457025.1 of Brevibacterium sp. Classification (GTDB taxonomy): domain Bacteria; phylum Actinomycetota; class Actinomycetes; order Actinomycetales; family Brevibacteriaceae; genus Brevibacterium. The sequence continues at coordinate 101,812 of JAKDSA010000001.1, read as the reverse complement.
TAGGTCACCGCGGTGCCGTGCTTCGGTGCGGTGAGGCCGGCGCGGTCGAGGACGGCACCGAATTCGCCGCGGTCCTCGGCCAGGTCGATGGCCTCGGGTTGGGTGCCGAGGACCGGTACCCCTGCGGCTTTGAGCTTATCGGCCAGGCCCAACGGGGTCTGACCACCCAGAGTGCAGACGACGCCGAGTACGGCACCGGCCGCCACCTCGGCGTGATAGACCTCCATCACGTCTTCGAAGGTCAGCGGTTCGAAGTAGAGGCGATCGGCGGTGTCGTAGTCCGTGGAGACGGTCTCCGGGTTGCAGTTGACCATGATCGTCTCGTAACCGGCCTCGGCGATGGCCATCGTGGCGTGCACGCACGAGTAGTCGAATTCGATACCCTGACCGATCCGGTTCGGCCCCGAGCCGAGGATGATTACGGCCGGCTTCTCACGAGGCTCGACCTCGGTCTCCTCGTCATAGCTCGAATAATGGTACGGGGTATGTGCCGCGAACTCACCGGCACAGGTGTCAACGGTCTTGAACACCGGGCGGATGCGAAGCGCGTGCCGGACACCGGTGACCACGCCTGTGTCGAGGCTGCGCAGGGCCGCGATCTGCGCGTCGGAGAACCCGTGGTTCTTCGCGACCCGCAGCACCTGGGCATCAAGCTCCTCTGCGGAGGAGATGAACTCGGCGACTTCGTTGATCAGTTCGATCTGGTCGAGGAACCAGGGGTCGATCTCACATGCCTCGAAGACCTCGGCATTGCTCAGTCCGGCGGCCAGTCCCCGCTGCACGGAATGGATGCGGTCGGCTGTTGCGTGCGAGATCGATTCGAGGACGGACTCTCTGACGTCCTCGTCGCTGATGTCGGGCAGGTCATTCCAACTGAATGAGGCGTCGCGCTGCTCCATCGACCGCATGGCCTTCTGCAGTGCAGTGGTGAAGTTGCGGCCCAGTGACATGACTTCGCCCACGGACTTCATGGTCGTGGTCAGGGTCGGGTCTGCTGCGGGGAACTTTTCGAATGTGAATCGCGGGATCTTGACCACGACGTAGTCGAGTGTCGGTTCGAAGCTGGCAGGTGTGACCTGTGTGATGTCATTGGGAATCTCGTCGAGCGAGTAGCCCACGGCCAGTTTGGCGGCCATCTTGGCGATCGGGAAGCCCGTGGCCTTCGACGCCAGAGCCGAGGACCTCGAGACTCTGGGGTTCATTTCGATGACGACGATGCGGCCGGTCGCAGGGTCCACCGCGTACTGGATGTTGCAGCCGCCGGTGGCGACTCCGACGGCGCGGATGACGTCGATGCCGATGTCGCGCATCTTCTGATATTCGCGGTCGGTCAGGGTCAGCGAAGGTGCCACCGTGATCGAGTCGCCGGTGTGGACGCCGACGGGGTCGACGTTCTCGATCGAGCAGATGACGACCACGTTGTCCTTGTGGTCGCGCATGAGTTCGAGTTCGTATTCCTTCCAGCCGAGGATCGACTCTTCGAGGAGCACCTCGTGTGTGATGGAATCGCCCAGGCCAGCGCCGGCGATGCGCCGCAGGTCGGCCTCGTCATAGGCCATTCCCGACCCCAGCCCGCCCATCGTGAACGAGGGACGCACGACGACCGGATAGTTGAGCTCTTCTGCCCCGGCCAGTGCCTCGTCGATGGTGTGGCAGATGACGGACTTGGCCGACTCGGCGCCGCATTCCTCAACGATGGTCTTGAACTTCTGCCGGTCCTCGCCGCGCTGGATGGCCTCGACGTCGGCGCCGATGAGTTCGACACCGTACTTCTCGAGGGTACCGGCGTCGTGGAGAGCGATCGCCGCGTTGAGCGCTGTCTGACCGCCCAGGGTCGGAAGGATCGCGTCGGGGCGTTCCTTGTCGATGATCGATTCGATGATGTCGGGATCGATCGGTTCGACGTAGGTGGCGTCGGCGACATCGGGGTCGGTCATGATCGTCGCCGGGTTGGAGTTGATGAGGATGACGCGTAGGCCCTCGTCGCGCAGGACACGGCATGCCTGGGTTCCCGAGTAGTCGAATTCGCAGGCCTGCCCGATCACGATCGGACCGGAGCCGATGACGAGAACGGATGAGAGATCTTGTCTGAGTGGCATGGGTTCTCCTTAGGCCTGTGCGACCGGGGCAGCGGACATGAGGTCGATGAAGCGATCGAACAGATAGCTCGAATCGTGGGGACCGGCGGCGGCCTCCGGGTGGAACTGGACGGAGAATGCGGGGATGTCGAGGCATTGGAGGCCTTCGACCACGTCATCGTTGAGGCACACGTGGGAGACGGTGACGCGACCGAAGCTGGCGTCGTGCGGTGCCTGAGTCTCACCGTCCAGGGGCGCATCGACGGCGAAGCCGTGGTTCTGCGAGGTGATCTCCACCTTGTCGGTGGTGCGGTCCATGACCGGGACGTTGATGCCGCGGTGGCCGAAGGGCAGCTTGTACGTGCCGAAGCCCAGCGCCCGCCCGAGCAGCTGATTGCCGAAGCAGATTCCGAAGAACGGAATCTTCGCACCAAGGACCTTGCGGAGGAGTTCGACCTGCGCATCGGCGGTTGCGGGGTCGCCGGGACCGTTGGAGAAGAACACTCCGTCGACTCCCAATGCCTGGAGCTCCTCGAATTCCGTCGTCGCTGGCAGAAGGTGCACGTCGATGCCGCGTTCGCTCAGCCGTTCGGGGGTCATCGACTTGATGCCCAAGTCAAGGGCCGCGACGCTGAACTTCTTCTCGCCCACTGCGGGGATGAGCTTGGGTTCGGTGATCGAGACCTCTTCGGCCAGTTTCGCACCGGCCATGTGGGGTGAGCCCTGGACCTTGGCCAGCAGTTCCTCATCGCGGGCTTCGGCGGCAGGACCGGAGAAGATGCCCATGCGCATGGCTCCTGCTTCGCGCAGGTGCAGTGTCAGGGCGCGGGTGTCGACGTCGCTGATGCCCACGATGCCCGATTCCTCGAGGCGGGTGGACAGGTCTCCGATGGAACGCCAGTTCGAGGACATGCGGGAGGCGTCGCGGACGACGTAGCCGGCGACCCAGATCTTCGCCGATTCGTCATCATCGTCGGTGATGCCGGTATTGCCGATGTGCGGCGCGGTCTGGATCACGATCTGACGGTGGTAGGACGGGTCGGTCAGGGTCTCCTGGTAGCCCGACATCGCGGTGACGAAGACCGCTTCGCCCAAGGTCTCGCCGATGGCTCCGTAGGCGGAACCGCGGAAGGTGCGGCCGTCTTCGAGGACGAGGACGGCGGGTGTGGTGGACAGTCTCATTGTGCCTCTTCGATCATTTCGCGGATGCGGGCGACGGTGGGTGTTGTGTTGGCGGCATAGCGGGAGCGGAAACCGGTGTCGACGAGGGTCTCCCCCAGTCGCCAGGTGATGCGCACGATGCCGCCTCGTTCGACGAATTTGCCGATCATGCCGGCGGTGGTGTCGACCGAGACGATATCGCGCCTGGGGATGAGGAAGTCCTCACGTCCCGCCAGGTCCATGATGACTCCCCCGTCGGTGATGACGATCTCTCCCGTGGTGCGGATGCCGAGACCGTGGACGGCGACTCGTTCAAGGGGGTGCCCGGCCAGTGTCGTCGACACATAGGAGCCTTCGACGGGCTCCGATACGGGTTTGATTCCCATATGGACCTTCGCCGGCTGCGGCATCTCGGTCTGGGTCTTCTTTCGTCGGCTCCAGCCCCAGGTGATCGCGAGGATCAGGAGGAGGAAGACGATTGCGATGATGATGACGCTTACTGGTCTGTCCATGATGCTCCTGCCGGGTGGGGCGTGCTCAGTGTGCCACCGGAGAGGACCCGGTGGCCGTAGAAGAAGGTGTCGGTGATCGACGTGGAGACCTCGAGGCCGGCGAAGGGATTGTTGCGCCCCTTCGTGGCGTGGTCCTCGGCCACGATCGTGTGGTTCGAGTCCGGATCGATGAGGACGATGTTCGCGCTCGCACCGATCTCGAGGCTGCCGTGTCCCGATGCTCCGGTGATCCGGGCCGGGGTGGCGGACATGACTCGGGCGAGGTCGCCGTAGTCGAAGTCGAAGTCGCGCATCGCTTCGACGACGATGGGCAGAGCGGTCTCCATCCCCACCATGCCCATGGCCGCAGCCGTCCATTCGCTGCATTTGTGCTCGGCGGTGTGTGGGGCGTGGTCGGTGCCGATCACATCGATCGTGCCGTCGGCCAGGGCTTCGCGCAGTGCAGTGACGTCGGCTTCGGTGCGCAATGGCGGATTGACCTTGTACACGGGGTCGAAGCTGCGGACCAGTTCGTCGGTGAGCATGAGGTGATGTGGGGTGACCTCGGCGGTGATCTCGACTCCGCGGGACTTCGCCCACCGGATGATGTCGACGCTGCCCTTCGTGGACACGTGGCAGATGTGGAGACGAGAGCCCACATGTTCGGCCAGAAGAACGTCGCGAGCGATGATCGACTCCTCGGCGACCGCGGGCCAGCCGGGCAGCCCCAGTTCGGCGGAGACGACGCCCTCGTTCATCTGCGCGCCCTCGGTCAGGCGCGGTTCCTGAGCATGCTGGGCGATGACCCCGTCGAAGGTCTTGACGTATTCGAGGGCCCGGCGCATGAGCAGCGGGTCCGATACGCAGATTCCGTCATCGGAGAAGATCCGGACTCGCGCAGCCGAGCGGGCCATGGCTCCGATCTCGGCGAGGTTCTTGCCCTCCAGTCCGATGGTCACGGCTCCGATGGGCACGACTTCGGTATAGCCGGCGGTGCGGCCGAGGCGGTGGACCTGTTCGACGACGCCCGCCGTGTCCGCGACCGGAGCCGTGTTCGCCATCGCATGAACGCAGGTGAACCCGCCCGAGGCGGCCGCGCGTGATCCGCTCAGGATCGTCTCCGCATCCTCTTTTCCGGGTTCCCGCAGGTGCGTGTGCATGTCGACGAGCCCGGGCAGGGCGATGCGCCCGTTCGCGGTGACGACTTCCACATCGCCGTCATCGGGGTTGAGCAGATCGGGGTCGACGATCGTCGAGTCCTTGATCGCAATATCGGCGATTCCCTGGCCCAGCACGTTGGCGCCGCGGATCAGATAATCAGTCATTGGTCTCCTCCTGGCCTGTCAAGAGGCGGTACAGGACCGCCATTCGCACGCTCACTCCGTTCTCGACCTGGTCGAGGATGAGGGCGCGCGGTGAGTCGGCTGCTGCCGCTGAGATCTCAAAGCCGCGGTTCATCGGCCCGGGGTGCATGATGAAAGTCTCCTCCGGCAACCCGGCCAGGCGGGCCGCGGACAGCCCCCACAGGCGTGCGTATTCGCGCTCGTTGGGGAAGAACGATTCGTGCATCCGCTCGTGCTGGACGCGCAGCATCATCACGGCCGCATAGTCTTCGCTGTGCAGCGCCTCATCGAGGTCGTAGTGCAGAGTCACCGGCCAGGTCTCGACGCCCCAGGGCAGAAGAGTCGGTGGGGCGACGAGGTGGACTTCGGCGCCGAGGCGGGCCAGCAGATGGACATTGGAACGGGCCACTCGAGAATGCAGGACGTCACCGACGATGGCGACCTTGGCGCCGTCGAGCCCACGCCCGCGGGGGCCGTCCTTGACAGCGCCCGAGGCGGAGAATCCGCCAAGTGCGCGGCGCAGGGTGAAGGCGTCGAGCAGAGCCTGTGTGGGATGCTCGTGGGTGCCATCGCCGGCGTTGACGACGGGAACGTCGATCCAACCGCTGTGGGCGAGGCGATGCGGGGTGCCCGAGCCCGGGTGGCGGACGACGAGTGCGTCGGCGCCCATGGCTGAGATCGTCTCGATGGTGTCCTGCAGGCTCTCGCCCTTGGACACTGACGAGCCCTTGGCGGAGAAGTTGAGGACGTCGGCCGAGAGTCGTTTGGCGGCTGCTTCGAATGACAGCCGGGTCCGCGTCGAGTCCTCGAAGAACAGGTTGACCACGGTTCGTCCGCGCAGGACGGGCAGCTTCTTGACCTCACGTTCGGAGACCTGGGTCATCTCCTCGGCGATGTCGAGGATCGAGATGGCTTCCTCACGGCTGAGCGAGAGGGTGTCGAGGAGGTGCTTCATTCGCGTCCTCCCGAAATGGTGACGCCGTCTTCGCCGTCGATCTCTGCCAAGGACACGTTGACGCGTTCGCTGCTGGAGGTGGGGAGGTTCTTCCCAACGTGATCGGCGCGGATCGGCAGGTCGCGGTGGCCGCGGTCGACGAGGACGGCGAGACGCACCTGAGCGGGACGGCCCAGATCGGAGAGCGCGTCGAGAGCAGCTCGGATCGTGCGACCGGAGAAGAGCACATCGTCGACGAGGACGACGGTCTTGGCGTCGATGCCAGCGGCGGGGATCGTGGTGGGCTCCGGGGCACGGTAGGCGCCGCTGCGCAGATCATCACGGTACATCGTGATGTCGAGGCTTCCGACGAGTTCGCGCGCCATCTCCGGTTGTGCGGAGATCGAGGCGATCTGCTCTGCCAGTCGGGTGGCCAGGGGAACACCACGGCGCGGGATCCCTAAGAGGACCAGATCGTCGCTGCCCTTATTGGATTCGATGATCTCGTGGGCGATACGGGTCATTGCCCGTTTCATATCTGGGGCATCGAGCACTGTTCGCTGTGTCATGCTTCCCCTTCTCCGCCTCTCCGGACGGTGGTTAAAGGAGTGGTTCGATTCGATTGTAGACCTCTGAGAAATGAGGTCGGTTCGCGGGTCCGGGTTCCGGACCCGCGGACTCAGATCAGACTGGTGCCTCAGATCAGAGTCGGCTTGACGTCCAGGACACGGGAGAGCAGTCCCGAGATGAAACCTGGTGAGTCATCCGTCGAGAACTGCTTGGCCAGGGAGACGGCTTCGTCGATCGCGGCCTTGTCGGGCACCTCGTCGTTGAAGAGAATCTCCCAGGTCCCGATCTGAAGCAGCGCCAGGTCGACGGCCGGCATCCGCTCCAGGGTCCAGCCCTGTGCGTAGGTGGCGATGACCTCGTCGATCTCGTCACGATGACTCGTGATTCCTTCGACGATCTCCACCGCGTAGGCCTTCATCGGGTAGTCGGGGTCGTTGGACCGCATGGTCACGACCTGCTCGGTGTCGAGGCGACGCTGACCTGCCTCGAACATCAGTTCCAGGGCCCGGCGGCGGGCCCGCGTGCGTGCTGACACTTACTTGACGCGACCCAGGTAGTCGCCTGTGCGGGTATCGACCTTGACCTTGGTTCCCTCTTCGAGGAACAGCGGCACCTGGATGTCGTAGCCGGTCTCGAGCGTCGCCGGCTTCGATCCACCGGTCGACCGGTCGCCCTGCAGGCCAGGCTCGGTGTGGGTGATCACAAGTTCGACCGAGAGAGGCATCTCCACGGAGAGCGCTGTGCCCTCGTGGAAGGAGACCTGGAGATTCTGGTTCTCGAGCATGTAGTTGGCGGCATCACCGACGAGCTCTGGCGAGAGTGCGACCTGGTCGTAGTCCTCGGCGTCCATGAAGACGTAGTCGGTGCCGTCATGGTAGAGGTACTGCATTTCGCGACGGTCGACGTTGGCTGTCTCGACCTTGGTTCCGGCGTTGAAGGTCTTGTCGATGATCTTGCCGGAGAGCACGTTCTTGAGCTTCGTGCGGACGAAGGCCGGTCCCTTGCCGGGTTTGACGTGCTGGAACTCCAGCACCTGCCACAGCTGCTTGTCGATATTGAGCACAAGGCCGTTCTTCAGGTCGTTGGTTGAAGCCACTAATCCGTCCTTCTTCGTGTCAGTCGTGACCACCGCGAGGTGATTGGGTGTGTCTGGCATGATCTGGCAGTTTCGCCAAACAGCAATTCTAGCAAGCTCCTGCGAGTGCTGCCATCTCGGACCTCAGACCAGGTCGGTGCCGAGCATAACCCGCGGCGAATCCTCCCCGATCTCCTGATATGCGGTATGCAGGATCGACACGTCAGGGATCTCCACTGTCGCCGGTGCGCCCACTTCGCTGAGCAGAACCATGCGCAGCATGGAGCCGCGCGCCTTCTTGTCCCGCTTCATCGTCTCCAGCAGCTGCGGCCAGACATCGGCACGATAGGTGATGGGCAGACCCAGTTTGGTCAGCAGCTCACGGTGAAGGTCGACGGTCTCGGGTGGCAGACTCTTGACCATCGCCGCCACCTCGGCGGCGAAGACCATGCCCACGGACACCGCAGCGCCGTGGCGCCATTGATAACGCTCTTTGTGTTCGATGGCGTGAGCCAGCGTGTGGCCGTAGTTGAGGATCTCGCGGCGTCCGGACTCCTTGAAGTCATCGGCGACGACGTCGGCCTTGACTGCAATGGCACGTTCGATGAGCTCACGCAGGACGGGGCCATCCACCTCGGCGATCTCAGCCTTCGAGTGTCTGCTCACGAGGTCGAGGATGTTGGGATCGGCGATGAAGCCGGTCTTGACCACCTCGGCGAGGCCTGTGAAGAGCTCGTTCTCCGGCAGCGTCTGCAGAGTGTCGAGGTCGACGAGGACGCCCGACGGGGCGTGGAAGGAACCGACGAGGTTCTTGCCCTCTGCGGTGTTGATACCGGTCTTGCCCCCGATGGCCGCATCGACCATCCCCAGGACTGTGGTGGGAATGTGGATGACGGAGATGCCGCGCAGCCAGGTGGCCGCGACGAAGCCGCCGAGGTCGGAGACGGCTCCCCCGCCGACTGTGATGATGGCATCGGTGCGGGTGAAATCACTCTGTCCGAGCACCTGCCAGCAGAACGCGGCGACCTGCACATGCTTGGCTTCCTCGGCATCTGGGATCTCGGCCACGATCGCGTCGAGACCGGTTGCGCGCAGATCGTCACGGACCGTCTCCCCTGTGGTCCGCAGAGCTCGAGGATGGATGACGAGCACCTTCTCGGCCCGCGGGCCGAGGAGTTCGGGAAGTTCGCCCAGGAGCCCCTGCCCCACGAGAACCGGGTAGTTTCCGCCGGCTTCGACGTTGATGCGTGTGAGACTCATTCGTGCACTTTCCCCTTTGCTGCCTCCGGGCATGTCATGGCCGCGGCGGCTGAACTTACGAACCTGTTGCGCCCTCAAGCCTAACTCTCTGATTCGTGGCCGGAGTACTTGGCATACTCCTCGGCTCGCTGCAGGCCGGTGAGGACGTCGACGACCCGGTTGACGACGGTCGATGGATGCGAATTCGATGCGTGGACGCGGAAGGTGGCGACCTGATCGTAGAGCGGGTCTCGTTCGTTCACGAGTGCCTGCCAGTTCTCCAGCGGTGTTCCGGCACCGCGCAGCAGCGGTCTGTGGGGTGAGTTCAACCGCGTCGTGACGGTGCCGATGTCGATGTCGATGTGCACGACCTTGATCGCGGGATGACCCAGTTGGGCTCGGGTACCCGGATTGAGGATCGCTCCCCCGCCCAGGGAGACGATCCCGGGGCGGTCGAGCAGATGACGCAGGGCACGCCGGACCACCTCGCGTTCGATCCGACGGAAATGGTCCTCACCGCGTTCGACGAAGATGTCGGCGATGACGCCGTATTTGGCGACGATGTTCGCATCCGTGTCGATGAGCGGCAGGTCGAGTCGGTCGGCCAGCAGACGACCGATCGTGGATTTGCCGGCGGCGGGCGGTCCGGTCAGGACGATGCGCGACTGCGCTGCAGGGACCGGTTCCAACGGCGGAACCGGTTTCGGGTGCGGGCGCTGTGTCATCGGCCGATGCGGAGGTTCTCCGGAATGGCGGCCACATAGGCATCCACGTTCCGTTTGGTCTCGGTCACAGAGTCCCCGCCGAACTTCTCCACCACTGCCTCGGCGAGGACGAGTGCGACCATCGCCTCGGCCACGACGCCGGATGCCGGCACCGCGCACACGTCAGAGCGCTGGTGGTTGGCTTTCGCGGCTTCACCGGTGGCGACGTCGACGGTTGCCAGGGCGCGGGGAACCGTGGCGATGGGCTTCATGCCTGCCCGGACACGCAGCGGGCCGCCCGTGGACATTCCGCCCTCGGTGCCGCCGGCCCGATTGCTCACACGTCGGAAGCCGTCGTCTCCGACAGCGATCTCGTCGTGAGCAGCCGAGCCCGGACGCTTCGTGGTCAGGAAACCGTCGCCGACCTCGACCCCCTTGATCGCCTGAATGCCCATCAGGGCTCCGGCGAGTCGGGAGTCGAGCCGACGGTCCCAGTGGACGTGCGAGCCCAGCCCCGGCGGCAGATCGTAGGCGAGGACCTCAACGACTCCGCCGAGTGTGTCACCGGCCTTCTTGGCCGCATCGATCTCAGCGACCATGCGGGCGGAGAGATCAGGGTCGAAGCAGCGCACCGGATCAGCATCGAGTGCGTCCACGTCCGAGGCCAGTGGCAGGGAAGGTTCGGTCGCGGAATCGGCGACGTTCTCGGCAGAGCCGATCGCTACGGTGTGTGCGACGAGGGTGATGCCGAGCTCGGCCAGGAAATTCGCGGCAATGGTGCCCAGGGCGACACGCATCGCCGTTTCGCGCGCGGAAGCACGTTCGAGGATCGGTCGCGCCTCATCGAAGGCGTACTTCTGCATTCCGACGATGTCGGCATGCCCGGGTCGTGGGCGGGTCAGTGGAGCGTTGCGGGCCTGACCGGCGAGTTCGTCCTCGTCGATCGGGTCCGCACTCATCACGGTCTCCCATTTGGGCCATTCCGTGTTGCCGACTTCAACGGCCACCGGTGATCCCAGAGTCTGGCCGTGTCGCACTCCGCCGAGGAGGCGTACCTCGTCGGCTTCGAACTTCATTCGTGCTCCGCGGCCGTAGCCCAATCTGCGTCGAGCCAAGCTCGCGCGGATGTCTTCCTTGGTGATCGGAACGTGGGCGGGGAGCCCTTCAATGATCCCGGTCAGCGCTTCGCCGTGGGATTCGCCTGCAGTCAGCCATCTCAACATTCAACCGATTCTACAAAAGGAATGGGGAAACCACCGACCCGACCCACATGCCGGAAAGCATCGCAGGTCCGAATGCGATCGTCGTCGCCTTCAGACTGCGTTTCACGGCGGCGGCGATGAGCGCCCAGATCCCGGCGATGAACATGATGACGATGAATGCCAGCCCCGGAGCCCAGAGGTCGAACAGACCTGCAGTGGAGAAGACGACGAAGGCGAGCTTGACGTCGCCGAGGCCCATGGTGCGCATGCGCATGAGCCTGCCGATGAGGTGGACGAGGCCGAAGACCGCTGCCGCGCCAAGGCCTGCGATGAGGCCGATGAACCAGATCCTCGACTCCCCGATCAGCGAACCGAGCACCATGGTGAGCAGGCAGACGGAGATGAGCGGGTAGACGAGGCGGTCGGGCAGACGGTGGACGTGGATGTCGACGACGATGAGGAACGGCGTGGCTGCGGCGACGACGCCGAGGACCAGAGCCAACAGGATGATATCGGCCGGATTGGGCGCGGTGGGGTCGAAGGTTGTTCCGCTCAAGGGCGCATAGGCGGTGAATCCCGTGTCGACGGGAATCACCTGGCCTGAGGGAAAGAGCAACGCTGCGGCGGCAGCGATGCAGATGCCCGCGATCACCAGCCACGGTCCTCGGACAGGACGCACTCGCGAGATGAGCTCGAGCTGGGCGTCGTCGGCGAGCCATGCTGCGACGGTGCGCGCCAGGATCAGCCCCGCAGCGGCGCTGATCAGGATCGACAGCCCGATGAGCAGTCCGTGCAGAACGTCTGTGTCCACCGCGCCGCGCTCTCCTCGTCAGTCCTGCGCCGAGGCGGTGTGTTCCTCGAGCGCTCGATACATGGCGTCCGCGATGGCGACGCGAAGGTCCTGGCCCACGGGAAGGTCTGCCCCACCCGGCCGGTCACCGGCAGCCGCGATGAACATCTCCGACTGTGTTACAGCTTGTTCGACAAGCATCACGGTGCCCTCGACGGGAATGAGTCCACGTGACTGCGCGGCGCGCAGGAAGCCGGACTCGGTGGCATAGGCCACGTCGAGAGCCACTCCGCCGCGAAAGTCGGGAGACCACTGCAGCTCGGGAACCGCTTCGGCGGGCAGCGTCGAGATGACGAGGGCACAGGGTGCGATCAGTCTCAGGGGTGCGGTGGTCGCCGATATCCCGAGTCGCCGGCTGAGAGTGAGGACCCGGCGGGCACGATCGGGATCTCTGACGAGGAATTCGACCGTGCTGATGCCCAAATCACGGCAGGCCAGCAGTGCCGAGGCTGCGGTCGCCCCGGCTCCGAGGATGGTCGCCCGGTCGGCACCGTCGCGCTCGGCGGTGTTCGCGACTGCGTTGGCACCGAGGTCGACGGCCGTGGCCGTTGCCGCAGCGGTGACAGCTGCCTCCCGACAGGTGCTGAGTACCGGGGCCAAGGCGCGCACGATTCCCTGCACGTCGGTGTTGGCGACCGCCGTTGCCCCGTTCCTGCGGACAAGGGTGTTGGCCACTCCGGTCAGTCCGGCCGTGTCATCAAGGTCCCATCCGTGGGTGTCGGCAAGTTCGACGAGCCGTTCCTTCAATGGCATCGTCAGTGAGAATCCGGTCTGATTCCCATGAGCTGCCAGGAAGGATTCGAGCTCGTCGGCACCCAGATCGAAGCTGCCGTATTCGCTGTCGTCGAGGCCCAGCGCCCGAAACGCCGCACGGTGGAGCAGCGGCGACTTGGAGTGGGTGATCGGTCGACCGAGCACCGCAGCGAAGATCGTCATTTGCCGCCGTTGTCCTCTCCGTGCTGTTTGAGCCACTTCCGATAGATCTCGACGTTCTTCTGATGTTCCTTGTAGGTCGTGGCGAACTTGGTCTCGCCTGTGTCCGGGTTCGTGGCCACGAAGAACTGCCAGTCGCCCTTGGTCGGGTTCAGTGCGGCCTCAACGGCACCGGAGCTGGGAGAATTGATCGGTCCTGGGGGCAGCCCCTTCTTCTTGTACGTGTTGTATGGGCTGTCTGACTCGCGTTCCTTCTTCGTCGTTGTCAGATCGCTGCGGGCACCGTGGATGTAGGCCACGGTCGCATCGGACTGGAGCAGTTTGCCGGTCTTCGATTCTTCCGAAATGCGGTTGAGGAAGACTCGTGCCACCTTCTTCCGCACCGCTTCGTCACCGGGAGATTCGATTTCGACGAGGCTGGCCAAGGTCATGATGCGATTGGCGTCATCGAGTTCGATGCCGGCCTTGTCGATCTCCTGCTTCGTTTTGTCGACCATCTGGGACACGATGTCCTCGGCGGTCTTGTCCTTGTTGAGGTTATAGGTGGCCGGATACAGATACCCTTCGAGGCTGGGGGTATCGACGTCGAGACCGTAGTCCTTCGGAGTCTTGTCATCGATGGCCTTGTCGACCTCTTCGGCCTTCATCCCCGACTGGACCATCTTGGCCTTGATCTGATCGATCTTTCGCCCCTCGGCAATCGTGATCTTGGGAGGCTTGATCGGATCGACGATCGCGTCGACTGCAGCCTTGGAGCTCATCTTCTCCCGCAGGATGAGCGGTCCGGCCTGGATTGTGACGTCGCGACGTTCGATCTCGTCGAGGAATGGTTCGGAGTTCATGATCACACCGGCCTCGACCAGCTGGTTGGCCACGGAGCGAGCCGATGCCCCCGGCGGGATCTTCACGGAGACCTCGCTGGTGCCGGCGCCTTCGTAGTCGCCCTTGGGGCCGAACAGATCCTCGAAGACTCCGCCCGCGGCTCTGACGCCGAAGAACCCGCCGATGCCGAAGACGAGAACGCAGATGACGACGATGGCTGTCGTCCGGCGCCTGCGCAGCATCCGACGGTGCTTCTTGGCTTTGAGGTCGGACCGGGTCAATCCTTCGTCTTCCGAGAACTCACCTGGGAACGGGCTCATTGCTCACTCTCCTCGTCGGGCATAGCTCGACCGGCGGGTTGACCGGTGTTGTGTTCGAATTCGAGGGCGTTCTGCAAAATGATCACGGCGGCCTGAGCGTCAACGATCTCGCGGCGCTGACGGGAGTTCTTTCCCGCTGCCGCGAGGGCGTGATGGGCTTCGACCGTGGTGAAGCGCTCATCGACGAGTCGGATGGGCGTCGCAGTGGCGCGGCTGATCCGCCGGGCGAACTCCAACGCGGTCGCCGCCGCTGCCCGGGCTGCTCCGTCAAGGGACTTCGGGTCGCCGATGAGCAGTTCGATCGGCTCGTACTCGTCGATGATCTCCCGCAGCGACTTCAGGGCTGCGGGTTCGTCGGTCCGGCGGACCACGCTCAACGGCGTGGCGAGGATGCCATCGGGATCGCTGGCAGCCACCCCGATGCGCACCGAGCCGATGTCGAGGCCCATTCGTCGGCCTCGGCGGAAACTCACTGGAGGGCTGCCTTGACCGCTCGAATGGCAGAGGGGATCGCGGATACGTCGCTGCCCCCGCCCTGAGCGAGATCGGGTTTGCCGCCTCCACCGCCGCCGAGTTCACCGCAGGCCAGGGAGACGAGCTTGCCGGCCTGGTGACCTTCCTCCCGTGAGGAGGCGGTCGTGGCGATGACGACGACGGGTTTTGCGTTGCTCGTCCCGACTCCCAGGACGACGGCGGAGCGTTCGGAGACGCGTGCGCGCAGGTCGGTGACGACGGTGCGGATGTCGCCGGCGTTCGAGACCTCACCGAGTTCCGCGACGACGAACAGCGTCGACCCTACGGTCTCGGCATCATCGAGGAATTTCCCGGCCGATGCCAGGAGCTGCTGGGAGTTCAGCCGTGTGATCTCCTTCTCAGCCTCCTTGAGTCTGCTCATCAGGTCTCCGACGCGTTCTTTCACATCGGTTCCGGGCACCTTGAGCATGTCGGAGAGTGAGGAGACGATGGAGCGTTCTGCAGCCAATGAGCGGAATGCGTCCATGCCGACGGCGGCTTCGATACGGCGTACACCGGAACCTACGGAGGCTTCGGAGAGCACGGAGATGGGACCGACCTCGGACGAAGCTCCGACGTGGGTGCCGCCGCAGAGCTCACGGGAGAAGGGTCCGCCGATGTCGACGACGCGCACGATGTTCGGGTACTTCTCACCGAACAGCGCCATCGCGCCGGACTTCCTGGCGTCCTCGAAGGGCAGAAACTCCGTGCCGACCTCATAGTTGGAGCGCACGGCAAGGTTGGCGACGTCCTCGATCTCCGCCCGCATCTGTGGGCTCGGGGCCTCAGGGAACGAATAGTCGAAGCGCATATAGCCGGGCTGGTTCATCGAACCGGCCTGGACGGCGTGCGTGCCGAGGATCTCACGCAGCGCGGCGTGGACGAGGTGGGTGGCGGTGTGCGCCTGTGAACCCTGGAACCGGTGGTCGTGATCGACGACGGCCAGGACCTCTGCCCCGACGTGGATCTCGCCGTCGATGACTTCGACCCTGTGTGCGGGCAGTCCCTTGATGGGGTTCTGCACGTCCAGGACACGAGCGGTGAAGCCGTGGCCCTTGATCTGGCCGATGTCGGCACGCTGGCCGCCTGCTTCGGCGTAGAACGGGGTCAGGTCGAGGATGAGGTCTGCGCTCTGCCCCGGAGTCAGGACTTCCTGGGCGAGTCCGTCGACGACGATTCCGCGCACCCGGGAGTCAGCTTCGAGCCTGTCGTAGCCGACGAACTCTGAGGCGCCGTCTTCGAGCAGTGCGGAGTAGGCGGAGAGGTCGGCGTGTCCGCCGCCCTTCTTCGCTTTCGCATCGGCCTTCGCACGGGTTCGCTGTTCGCTCATGAGTGCCCGGAAGCCCTCTTCATCGACGTTCACGCCCTGTTCGGATGCCATTTCCAGGGTCAGATCGATCGGGAAGCCGTGGGTGTCGTGGAGGGCGAAGGCGACGTCACCGCTGATGGTCCTGTCGGTCTCTGAGAGGGAGGATGCCGCGTTCTGGAACAGCTGAGTGCCCGATTCCAGTGTCCGCAGGAAGGCCTTCTCTTCTGCATAGGCGATGCGGGAGATGCGATCGAAGTCGGTTTCCAGCTCCGGGTAGGACAGTTTCATGGATGCCATGGACACCGGCAGAAGCTCGGGCAGGACCTCGTGTTTGACGCCGAGGAGGCGCATGGCGCGCACGGCGCGGCGCAGCAGGCGGCGGAGGATGTAGCCACGACCTTCGTTGCCGGGTCGGACGCCGTCGCCGATGATCATGAGGGACGAGCGCACGTGGTCGGCCACGACGCGCATCTGCACATCGGCTTCGTGGTCGGCTCCGTACCGGTGCCCGGAGAGTCGGCTGGCGGCCTCGATGACGGGGAATACCTCGTCGATCTCATACATGTTCTCCACACCCTGGAGCAGGAATGCAACACGTTCGAGGCCCATGCCGGTGTCGATGTTCTTGGCGGGGAGGTCTCCGGCGATGTCGAAGTCGACCTTGGAGCGGACTTCACTGAGTTCGAATTCCATGAACACGAGGTTCCAGATCTCGATGTAGCGGTCCTCATCGGCCACAGGTCCGCCTTCGACACCGTAGTCGGGGCCACGGTCGAAATAGATTTCGGAGCAGTAGCCGCCGGGGCCGGGCTGCCCGGTGTGCCAGAAGTTGTCCTCATTGTCGCGCGGCTGGATGCGCTCGCGTGGAACCGAAGTCTCCTCAAGCCACAGGTCGATGGTCTCGATGTCGTCTTCGTGGACTGTCGCCCACAGCCGGTCTTTGTCGAAGCCGAGCCCACCATCGTCGATGGAGTTCGTCAGCAGGCCCCAGGCGAAGCGGATGGCTTCGCGCTTGAAGTAGTCGCCGAATGAGAAGTTGCCGTTCATCTGGAAGAACGTGCCGTGGCGGGTGGTCTTGCCGACCTCTTCGATATCGCCGGTGCGCACACACTTCTGCACGCTCGTGGCGCGATTGAACGGGGCAGGCTCCCGACCGGTGAGATACGGGATGAACTGCACCATTCCCGCGATGTTGAACAGGATCGTCGGATCGGAGCTGATCACCGACGCCGAGGGGACGACTGCGTGCCCATTCGCTTCGAAGTAGTCCAACCAGCGCTGTTTGATCTCTGCCGTCTTCATCCAAGGCCTTTCACATGTGGCGTGTGCACTCTTGCACTCATCGTGATTAGTTTAGTGGCTCATCCACACTATGCGAGGTGCCGACGCTGCACGCCGTCGACCCGCGGGTGAATGCACAACTGCCCGGAACTCGACGTTCCGGGCAGTTTTTGCTCTGCGATCCCTCTTAGGTGATCAGCGCGAGTAGTGCTCGACGACCAGCTGAACGTCGACGGTCACTGGAACCTCTTCGCGCTTGGGGCGACGAAGCAGGGTCGTCTGCAGACCTTCGAGGTTGACGTTGAGGTAACCCGGAACTGCAGGGAGAACATCCTTGTGTCCACCGGCGGCGGCGACCTGGAACGGATCCATCGATGCGCTGCGTTCGTGAACCTGGATGGTCTGTCCTTCCTTCACGCGGAAGGAGGGACGATCGACGCGCTGGCCGTCAACGGTGATGTGACGGTGCACGACGAACTGACGCGCCTGGGCGATGGTGCGGGCAAAGCCCGAACGCAGAACCAGTGCATCGAGACGTGATTCGAGGAGCTCGACCATGGTCTCACCGGTCAGACCGGAGAGGCGGCTGGACTCCTTGTAGATCTTGAGCATCTGAGCTTCGCGGATGCCGTACTGGGCGCGAAGACGCTGCTTCTCCTTGAGGCGGACCGAGTAGTCGCTGTCATTGCGACGACGTGCGCGGCCGTGCTCGCCTGGAGGATACGGGCGACGCTCGAAGTATTTCTCCGCTTTCGGAGTCAGCGGCATGCCGAGGGCGCGCGAGACGCGCGTCATGCGGCGGTTACGTGCTGGTGCTGGCACTGTATTACCTTTCATCAATGTGGTGTGTCTCGACTGGCCATCGGTTCTCGCCCTGGTCGACACGGTTGTTTCCCTGGATGGGAAGGAGGGATTGAGCGTCGAGATCCGCTCGCACCGACCGCCTTTAGCTTGCAGGCACAACAGCTATCCACTTTAGCGGATTCCACTCCCCCGGCGCAAAGCGGAATCGACGGTGATCGTCTGGGTCTTCCGGCGCCGAGGTGGGACACTGATGGCCCGAATGTTCCCTTGAGGATCAGGTATCGGATTCGTTCCAGTTGAAGAGCCGTATGCTCAGTCCCAAGAGCACCACGGTTCCCAGGATCATGAGTGCCCACAGCAAACCCCACGGCAGGGTCGGAGCGATGCCCGATAGATCGAGATTGATTGCATCCGCCATCCAGTTGGTGGGGATGAGATAGCGCACCCAGGGCACATCGCTGAGGTACGGAATTGGAATGACGGTGCCCGAACCGAACAAGACTATGATCGGCACCAAACCCGCCAGCTGCGTCACTAAGTCGGGGTTCTTCGCTCGTGCTGCCAGCAGGAAGCCGATGCTGAATATGAATCCGAACGCGAGCAGCAGCGATACGATCAGTCGCAGCCAGCTCCCGCCGTGCATATACCCGCTGAAGAAGGCGATCGCCAGCACGATCATCGTCTCCACAAGGCACATCAGGATTCGCGGCGGAGCGTGGGCGATGAGGATATCGCGGGCCCTGACGGGTGTCGTGCCCAGCATCGTCATGACGCCCTCATTTCGCATGCGAGCGAAGGGCGCGGCCGTGCCGACGAAGGCGATTGCGGCGTACCCGGTCAGCAGCGCCAGCGACAGGTTCTGTCTCAGAAAGTCGATCTGAGAGCTCCCCTCATCGTCGACCACCGTGATCTCGAAATGGGGAACTCCGGCGGACTCAAGAGCCTCCACGATGCGCAGCCAGTCTGGTCGGTCTTCGGAAGAGATGACGACTGTGTAGCCTGCGCCTGGTCCTTCGCGTGTGAGCTCGGCATTGACGGCGTCAGTGTCAGCGTCGGCGGCATTGCGCGTCTCGATCCCGTTCACGGCGTCAAGCTGATCGGTGACTTTCGACTCGACTGAGTCGGTGAGTAGGAGTCGAGGCGTGCTTCCACCGCCGTTGATCATCGCCTGGAGGGCGATGAGCACCAGAATCGTCACCACGAAGAACACGGACATGCTGATGAGTGATCGGCTGTCGCGAACCAGTTCCTTGAAGTTGGCACGAACCAGCAGCTGCAGAGCCGTGCCCGATGTGGTCTTGGAGTGCGTCATCTCAATCTCCTTTGACCAGTGAAGTGTAGACATCGTTGAGGCTGCCGGATCGGATTCGCAGGTTCTTGAACCGGAGATCTGAATGGTGCAGGCTGCGAACGAACGAATCCGAATCCTCGGTCGTGACCGTGACGATGCCGCCGGGCGAGAGTCTCGACTGTTCAACCAGCGAGTGGGTCTCACACCAGGCCCGAGCTGACTCGCCCTGACCGGATTCGAGCAATGTGAAATCGATGTTCGCGGTGGCATCGAATTGATTGATCAATGAGCTGGGAGACCCGGAGATCTGCATTCGGCCGCCCACCATGATGGCGACTCGATCACACAGTTCGGTCGCCTCTTCGAGATGATGTGTCGTATACAGAATCGTCTTGCCCAGTGTCTGCAGTTGACGAATCGACGCTTGCAGGTCCGTCCGCGCCGCAGGATCCAAACCCGCCGCTGGTTCGTCGAGGATGAGGATATCCGTGTTGCCTACGACTGCAAGGCTGAATGCCAGGCGCCGTTTCTGACCGCCTGAGAGTTTCGCGAATCGCTGATCACGGTGATCAAGGAGTCCGGCGAACTCGATAGCATCGTCCGATTTCCTCGGATCGGGATAGAACGATGCGTGCAGCTCAACGAGTTCGGAAACGGTCAGGTACTGGAAGACACTTGATTCCTGTTGCTGGAGGGCAACATGCTCCACCGTGAATCTTCTGTCCTGATGGGGATCGTGGCCCATGATCGCCACCTGACCGCTGCTGGCACGACGGATCCCCGCGATCATCTCCAAGGTGGTTGTCTTTCCTGCACCGTTGGGTCCGAGCAGCCCGAATATTTCACCGTGTTCCACACTGAAAGACAGGTCGCTGACTGCATGGAAGTCGCCGTAGCGCTTGCTCAGATTAGAAACGTCAATGCAGCCGGCCATCACTCGCGTCCCTCCATCGGGCTGGCGTTCATCTGTCGAGCAACTCCCCCATCACCGGATCAATGGTCAGATCACAGATCTGCAAATGACTCGCAGCAAGGGAAGCACTACTACATCTGATCTTACATTTCTTTCGCCTACCGACAAACTTCCCTGCCGAGTCGCCACACTGTAGGCGCCTTGTCTCTCAGCCCGTCTCTGTGCCCCACGTTCGCAATACGCAGTCTGAAAGGTACCTTTCGACTCCAACGGTGCCTATGATGGCGCTCATGGACGAACCGGGCTGGGAGCTCCTGTCGAAACGAGATATTCACCGTGGGTACGTCACTCTGACCGAGCATGAGGTCATGCTCCCCAATGGTGATGTGACCCGATACGAGGTCGATGAGTCGGTTCCCTGCGGGGCCGCGGTTCTTGGACTGACTGAGGATGGAAAGCTTCGGCTGGCACAGGAATACCGCTACCCCGTGGGCGCATGGATCTATGACCTGCCGGGCGGCGCTGCGAATAACGGGGAGAATCCTGCCGATGCTGCGCGAAGAGAGTACGAAGAAGAGACTGGCCTGCGTCCGGTCGATCTCGTTCACCTGCACACGTTCTATCAGAACCCGAGTCGTTCCCCCACACCGATTCATCTCTATTTCTGCCGATCGGCGACCCCAGGTACGCCCATTGATGACGACCCCCAAGAGGTCGTGCGGACTGTGGCGATGTCAGTGTCCGCTCTCGACGAACGCATCAGCACCGGCGAGATTGTCGATCCCGTCCTGCTCATCAGTCGTCTCATCGCAGCGCAGAAGGGGTTCCTCCCTGACATCTGCTGAAGGGTCAGCCTCCAGCACGCTCTCCTCCGTCATCGGGCCGTCGCTTCGTGGGCAGACGCATCGCCTCATCGGCGACTTCGGCTCCCGAACCACCGTAGATGTTGACGACAGTGTGAACTCCTGCCGCGGCCAGAGCATCGGCCTGATCCTGGCGCTGGACGACAGCGGCGATGGCACCATCGAAACCGGCTATCCTCAGCTGCTCGAGCGCGAAGGTATTCGAGTCATGGATCGCCATAGCCAGAATCACGGTTCGAGCGGTCCCACCCACGACCAGTCGGTGCCAGAACTCGTGGTCGGTGGCGTCACCTTCGAGCACATTGAACTGTTCGCGCTTCAGCTCCTCCACCACCAGATGATCGTTGTCGACACCGATGACTGAGAGTCCTCCGCTGTCGACCAGCCGTTCGTAGGCGCCGCGGCCGATGCGACCCATGCCCAGCACCACCACCTCGGCGGATCCGGTATCGATCGGACGATCCGGCAGTCGCAGTTTCGATTCGTTCTCGTCGGGCAGAATCTCATCGAGTCGGCCGACGATCTGCAGGCCGTAGGCATTGGCGAGGGAGGAGATGATCATGCCGATGGCGACGGCCACGGCGGTCACTGTCAGCCAGCTGTCCTCGAACACACCGTTGCCCGCCCCGACGGCCACCACGATGAGGGCGAATTCGGAGAAGTTGCTCAACGCGAGACTGGTGCGGATGCTGGTCCGATTGCGCAGGCCGAAGAGGCGCCCCATCAAGTAGAAGCTGAGGAAGTTGAAGGGAATGAGGATCACGCAGAGGATGAGTGCCATGAGCAGGTCCGCCCAGGTCGGGATCGCCTGCAGTCCGATGATGACGAAGAAGGCGACGAGGAAGAGTTCCTTGACGCTGAACAAAGACTTCGACAATTCGCTGGATCTGGGATGGCTGGCAAAGAGCAGCCCCATCACCAAGGCACCGAGGTCGCCGTGGATGCCCACGGACTCGAATGCCACGTAGCCTGGCCCCAGCGCCATCACCACGCCGAAGAGGACCAGCAGCTCGCCGCGGCCGACTCGGTCGAGGACGCGGCGCAGCACCCATGCCACGGGAACGACGAGAACGAGCGCGAAGGCCCACGGGCTCGGTGGTTCCTCCCCCGCAACGGTGATGAAGGCAACCGCGGCAATGTCTTGGATGACGAGAATCGCAATGGCGATCTGACCGTAGTACGACCCGTCGTCGGAACGATCCTCGAGCACCTTGACGACGAGAACCGTTGAGGAGAACGACAGTGCGAACCCGAGCAGACCCACGGTCCCCGGGCCACCGTCGAGGGTGACGACCCCGATGACCGAGGCGAGCCCGATTGTGCCGGCACCGACGAAGACACTGGAGATCATGTGGAGTGCGGCAGTGCCATAGGCCTCGGGCTGCAGGAGTGATCGCAGATCGAATTTGAGTCCGATGGTGAAGAGGAGCAGAACCACGCCGAGGTCGGAGACCTGCTCGAGCCCGTCGAATGCAGTGACACCGAGGAAATGAAGCAGGAATCCGGCGCCGAGGAAGCCCACCAATGGTGGAATGCGCAGTTCCCGCGCCACCAGCCCCAGCGCGAGGGCGGCCGCGATGGTGACGATGATGTCCTGCACGTCGACCCTCCTCGGCCTCTCTGGCGCCGGCTCACCGACTATGGCGACTCCGCGCTTTCACCCTGTGCACAAAACTACCGTGTCACAGGAGCCGGAGGGAGGAATTCGGGGCGAATATCGTCGGGAGGGTGCCGGTTTCAGGGTCTCAGCAGTCGCTGCAGCATCTCAAGTCTCTCCCCCAGAGAGCGTTCCATGCCGTTGCCTGTCGGTTCGTAGTAGCGCTTGCCGCGCAGTGTTTCGGGCAGATACTCCTGGGCGGCGACCCCATGAGGATGATCGTGGGAGTACTTGTAGCCTTCGCCGTGGCCGAGTTCCTTGGCACCGGGATAGTGGGCGTCGCGCAGATGGGTCGGTACCTGTCCGGAGAAACCATTCTTGACATCTGCGATCGCCGCGTCGAGCGCCCGGTAGCTTGCGTTCGACTTCGGCGCCATCGCCAGGTAGGTGACCGCCTCCGCGAGGGGAATGCGGCCTTCGGGCATGCCGATGTTCTGCACGGCCGTTGATGCCGCCACTGCGATCGGCAATGCCTGCGGATCGGCCATCCCGATGTCCTCGGCAGCCGAGATGACGACGCGACGAGCAATGAACCGGGGATCTTCCCCTGCGACGATCATTCTGGCCAGATAGTGCAGTGCGGCGTCGACGTCTGAGCCGCGAATGGATTTGATGAAGGCGGAGACGACGTCGTAGTGCTGGTCGCCGTTCCTGTCGTAGCGCAGCACCGTTTCGGAGCTGGCCTCGGCGCAGGCAGCCTCGGAGATGATGATCGGGCGGGCCTGGGAATCCGAGTCGTCCGCTGCTTCGGCCGATTCTTCGCCCGAGTCCTCCGACGAGGCCTCGGGGTCTGCTGCTTCGCTGGCAGACTCGGCGAATTCCATCTGGGCGGCGGCGATTCCGGCGGCGGCTTCGAGGATCGTCAGGGATCGTCTGGCATCGGCACCGGCGATGCGGACGACGAAGTCCTTCGCAGCCGGTTCGAGTTCGAACTGACCGGCCAAGCCCCGTTCGCTGGCCACGGCACGGTCGAGCAGATCGGCGATCGCGGCGTCGTCGAGTGGTCGCAGTGTGAGCAGAAGCGAGCGGGACAGGAGCGGGGAGATGATCGAGAACGAGGGGTTCTCGGTCGTCGCCGCCACCAGCACGACGAGGCGGTTCTCCACTGCCGGCAGCAGCGCGTCCTGCTGGGCCTTCGAGAAACGGTGGATCTCGTCGAGGAACAGCACGGTCGTGCGCTGATACATCTCCCGCTCACGCCGAGCGTTCTCGATCACCTGCCGCACATCCTTGACGCCGGCGGTGATCGCGGAGAGTTCGACGAAGGTGCGTCCCGGTGCGTGGGAGATGACATGGGCCAGCGTGGTCTTGCCGACCCCGGGAGGACCCCACAGGATCACCGAGGAGGCTCCGGCCCGGTCTCCCCCGCTGGCCTCGACGAGTTGGACCAGGGGTGAGCCGGGGAACGTCAGATGATCCTGGCCGACAACCTCGGCGATGGTGCGCGGACGCATCCGCACTGCCAGCGGATCGAGGGCGCGCCCCGAATCGGCAGAGGAACCGCCGACGCCCGGACCAGGCATACCCTGGTCCGGGCCGTCGGAGGAGAAGAGGTCAGGACCGTCGGTCATCAGGCCTCGACGACGTCGGCTTCCGGTTCGAAGTCCACACCGGCTTCAGCCCGCTGGGCGTCGGTGATCGGTGCGGGAGCCTGGGTGAGCGGATCATATCCGGCACCCGTCTTCGGGAAGGCGATCACTTCGCGGATCGAGTCGACCCCGGCAAGCAGGGACACGATGCGGTCCCAACCGAAGGCGATGCCTCCGTGCGGGGGTGCACCGAATTTGAAGGCCTCGAGCAGGAAGCCGAACTTCTCCTGGGCGTCTTCCTCGGAGATGCCCATGACCCGGAACACGCGTTCCTGGACGTCCTTGCGGTGGATGCGGATCGAACCTCCGCCGATCTCGTTGCCGTTGCACACGATGTCGTAAGCGTAGGCCAGAGCAGCGCCGGGATCTGATTCCAGAGTGTCGAGGAACTCGGGCTTCGGAGCGGTGAAGGCGTGGTGGACAGCGGTCCATGATCCTTCACCGACCGCGACATCGCCCGCGGCCTGTGCCGCGGCTGCGGACTCGAAGAGCGGTGCGTCGACGACCCACACGAAGGCCCAGTCGCCTTCCTTGATGAGTCCGGTGCGCTCGGCGATCTCATTGCGGGCCGCACCCAGGAGTGAACGCGAGCTCGCAGGATCACCGGCGGCGAAGAAGATCGCGTCTCCCGGGTTGGCTCCTGCGGCTGCGACGAGGCCGGCCTTCTCCTCATCGGAGATGTTCTTGGCCACGGGACCGGTCAGGGCGCCGTCTTCGGCCACGAGCACGTAGGCCAGGCCCTTGGCACCGCGCTGCTTGGCCCAGTCCTGCCAGGCGTCGAGCTGACGACGGGGCAGGGTTCCGCCACCGGGGTAGACGACAGAGCCGACGTAGTCGGACTGGAAGACCCGGAACGGGGTGTCTTTGAAGAAATCCGTGAGGTTGTGCAGTTCGAGGTCGAAGCGCAGATCGGGCTTGTCGCTGCCATACTTCTCCATCGCCTCGGCGTAGGTGATGTGCGGGATCGGAGTCGTGATGTCGTGACCGATGAGCTTCCACAGAGCCACGAGGATCTTCTCGGCCAGAGCGATGATGTCCTCCTGCTCGACGAAGGAGGCTTCGATGTCGAGCTGGGTGAACTCGGGCTGCCGGTCGGCGCGGAAGTCCTCATCGCGGTAGCAGCGGGCCAGCTGGTAGTAGCGTTCCATGCCGGCGACCTGCAGAAGCTGCTTGAACAGCTGCGGTGACTGCGGCAGGGCGTACCAGGAACCGGGCTGCAGGCGCGCAGGGACGAGGAAGTCGCGAGCACCTTCAGGGGTGGACCGGGTCAGGGTCGGGGTCTCGATCTCAAGGAAGTCCTGCTCGTCGAGGACCGAACGGGCTGCCTTGTTCGCGGCCGAACGCAGACGCATGGTGGCGGCTGGACCGGACCGACGCAGGTCGAGGTAGCGGTAGCGCAGGCGGGTCTCCTCGCCGACGGTGCCGGCGTCCTCGGCATGATCGGAGACCTGAAAGGGAAGAGCCTCGGCCGGGCTGAGGATCTCGACGTTCGTGTCGATGACCTCGACGTCGCCGGTGGGCAGGTTGGCGTTGGTATTGCCCTCGGGGCGAAGGGACACTGTGCCGGTGACCTTGACCACTGTCTCGTTTCGCAGTGCATGCGCATCGTCCTCGCGGACGACGACCTGGACGATGCCCGATGCGTCACGCAGATCGATGAAGGCGACACCTCCGTGATCGCGACGACGGTCGACCCACCCGGAGAGGGTGACGGTCTGTCCTGCATGTGAGGCTCGCAGGCTTCCGGTTTCATGGCTTCGCAGCACCTAGGGCTCCTTTACGATGTTTATGTGGCAGCGCGTGAACAATGATAGTCGCTCGCCACCCGATTACCGGCATGGCCCACTGCAGGTCACCTGCCGCAGGCGATGAGGAAGAGGATGACATGAGCACTGGTGGCATGGGCACAGGCGATCCCGACTCCGATGCAGGAGCCGACCCCACCTCGGCGCAGGTCGAGGTGGCGGCAGAGACCTTTCGCATGCTCGCCTCGGGCACGCGTCTGCGCCTGGTCTGGACGCTGGTGAATCAGGAGCTCGACGTCTCTTCCCTCGCCGAGGCGATCGGTGCGGCGGTGCCCACCGTGAGTCAGCATCTGGCGAAGATGAGGCTGGCGGGCCTGATCTCCTCCCGCCGTGACGGGAGGCGGATCTTCTACACTGTCGACGACCCGCATGTGGTTTCGATGGTGCGTGAGATCTTCGATCACATCGCCCCGGACGGGTCGCTGGCACCGGATCCGCCCGCCGTCGACTCCTGAGTCAGGGGCAGCCCCTGGCTCAGGCTGCACGCTTGGTCCAAGGGCGCGCTCACCTCCTGGACTCCGACTCAGTCTCTGTACACCCGTGGTTTGCGGTCGGCGTCGACGGGTTCCCAGGTCGCCGGGTCTGCAGGCGTCTGGTCACCGCTGCGGATGTCCTTGATTTCGTGACCACTCTCACCATCTGTGAACCACACGAAAGGGATCCCTCGGCGTTCTGCGTAGCGAATCTGCTTGCCGAACTTCGCGGCACTCGGTGAGACCTCGCATGCGATGTCGCGGCCGCGCAGAGCGGCGGCCACAGCATCGGCTTGGTCGCGCTTGTCCTCATCGGTCACCGCGACGACGACGGCTGAGGGGGTTCCGCGGGTGGCTTTGATGCCGCTGTCAGGATCGAGGATGAATGCCATCAGCCGGGAGACGCCGATCGACATGCCGACGCCGGGGTAGCTCTTCTTCCCTACTGTGACGAGCGAGTCGTAGCGACCGCCTGAGGCCACTGATCCCAGTTCTTCATGCCCGATCAGCTGCGTCTCGTAGACGGCTCCCGTGTAGTAGTCGAGGCCGCGCGCGATCTTCAGCTGCGCCACGACGACGCCGGGGGCCCTGTCGTGGGCGGCGCGCAGCATCGTCGTCAGGGATTCGAGGCCCTCATCAAGCAGCGGGTGCTCGATTCCGAGTGCGCGCACGTCGTCGGCGAAATCCGGCGAGTCGGATTCGATCGCGGCCAGTTCCAGGCACAACCGCTGCTGTTCCTCATCAGCACCGGCTTCGGCGGCCAACAGCTTGCCCACCTCGGCGGGGCCGATCTTGTCGTATTTGTCGAGACAGCGCAGAACGGCCTGAATGTTCGTCAGCCCGATGCCACGGGCGAACCCTTCGAGCAGTCTCCGGTCGTTGACCACGATCTTGACCCCGGGCACACCCAACGGAGCCAACCGGCTGAAGGCATCGGCAACGGCCAGCGGAATCTCGACCTCGAAGTGTCCGGGCAGCTGGGCCTCGGCGATGACGTCGATATCGGCCTGGATGAATTCGCGGTACCGGCCCTGCTGTGGTCGTTCCCCGCGCCACACCGGTTGGATGCGAGCGGCTCTGAACGGGAAGCTCAGGTCGTTCGCGTTGTCGGCGATGAACCGAGCCAACGGCACCGTCAGGTCGAAGTGCAGCCCCAGTGGGTTGCGCTCTGTGCCCTCGGAGTGCAGTCGGCTGACGGCGAAGATCTCTTTGTCGATCTCGCCGTCCTTGGCCAGCTGAGAGATCGGCTCGACTGCCCGGTGGTTGAGGGCGGAGTACCCATGCAGTGCGAAGGTGTGTGCGAGGACGTCGATGATCGACGTCTCGATCACACGTTCTGCTGGAAGCCGTTCTGGGAATCCGGACAGTCGGGCTGACTTCGCCATTGTTCTCCTTGGTGCTCTTCGTCTCTGATGATGTTGGGGTGCTGCCTGTGGTCGGTTGGTCTGCCCGAGCTGAACAGGAATGTCTCTAACGGTTTGTCTCTAGAAGAACGGGTTCGTCGCCAGCTCGTGCCCGACTCGAGATCCTGGACCGTGTCCAGGATAGATGGGAACGTCGGGCAGCGTCGCGAACGTCTGCAGTGATTCTGCCATCGCTGAGGCATCTCCTCCGGGGAGGTCGACCCGACCGATCGCTCCGGCGAAGACCACATCGCCGGTGAAGATGATCTCCTCACCGTCGGCTCGTACACGCAGCAGCGTCGAGCCTTCGGTATGTCCCGGCGCGGCCACTGCTGTGATGGTGAGCCCGGACATTTCCACTGTCTGTGCGTCGAGGAGGGCGTTGACCTCGGGTGCCGACCAGTCCTTGACGAGGGGCTCGAGCATCTGAGCGAACTGCGGGCTCAAGGTCTCTGCAGGCTTGCCCAGGCGGTAGCGGTCGGGAGCACCAAGGTAGACGGGTATTTCCCATCGGGCCAGGACGTTGGTCAGTCCGAGGATGTGGTCAGGGTGACCATGGGTGAGGAATACGGCGCGAGGCACCAGCTGCTCCTCCTCAACGATTTCAGCTAGGCCGGGTGCGCAGTCGAATCCCGAGTCGACGAATATGGCGTCGTCATGGCCCTCGGCACGCACGGCGTAGCAGTTGACTTCGAGAAATTCGGCACGGGTCGCAAATACATCCATGCGCAAAGTCTATCCAGAGCCTGGAGCTTGGTTATGCTGGGATAACGTCAATCAGGAAATCGAGTGATCTGCAGGTACAGAGTCCCGCAGGTTCGACCGATGGAAACAAGGTGAGAATCATGTCGACCCCGACCCCGAAGCCGGTCCCGCGCCCGTCCTCTCTGCCCCGCCCTCAGACGGCCCAGACGGTGGCCGGAACCACCGTTGATCATGATGCGGAAGTCCGGCGCGCAATGGAACATGGTCGGGCTGACCAAGAGGGCAACGTCTTCGTCGTCACCGCTGACGGCGAGCGTGCGGTCGGGCAGTATCCCGACGCCGGTCCTGAAGATGCCTTGGAGTACTTCGCGAAGAGGCACGTCGAACTCGTCGAGAATGCGGCGCTTCTGCGCAACCGTCTCTCGGCTGGTGCCCCAGGTCGCGAGGTGGTCTCCGCTGCGAAGACTCTGCAGAAGACTCTGCCTGACGCCAACGTCGTCGGCGACCTCAAGGGCCTGTCCGCCACGTTGGACACCCTGATCTCGGATGCACAGGCCACCGAATCGAAGCAGGCAGCACGCGCAGAAGCCGCCAAGCTTGAAGCTGCTGAGGAACGCGAAGAGATCGTCGCTGAAGCGGAATCACTGGCCAGACGTGATCCCGCGAAGATCCAGTGGAAGCAGTCCGGGGCACGTCTGCGTGAGCTCTTCGGCCAGTGGAAGGACATGCAGCGCAGCGGGCCCAGGCTGCCACGTGCCGTGGACCAAGAGCTGTGGGGCCGCTTCTCGCAGGCTCGGAACACGTTCGAACACAAGCGCAAGGAATTCTTCGCTGAACTCGACAAGCAGAATTCAGAGGGCAAGCGGATCAAAGAGAAACTCGTCGTCGAGGCGGAGTCACTGTCGGGCTCAACCGACTTCCGCAATGTGTCCCAGAAGTACAAAGACCTCATGAACCAGTGGAAGAAGGCCCCCCGGGCCTCACGCAAGGACGATGACGCCCTGTGGGCTCGCTTCCGTGCCGCCCAGGACGTCTTCTTCGCCGCTCGAGATGCAGAGAATGCGGCAGTCGATGAGGAGTACAAGGGCAACCTCGAGGTCAAGGAGGCAATCCTGGCCAGGGCGCAGGGTCTGCTGCCGATCGGCGATATTTCGGTGGCGAAGAAGGAACTGCGCGTCATTCAGGACGAGTGGGAGGCCGCCGGCAAGGTGCCTCGTGCCGATATGTCTCGCATGGAGAACGGGCTGCGTGAGGTCGAGCGCGCACTCTCCGACGCAGAGGATGCTGAGTGGAAGCGCAGCAACCCGGAGACCAAGGCTCGTACGTCCGGCGCGCTGAGCCAGCTCGACGATTCGATCGCCGAGCTGGAGCAGAAGTTCGAGACGGCGAAGTCCAGCGGTGACGAGAAGGCCGTCGCCGAGGCACAGCAGGCACTCGATGCGCGTCGCGCGTGGCGTGACCAGTTGGCTCAGACGGCTGCCGAGCTGAACTGATCACGGCTGTCATACCGGACTGAGCCTGTCCACAAACAGTCGAACATGAGTCGAGGCTTATCCACAGATTGAGTCCTCGGTCTTGAACATCGCCTCCATACAGCGCAATAGTGGCTGTATGGAGGCGATGTTTCATCTGCGCGACTACAGCCACGAGCACCTCACTGAGCTGACTCTGGATGGTCTGCTGACTCGGCTGACCGAATCCACGTGGATCCGCAAGGGTGCTGTTCTCAGCGCCGAGGACCGAATGGCGGCCCTGCATGCGCAGATCCCACCGCGCCTGGTGCTCTCCCACGACATCGCCTGGTGGGTCCACAGCGGTCTTGGCAGGGCTCCGAGTCCGCTGACGTTCATCACCTATCCGAGACGGCGCTACGTCGACGGTTGCGATATCGTCGTCCACGAGCTCACGATTGCCCCCGACGAGTGGGAGCTCATCAACGATCACCCCATCACCACTGCGGAAAGAACGCTCTACGACCTGCTGCTGCCGCACCTGCGCTGTCCCGACGAACGCTCGGCCCAAGCCGTGAAGAATCTCATCGACGAACTTCCCGGCCGAGCCAGACACCGGTTCCGGCTGTATCTGGCAGAGGTCTCTCGCCGACCTTATGTCGCACACATGCGAACCGCCTTCGAGCGGGCCTGTGCCGCGTCAGACCGGGACAGACGGTGACGCCTCGGGACAGACGGTGACACTTTGCGGAACTGAGCGCGGGCGATGAACGTGCACGAAAGTGGGTGCACAACTTCTCGAAGCGCGCGGACGCTCTCAGCCGCCGGCGATGCGGTAGACGTCGAAGACGCCTTCGACCTTGCGAACGGCTGAGAGCACAGTATCCAAATGGGTGGCGTCGCTCATCTCAAAGACGAACTTCGACTGAGCGACTCGGGCTCTGGACGTGGCGACTGTGGCGGACAGGATGTTGACGTGGGTCTCGGTGAGGACCTTCGTGATGTCCGAGAGCAGACCAGAGCGGTCCAGGGCCTCGACCTGGATCTGGACCAGGTAGATTCCACTGGTCTTCTCACCCCAGGACACGTCGACCATTCGCTCCGGCTCCCTTTCGAGGGAGGCGATGTTGGGGCAGTCAACTCGGTGCACGGACACACCCGAACCGCGGGTGACGAATCCAAGGATCTCGTCGCCTGGCACCGGTGTGCAGCATCGGGCGAGTTTCACCAGAACATCATCGACGCCCCTGACCGTGACTCCCCCGGCCGAGGAATGGTGCCCGGACGATTGACCGGTGCGATTGCGCGGCGACGGCGGCAGAACCGGCTCGTCGTCCTCCTCACGGACTTCTTTGGCCAGCAGATCAACGACATGGGCAGCCGAGCTCACTCCATTGCCGATGGCGGCGTAGAGCGCGGTCACATCGGGCAGATGCAACTCGGTCGCGACGACCCCCAGCGCTTCCTGGCTCATCAGTGCCGAGGCCGAGAGGGTATGTCGACGCATCGCACGCGCCAACTGTTCACGACCGTTCTCTATCGCTTCTTCGCGGCGCTCCTTGGAGAACCACTGCCGGATCTTGCTGCGTGCACGTGGGCTCTTGACGAAGCCCAACCAGTCGCGACTGGGACCGGCATTCTCATCCTTCGAGGTGAAGACCTCGACGGAGTCGCCGTTCTTCAGTTCGGTGTCGAGCGCGACCAGGCGACCGTTGACCCGTGCGCCCATGGTCTTGTGCCCGACCTCGGTGTGGACCGCATAGGAGAAGTCGACCGGCGTCGCCCCTGCCGGCAGGCTCATCACGTCCCCCTTGGGAGTGAAGACGTAGACCTCTTTGGAATTCACCTCATAGCGGAGGTTGTCCAGAAATTCATCGGGGTCGCTGACCTCGCGCTGCCATTCCAGCAGCTGCCGCAGCCATGCTGCGTCATCGACCTCACCGTCATCGGAGACTTTGACCGAACGCGCGGTATTCGAAGTCACAGCCTTCGACGCATTGCGCCGATCCTTGTACTTCCAGTGGGCGGCCACACCGAATTCGGCACGGCGATCCATTTCATGGGTACGAATCTGGATCTCCACAGGTTTCCCGTTCGGTCCGATCACCGTCGTATGCAGGCTCTGGTACATGTTGTACTTCGGCATCGCAATATAGTCTTTGAATCGACCTGGCACAGGATTCCACCGGGCGTGGACGATGCCGAGCGTGGCGTAGCATTCGCGAACGGTCTCGACGAGGACGCGGACTCCGACAAGATCGTAGATGTCAGCGAATTCGTGTCCGCCCACGACCATCTTCTGATAGATCGAGTAGTAGTGCTTCGGTCGCCCGGTGATCGCGGCTTCGATACTGGACTGCACAAGCTCCGTTTGCAACTCGTTGGAGACCGTTGCCAAATACTTCTCACGCTCGGGAGCCCGGTCGGCGACGAGCCGCACCACTTCGTCATACACCTTGGGGTGCAGGACTTGGAAGGACAGGTCCTCAAGTTCCCACTTGATCGTGTTCATGCCCAGGCGGTGAGCCAGAGGGGCATAGATCTCGAGGGTCTCCCGAGCCTTCTTCGCACTCGACGAAGCGGGAACGAACCGCCAAGTGCGGGCGTTGTGGAGACGATCTGCGAGTTTGATGACGAGCACGCGGATGTCCTTGGCCATCGCCACGATCATCTTGCGTACGGTCTCGGACTGAGCGGCCTGGCCGTAGGTGAGCTTGTCGAGCTTGGTCACCCCATCGACCATCGCGGCGACCTCGGGACCGAACTCGTCTGTCAGCTCCTTCAGCGAGTAAGAGGTGTCTTCGACAGTGTCATGGAGCAGCGCGGCCGCAAGCGTGACCGGCAGCATGCCGATCTCGGCCAAGATCGTGGCAACTGCCACGGGATGTGTGATGTAGTCCTCGCCCGACTTCCGGGTCTGACCCCGATGAGCCTGCTCAGCGATCTCATAGGCCCGGACCACGCGATCGATGTCAGACTTCGGATGGTTGGACTGCAGCGCCCTGATCATCGGGCCGAGAACACGTGGGTAGCCAGGGTTGTTCTGTGCCCTGGCCGCCCACCAGGCTAAGCGGGAGATGCCTCGCGGACGGCGCGAATCGGCGGAAGAAGCCATGACATCCCCTTTCTGCTCAGACCTCGGCGTGAATCACCGGTGGAGCATCTTCTGCTCCATTCTTCAAGCGTAGTTCACGCACAGCCTCTTCCTGCTCTTTGACCGCAGGTTCATTCGACCGCAGAACAGCGTAGAGAGGGCTGGCGACGAACAGCGTCGAAGCTGCTGCCACAATCGTACCGATGAACAGCGACAGGGAGATGTCGACAAGTGTGCCGGCGCCCAGGAGGAACACACCGATGAACAGAATCGATGCGATCGGCAGCACCGATACGACCGATGTGTTGATCGAGCGAACTGTTGTCTGATTGACGCCCAGGTTGACCAGTTCGGAGAACTTCAGGTTGCGTTTGTCCTTGAACCGAGTCGTGTTCTCCCTGATCTTATCGAAGACCACCACGGTGTCGTAGAGCGAGAAGCTGAGGACCGTAAGGAAGCCGATCACCGCCTCAGGCGTGATCTCGAAGCCTGTCGCGGAATAGATGCCCGTCGTCACGATCATGACGACGAACAGTCCGACGATCGCGGCCATCGACATCTTCCAGGTCCGGAAGTACAGCGCCATCACGATCATCGCGATACCGACGAAGATCACCAGAGCCCGAATCATCTTCTCGGTGACGTCCTGGCCCCATTCGGGACCGACGAACGTCGATGTGACATCTTCCGCCTTGACATCGTATCCGCCAACGAGAGCGTCACGGACTTCCTGCATCTCGTCATCGCTGAGCTGGTTCGTTTCGATCTTCACAGTGGTGTCGCCCGTTGGAGTCAGACGTGGTTCGGCATCACCGACGACATCGGCAACGAGGTCCTGACCCTTCTGCGGCGCGGTGTCCGTAACATGGTCGATCTGGAACTGTGACCCACCCTTGAACGCAATGCCGAAGTTGAAACCGGCGATGAGCGGCACGAGCAGTGACAGAAGAACCAGAACACCGGTGATCGTCAGCCAGAGTTTGGCCTTTCCGACGAAAGGAATGGATGACTCACCGTTGTGGAGCCGGTTGCCCCAGGCAAAGAACCGTTTCACTTGTCTGCCTCCTTGCCCGTGTCGGCAGAATCTTCGGCGGCCTTCTTCGCAGCCGCCTTCCGTTCTGCAATCGTCCCGCCAGTGCGGCCCGACTCCGTCGGGGACTTGGCTTTCTTCTTCGCCTTCTTCTCAGCCTTGGCAGGTTTCGAAGCCTTCGTCTCTGCGCCATCGTCTGCTTCCGTCGAGCCACCGCTGGACTCTGCAGAAGCCGAGGGCTCAGCGCCCTCGGACGGTCGATCCTTCGTCGAACGATCGACTGTCGTGGTGGTGCCACGGGACGGGCCGGGCGACGTAGTCTCAGACGACAGGGACGACGTTGCTGCGGATGTTGCGGACGACTCTGACGGCGTGTGTGTCGAAGACGAAGACTCAACGGTCGAGGGCTCGGCCGAATCCACCTCGCCGGTCGAGGACATTCCTGCCTTCCGGGTTCGCGCCTTCTCCCGCCGCCGTGCCTCTGGTGACTTCTCGTCGTCATCGAGGCTGAGATTGAGCGCGCCACGATACGAAGCGGGCTTGACGCCCAGCAGTCGTGGATCCATACCGGACATCGGATGTCCCTGACCAAAGAACTTGGTTCGCGCGAGCACTTCCAGCATCGGGTGTGTGAACAGGAATACGATGAGCACGTCGATGATCACAGTCAGGCCCAACGTGAAGGCGAATCCTCGCACGGACCCGACGGCCAAGATGTAGAGGATGACCGCAGCGAGCATGTTGACTGCCTTGGACGCCCAGATGGTGCGCTTGGCACGATCCCAACCGACTTCGACAGCGGACAGCAGTTTTCTGCCGCTGCGCAATTCGTCTCTGACGCGTTCGAAGTAGACGATGAACGAGTCGGCTGCCATGCCGATGCCGATGATGATCCCGGCGACACCTGCCAGGGACAGTCGATAGCCGTACCTCCATGACGCCAAGAGCAGAAGGAGGTATGTGAGCACACCAGCGACAACGAGGCTCGAGACCGTGACGAGGCCGAGGACCCTGTATTGCAGAAGCGAGTAGATGACGACGAGGATCAGCCCGACGAGACCGGTGAGCAGACCGATGTTGAGGTAGTTCGTGCCCAGCGTCGGTGAGATCTGGTTTTCGCTCTGCACCTGGAAACTCAATGGCAGAGAGCCGTTCTTGAGCTGATCGGCCAGAGTCTGCGCTTCGTCGAGAGTGAAGTTACCCGTGATCTGAGCGTTGCCGTCAGTGATCGCAGCATTCGAGGACGGTGCCGAAAGCACGTTTCCATCAAGCGTGATGGCGAACTGGTTGTACGGCTGCTGCTTGCCTGTGATGTCCGAAGTGATCTGCTTGAAGATTTCACGCCCGACACTGTCGAACTCGAGATTCACTGCAGGCTGGTTGGTCTGGACTCCATTGGCACCCGCCGCATATCCGGCGCTGGCGTCTGCGAGATGCTCACCCGAGAGTTCAACCGGACCGAGAATGTACTTCGCTTCTCCGTCCTTGCCGCAGGAGACAACGGGTTCATCGGACGGCTTCTGCTGTCCACCTGTCCGGTTCTTCGGATCGGTGCAGTCCAGTTCCGTGTACTTCTTGATGATGGCATCGGTTTGCCACTTGTCGGTGTCCTTCTCGGGATCGAAGAGTGGCCGCGGTGTCGTGTCCGTGACCTTCGTGTCTTCGCCGTTGCCGGAACCTTCTTCTCCGGATGCCTGGTCCCCGCTCTTCTCGCCGGAATTCTCAGCGTCCTTACCTGCTGGTCCAGGAACGCTTCCGCCTGCATTGGCGACGTCGCCGCCGCCTGCAGGTGCTGTGTCCTGGCCCTGGCCTCCGCCGCTGCCCCCGGTCAGATCCTCGAGGCGCTTCTTCTGCTCATCGGTGAGTCCTTCGGAAGGGTCTTGCTGCTTTTCCCCGCCGCTCTTCTCCTGTTCCTTTTGGATCTGTTCCTGAGACCGCGGGTCGCCGACGAGGGCGACCCGCCGGAAGACGAGCTGCGCAGACGAGCGAACCAGGTTCCGCGTTTCCTCGTCTGGGTTGCCCGGCAGGTTCACGATGATGTTGCGATCACCCTGAGTGGTGATCTCGGCTTCGGACACACCGGTCGAGTCCACGCGCTGGCGAATGATCGCTACAGCCTGATCGAGCTGTTCCTTGCTGACGTCCGTGTCCTTCGAAACCTGAGGCTCGAGGATGATCGATGTTCCGCCCTCGAGGTCCAAGGCGAGCTTCGGAGTGGTTGTGGCATCGGACCACACGACACCGCCGCCGATGACGGCCAGGAGTATTGCAGTGACGATCGCCAGCCACAGGAAGCGCAAACCAGGACGTGGTTTTTCTTCAATATCGGACACGTTTCAGCTTTCGATTGAGTGCAGTGAGCGAAGTCAGTTCTTCTTGTGGTTCTCAGGATCGGAAGAATCGGTGCCGGATGCGTCCGCTTCGGTGTCATCGGTGCCGTCCACAACATCGTCGTCGGGCTGGGACCCGGCAACCTTGTCAGAGCTTGCGGCTCCTGCATCGTCTGCGTCAACCTGCTCATCGCCGGCGTTCAGTTCAGCGTCGATGTCGTCGGCTGCGAGTTCTGCATCGTCAGTGCTGCCCTCGGCCCGCTTGCGTTCATTCATGGCATCGAGTTCCGCATCGGTGATCGCCGGAGCTTCGGTACTCTCGGCATCATCGGCGGCACCTGCAGAACCGGCGACAGCCCCATCAGCGGCAGCGCCCCCAGTCTCTGGGTTACTGATCTGACCGATGGCCTGGCGGTGAACGCGGAGAACGGTGCCGGGGCCCGACTCGAGAGTGACCTGATTGTTCTCATCGTCGATGGACAGAACGGTGCCGAAGACGCCGAATGTCGTCATCACCGTTGCGCCGGGAACCAGTCCCGTCTTGATCTCCTCTGCACGCGCCTTCTGCTTACGCCGAGAATTGAACAGGAAAAAAATAAGCAGCGCAGCAAGCGCGAGAGGGATCAATAAATCCACAGGTATCTACCTTTCATAAGAATGAACCAGTCCACTACCTTAGTTCGTCGTCAGTACTCAAGGCGAACTCAAATGCCGGGATCAGAACTCATAGTTTGCTGGGATCTGCATTCCCAGGTGCTGCCAGGCCGCAGACGTCGCGACCCTGCCCCGCGGAGTGCGACTGATCAGTCCTTCTCGCACAAGGTAGGGTTCCGATACGGTTTCGACGGTATCGGCCTCTTCTCCGACGGACACTGCAATGGTTCCGAGACCGACCGGCCCCCCGGCGAAGCGTTTGCACAGCACTTGCAGCACAGAACGGTCAAGACGATCCAGGCCGAGTTCGTCGACTTCGTACACCGTGAGCGCAGCGAGTGCTGCGGCTTCGTCGATGACGCCCGTGCCGCGTACCTGCGCCCAGTCTCTGACCCTGCGCAGAAGCCGGTTCGCAACGCGAGGAGTTCCGCGAGAGCGGGTAGAGATCTCTTTCAGGCCCGCAAGGTCTGCTTCGATTCCGAGCATGTGCGCCGACCGTTTCAACACGGTCAGGAGATCGCTGCTGGTGTAGAAGTCCAGGAGTCCGGTGAAGCCGAAACGGTCTCGTAGAGGGGCAGGAAGGAGCCCAGAGCGAGTTGTCGCTCCGACCAGCGTGAAATGGGGAAGGTCCAGTGGGATTGCTGTGGCACCGGGTCCCTTGCCGACGATGACATCGACACGGAAGTCCTCCATCGCGACATAGAGCATCTCCTCGGCGGCGCGAGCCATCCGATGGATCTCGTCGACGAACAGGACTTCGCCTTCCTCCAAGGAGGAGAGGATCGCTGCAAGATCCCCCGCATGCTGCACTGCCGGGCCGGACGTCACGCGCAGACTGGACTGCATCTCATGCGCGATGATCATCGCCAGGGTCGTCTTACCCAGTCCAGGAGGGCCAGAGAGCAGCACATGGTCAGGAGCCTTGTTCCGCGCCTTCGCAGCATCGAGGACCAGGGAAAGCTGCTCGCGGACCTGTGGCTGGCCGATGAAGTCCTGGAGGCCCTTGGGCCGAAGCGCGGCTTCCGCGTCCTGTTCAGCCGTTTCGGCCCGACCCGAAACTAAGCGTTCCTCTTCGGCGCCCGTCAGGTTCTGATCGCCGAAGTCCATTTCATAGGAGGCGTTCCCGCCGTCAGAAGAACTCGTCACTTCCTGGCACCCAGAACCTTGAGAGCGGCTTTCAGCAGCGTCGATGTGCCAGCATTCTGGCCGAGATCCTTGACCACTTCCTGCACGACGTCAGCGGCTTGAGCCTCTTTCCATCCAAGACCGACCAGCGCATCGACGACCTGCTGATTCCCCCCGCCGAACGACAGCTGCGGCCCCGGTTCAGATGCAGCGAGACTCGGCAGTTTGTTCTCGAGCTCGAGGATGATTCGGGAAGCGCCCTTCTTGCCGATACCCGGGACGCGAGTCAGCGCATTGGCATCCTGATTCGAAATCGCGGCTGCGAGTTCGCCCGGCCCCATCACCGACAGAATCGCCATCGCCAATCGTGGACCGATTCCGGAGATCGACAGAAGAACCTCGAACGTATGGTTCTCGTCTTCGGTCCCGAAACCGAACAGGGTCATGGAGTCTTCACGGACGACCAGTGTGGTCACGAGTTCGATATCCGCACCGTGACGAGTGCTTGAAAGGGTATCCGGTGTGACGTTGATTTTGCGTCCGACACCATAGGTGAGAATGACGAGGTGGTCAGCTGCGATGCGATGGACCGTACCGCTGAGAAAACTGATCACGGTCTGCCTTTCAAGTGGGAACACATGTACGAATCCAGGCTATCAGCTCGTCCCGGAGCGCCCGACTCGACATACCGACGATACCAAGGCTCAGTTCCGTCGCGGTGACATCGCCGGCCAGCCCGCAGATGCGAGCATGCCTACTTAGCGTTGCGAAGGGCCTTGGCCCACTGCTCCTGTGCCTTCGTCAGACCTGTGCCTTGGCGTCCGCCGCTCTTACGTTCATTCAGATCTTTGTTCGCACCGGGGGTCGACTGTGCACTGAGTGCTCCGCGCCACGAGTGGCAGATCGCAATCGCCAGGGCGTCGGCCGCATCCGCTGGCTTCGGCGGCGCGTCGAGCTCGAGTATCCGGGTCACCATGTTCGTGACCTGTTTCTTGTCTGCTCGTCCCGAGCCGGTGATGGCGGCTTTCACCTCTGAAGGGGTGTGCATCGCCACCGGCAGTCCGCGCCTGGCGGCAAGTCCCATAGTCAGGCCGGAGACCTGTGCGGTGCCCATGATCGTGGAGACGTCGTTGCGGGCGAACACACGCTCAATGGCCACGACATCGGGACGATAGGTGTCCAACCAGCTGTCGAACGCCTCGGCGAGGGATCCCAGACGCAGATCCACGGAATCCGTGGACGGCGTTCGCAGCACATCGACCGACACCATTCTGGCCTTGCGGGCGGGCAGGGTGTCGATGACACCGAGCCCGCATCGGGTCAGGCCGGGATCAACGCCGAGGATTCTCATCAGGAATCAAGTTCGGCGAGGACCTCG
Organism: Brevibacterium sp.; assembly: GCA_030457025.1. Lineage (GTDB taxonomy): Bacteria > Actinomycetota > Actinomycetes > Actinomycetales > Brevibacteriaceae > Brevibacterium. Next base: position 62,422 of record JAKDSA010000001.1, on the reverse strand, counting down.
TCACTGACGTCAGCGTTGGAGTAGACGTTCTGAACCTCATCGCTGTCTTCGAGCGCATCGATGAGGTTGAAGACCTTGCTGGCCGTGTCCGCGTCCAAGCTGACTTCGATCCCGGGCACGAAGGATGCCTCTGCCGAGTTGTAGTCGATGCCTGCATCGACGAGTGCTGTGCGCACGGCAACGAGGTCGGTTGCCTCACAGATGATCTCGAAGGTCTCGCCCTCGTCCTTGACCTCTTCAGCACCAGCGTCCAGGGTCGCCAGGACGATCGAGTCCTCATCGGTTCCTTCGGCGGGAACGATGATGACACCTTTGCGGTCGAAGTTGTACGTCACTGAGCCGGGGTCAGCCATGGTGCCGCCGTTGCGTGTGACTGCCACGCGGACTTCTGAGGCCGCACGGTTGCGGTTGTCGGTCAGGCACTCGATGAGCAGGGCGACACCACCGGCTGCATAGCCCTCGTACAGGATGTTCTCATAGTTCACGGCGGAACCGTCGAGGCCGCCACCGCGTTTGACCGCACGGGTGATGTTGTCGGCTGGAACCGAGTTCCTCTTCGCCTTCTGAACCGCGTCGAACAGCGTCGGATTGCCTTCGAGGTCAGGCCCACCATTTCGGGCGGCAACCTCGATGTTCTTGATCAGCTTGGCAAAGAGCTTGGCCCGCTTAGAATCGATGGCAGCTTTTTTGTGTTTAGTCGTTGCCCACTTGGAATGACCTGACACTGGTGTTCCTTCCTATAGATACAGCCCCTAGAGTCTATACGCTCGGCACCCTGTTATGTGCGCTCGACCACGTGAGGCAGCGCCGCCGGGACGGAGTCGAGGCTCGTGGAAACCCCACGGGATGCAGCACTGGCCTTCAGTCGATGACGAGGGGAACGTCGGGCACGGAGCCCGCAGTGACGAGATCCATCAGGTGAAGCAGATTCTTCGGGTAGATCGTCTCAGTCGTGGTCATCAGCTCTTCGCGGGTCCACCACCGGAACTCGAGCAGACTGCGCTTCTCGATGTCCGTCCAGACAGCGTCCTCGAGCTCGATGTCCTCACTCGTGCGGAATGCAAAGTAGGTTTCGTGCTGATGCAGCGACTTCTCCGTGAATTTGAAGACGTCATCGCGGGTCGCCAATGGACCGATGAGCTCGCCGGGTTCGCATTCGAGTCCGGTCTCCTCGGCGAGTTCGCGGGCTGCGGTCTGAGCAGCCGACTCCCCCAGCTCGGATCCGCCGCCGCATGTCATCCACCATTGATGCGTGGGCGTGAGCAGATCCTGAGCTCGAATCAGGAGAACCTCGTCGCGCTCATTGAGTAATACGACCCGTGAGGCTTTACGAGGTTTCATGGTTCTCCAGGAGTTGACGATGGACGGACGCAGTTTGTGCAGAATAATGAAACGGCAAGCAATCAGCAAGATCGCTATCGTAACCGACAGAACGATATCGGGAAGTGCCCAAACGACCAAGCTGGTGGCGTGCAATGTGAGAAATCACCGACTGGGGACGTGAATCGGACCGAGCCAGGAAGGGTAGGTTACGCGCCTCGGAGGCGGTGGAGTCGATCATCGCTTCAGCGGATCGCCGAGGTGGTCTGATCGTCGAGATTCGCATCAACGTCTCCGGCCAGATGCTGGTCCCACCAGTCGATCATCGCTTCAAAGCGCTGCCGACGATGCAGGGGCTGGCCAGAGCGCGACAGCTCGTGATTCTCGCCGGGGAAGATGAGCAATTCGGTGTCCACTCCGGCTCGCTGCAGTGCGGCATAGTACTGCTGTGCCTGTTCGAGCGGACAGCGGAAGTCGAGTTCCGAATGCATCACCAGGCTGGGTGTGCGCACCTGTGAGGCATGCGCCAATGGGGACTGCTCTGCAATGGCCTGCCGGTCACGGGTGGTGTATTCCTCGGTGAAGAACCGTCCGATGTCGGAGGTGCCGACGAAGCTGGCAGGGTCGAGGTAGCCACGTTCGACGATGGCCGCCTGGAAGCGATGGTCAGTGGCGGTGATCATCGCAGTGAGATAACCGCCGTAGGAGCCGCCCTGGACACCGAGACGGCTGGAGTCAAGCTCCGAGTCGCCAGCCAATGCGTGGTCGAGCACGGCGAGGACGTCGGCCATCGCAGGAGCCGCCATGTTCCCCTGCACTGCTGTCCCCCATGCGCGGGTGCGTCCGCCGGAGCCGCGCGGGTTCGCGTAGACCACGGCATATCCCGCCGAGGTGAGGACCTGGGTTTCGTCGAACCAACCGTGGGTGTACTGCGCGAACGGTCCCCCGTGGATGTTGAGGATGACGGGGAACGGCCCCTGCCCACTCGGCTTCGCCAGCCACCCCGTAATGGTCCCGCCGGCACCGTCGACGCTGAGCACCTGTGGGAGGACGGAATTCGCGGGCGCTGGATGTGCTTTGACCGTGGTGTCGCAGTCCGTGACTTCCACGTGGTCATCCGTCACCGGCGCGCAGCCGTCCACGCCCGTCGCCAGGTTGCCGATGCCGGTCAGGCCCAGACGGTTGAGGACAGCAGGACTCGTGGGTGTCTCACCCGTCCAGACGAGGCTGCCACCGTCGACGTCGAAGCCGTTGACGACGGTCGTGTCGTCGGTGAGGAAGTTCAGTTCGCCCAGCGTGCGGCTCTCCGCCGCCAGATCGATCGACATGATCCGTGTGGCACCGTCCGTGTCCACACCGGCGATGACAGAAGCATCGGCCAGGATCGAGCCGTCGATGCCGTGGCCGACGATCTGAGGCCGGATCGAGGCGACTGCGACTGTCTCCGGGTCGGTCAGGCGCCGCGTCGTGTTCGTTGTCAGCTCATGGACGAAGAGTCCGGGCATCTGCCCGACGAAGTCGAGTTCGTCTCGGGTCAGCTCATTGCCCACGAGCAGCACGGTCTCATCGTCGATCCAACGGTGCAGACTCACACTCATCCGCGGCAGCGTCAGTGCTTCCGGATTCTCCCCGCCGAGCAGCCACACGGTCGACCGCAGATCAGGCTCACCGTGGTCGGGTGCGAGCGAGGAGATCACGCTGACTCGGCTCCCACTCGGAGAGAACTGGGGGTCGTGGACATCGGAGATCGGGGTCTCCAGGAGCGTGGACAGCGGGACTTCGGCCCCACCTGCGACACCGGACTTCCCCAGCCCTGGTTCGACAAGGTCGACGAGGAATGCCCGCGCCGGGCGGTCGTTCGTGTACCCGAGCCCATTGCTCAGGTAGGCCGCCGAGGTGATTCGCCGTGGCGCTTCTTCGCCCGCCGGGATGCCGTCGTTGAGGCCATACCGCCCCGGTTCGGCCACCCGAGCGACGTAGAGCGCCCGTGCGCCTTCGTCATCGAGCGCGAACTCGGAGACGCCGAGGTGGTTGTCGGTGATCCGATGAGCCGTTTCGAGGCTGGAGCCGACATACAGCTGGCCGGGCTCCTTCTTGGCTGCGCTCAGATACCCGGACCAACTGGCGTGGACTTCGGGGGCAGAGTCCCGCCAATTGTGGGTCAGTCGCTTGGAGGACTCCCCCGACAACCCGAACAGCTGCGAGAGGTAGCTGTTCGACTCCAGATCGGGGCGGGTGATCGTGATGACGGCTTCGCTGCCGCGCAGCACTGGGGACGAGTACTCGGCCAGAGAGTCGAGGTCTTCGGGGTTCATCTGTTCCATTCTTTCGATAACGCTGCCTGCACATCGGCGTGCACCTGCGGCAGAGCTTTGGTCTGTGCCACGACGGGCAGGAAATTCGAATCCCCACCCCATCTGGGCACAATGTGCTGATGCAGATGCGCGGCGATTCCGGCACCTGCCACAGGTCCTTGGTTCATTCCCAGGTTGAATCCGTCCGGGGACGATACGGCGCGGATCACGGTCATCGCCTTCTGCGAGAAGCCAGCGAGCTCCGCAGTCTCAGATTCAGTCAGCTCCGTGTAGTCAGCGACGTGCCGATAGGGGCAGATGAGGAGGTGGCCCGGATTGTACGGGTACAGGTTGAGGACCGCGTACACCTCCTCACCGCGGGCGACGATCAGTCCCTGTGAGTCGGATTTCGTCGGAGCCGTGCAGAACGGGCATTCGGAGACTCCGGAGTCCTTAGGCTTATCCTGTCCCCCGATGTAGACCATCCGATGCGGTGTCCACAGCCGTTGGAAGCCATCGGGCTCCCCCGGGAAACCCGCAGCCGCCTCGGGCTCGGGTATGCCCTCACAGGGGTCGGGGCCGCCTTCGCCGAGGTGGTTGTGTGGGTTCTGGGTCATACCTGGGCCTTGGTTTCGATGGATTCGACGATCCGGGTGACCGCCTCGGCGACTGATACGCCGTTGTCCTGCTCACCGTTGCGGAAACGGAACGACACGGCATTCGCATCGCGGTCCTCTCCACCGGCGATGAGCACGAAGGGCACCTTCGACTTCGATGCGTTGCGAATCTTCTTCGGGAATCGATCGTCGCTGTCATCGATCTCGACGCGCACGCCGGCGGCCCGCAGCTGCGTCGCCACCTCGGCGAGGTAGTCGTTGAATTCCTCGGCCACGGGGATGCAGGTGACCTGGACTGGTGCCAGCCAGACGGGGAACGCGCCCGCATAGTGCTCGATGAGCACACCCATGAAGCGTTCGATGGACCCGAACTTCGCCGAGTGGATCATCACCGGCTGCTTGCGGGTTCCGTCGGCGGCCTGATATTCCAGGCCGAAGCGCTCCGGTTGGTTGAAGTCGAGCTGAACGGTCGACATCTGCCAGGTCCGGCCGATAGCATCACGTGCCTGGACGGAGACCTTGGGACCGTAGAATGCGGCTCCGCCGGGATCGGGGACGAGCTCGAGGCCGGTCTCCAAAGCGACCTCTTCGAGAACCTGCGTGGCTTCGGCCCACTGCTCGTCCGAACCGATGAACTTGTCTTTCTTCTTCCCGTCCTCGTCACGGGTGGACAACTCGAGGTAGAAGTCGTCGAGTCCGAAGTCACGCAGCAGGCTGAGAACGAATTCGAGCAGGTGACGGATCTCCTTCCCGGCGTCCTCCTGTGCCACATAGGAGTGAGAATCGTCCTGGGTCAAGGCCCGCACACGGGTGAGGCCGTGGACGACTCCGGAGGCCTCATCGCGGTAGACGGTGCCGAATTCGAAGAGACGCAGCGGAAGTTCGCGGTAGGAGCGCCCACGTGAGCGGTAGATGAGGTTGTGCATCGGGCAGTTCATCGCCTTGAGGCGGTACGGGGTACCCTCCTTGACGATCTCACCGTTCTCGTCGCGGATCTCGTCGACGGAGATCGGCGGGAACATGTTCTCGCCATAGTACGGAAGGTGCCCGGAGGTGTAGTAGAGGGCCTCCTTCGAGATGTGCGGGGTGCCGACGTACTCGAAGCCCTCCTCGATGTGGCGGGCGCGAACGTAGTCTTCCATCTCGCGCTTGATGACTCCGCCCTTGGGGTGGAACACGGGCAGGCCGGAACCGAGCTCTTCGGGGAAGGAGAACAGGTCGAGTTCGGCACCGAGCTTGCGATGGTCACGGCGCTCTGCCTCCGCGAGGCGATCCTGGTGGGCCTTGAGATCCTCTTTCGAAGCCCAAGCGGTGCCGTAGACGCGCTGCAGACTCGCCTTGGTCTGGTCTCCGCGCCAGTAAGCCGCCGATGAACGGGTCACGGCGAATCCGTTGCCGATCAGCTTGGTGGTGGGCAGGTGCGGTCCACGGCAGAGATCCTGCCAGACGACCTCACCCTTGCGGTCGAGGTTCTCATAGACGGTGAGCTCGCCGGCGCCGACCTCGACGGAGGCCGAATCGTCGGAGCCTGCACCCTTGTCGGAGATCAGTTCGAGCTTGTAGGGCTCGCTGGCCATGCGCGCCTTGGCTTCGTCTTCGGTGACGACGACGCGGTTGAAGCTCTGGCCGGACTTCACGATCTGGGCGGACTTCTTCTGGATCGCCTTGAGGTCTTCGGGGGTGAAGGGCTCTGCCACGTCGAAGTCGAAGTAGTAGCCATCGGTGATGTAGGGACCGATGCCCAGCTTCGCATCGGGGAACAGGTCTTGGACGGCCTGAGCGGTGACGTGGGCAGTCGAGTGGCGCAGGATGTCGAGTCCTGCCGGAGAATCAAGGGTGATCGGGGCGATCTGGTCGCCAGCGGCGAGTTCGCGACTGAGATCAACGGGCTGCCCGTCGAGCCACATTGCAATGACCGTGCGGTCCGTGGAGAAGATCTCCGTGCCAGTCAGTCCCTGTTTCCAAGGAATGGTCTCTCCCGCGCAGTCAATGCTGTCTGCCACTGATCTTCTCCGTTCGTCTGTGTAGGGGTGCCTCGCACCTCGAGTCTAATACCAATTCGGCGGTGCGAAATCAGTTGGGTGGCAGTCATGAGACCGCCACCCAACTGGTGAATCATATGCAATTTTCGATGTCTGCGCGCTTGGCGCCTATGCCGGTCGGGATCGGAGCACCGTCCCGACCCGCATCACGCTTGCTTGCTGAATTCGAACTTTTTGCCCTTGCCCAGGTCTTCGCTCAGTTCGAGCTTGAGGTGGACCTGGTCGAGTTCAGACGCAGGAACACCGTAGGCCAGCTGAACGGTCTTCTCGCCGCCGGCCGGAACCGTGGTATCGAACACGAGGCTGGCCTTGTAATCACTGCCCTGGAATACGTCGTCATATTCCTTTCCGGCACCATCGTCGGCAGACATCTGAATGCCACTCGTGTCGACGTCCGAGCCCGATTCGTTCTTCAACGTCACCGTCACAACAGCGATCTCGCCGTTGCTGTCCTCCGCACCAGAAGCAGTGTCGGTCGCGGTGGCCGATTTCACGGCGACGGCCGCGGTCAGATCGGTGCCGATCTCAACCCCTCCGGCTTCGACGGGAGGAGCTGCTTCTTCACCTCCGTCAGAGGAACCCGCGCCCTGGCTGGGGTCCTGGGCCGGGCCGGAAGGATCGGCGACGGGCGCCGCGGACGAGGACTGTTCGTCGGCAGCCTCGCCAATCGCCGTGATGAACAGGCCACCGAAGATCAAGGTGACGATGACTGAGATGATCGAGAACAGGATGGCGACGAAGCTGAGGATCATGCCGGTGATCGTCAGACCCTTGTTGTTGGCAAGCCCCTTCTTGATCGCGGAGAGACCAACGAACGCGAAGATCACACCGGCAGCGCCGAACAGGAACCCGATCCCGAAGACGATGGACAGGACGATGCCGACGATGCCGCCGATCAGCGCGAGGATTCCCCAGATGTTCTTGGATGTGCTGTTGCCTGAGCCGCCGCCATAGGACCCGTAGCTCGCATTGGGGTTGGCTGGGATGAACTGGTCCGAGGAACCCTCGGCACCGGCATAGGCTGGCTGCTGGTCGTACTGGTTCGCGTCATAGCCCTGTGCGTTGGGATCATAGCTCTGGCCGTAGCCACCCGGGTCCTGACCGTATGGATTCTGGTCGTATCCCTGTGCGTTGGGGTCATAGCCCTGACCGTAACCTCCCTGGCTCTGGTCGTAGCCTGGAGCACCCCCGACGTTCGGCTGACCATACTGCGGCTGCGAACCGTAGGGCTGCTGGTTCGGATCGTTCTGCGCACCGTACTGGGGCAGCTGGCCGCCGTTCTGCGAGCCATACTGGGGTGCGTTGTTCTGATCCCCCGAATAGTCTGGCGCGTGAGGCGGCTGGTTGTCGGGACCCTGACCGTTGGGGTTCTGATTTCCAGAACCGTTATTCGGTTCGTACGGGTTCTGAGGAGTAGACATGAGTGCTCCGAAGTCTTTGTCGATGGTTACGGTCACTAGCGTACTAGCTAATCTGCCGCATTCCCCATGTCAACCGCGTGGCAGTCCTGACACACGGCCGACACATCCAGCCCGGCAAGCGCACCCCGCGTTCGGGTCGGTGGCCAGAAAGTGTGCTCGGTACACAACCGCAGGACACCCTCGTCAACCCGGCGCAGAGACTTCCGCGACTGAGCTGATGTCGGGAACGAATGCACGAAGCCCCGAGCGAGTCGCTCGGGGCTTCTTCTGTGCGCGATACTGGGATCGAACCAGTGACCTCTTCCGTGTCAGGGAAGCGCGCTACCGCTGCGCCAATCGCGCCTTATTCATTTGTTGCACCGGGACACAAGGTCCCTGTGCGCGATACTGGGATCGAACCAGTGACCTCTTCCGTGTGAAGGAAGCGCGCTACCGCTGCGCCAATCGCGCCGACTCACCAACAGCGAACCGTTGGACGAATCCGAGGTGGCGACGGGATTCGAACCCGTGTATACGGCTTTGCAGGCCGCTGCCTCGCCTCTCGGCCACGCCACCGCCAAGGCAGTGCCATGACGCCTCCGAGCGGATGACGGGATTCGAACCCGCGACCCTCACCTTGGCAAGGTGATGCTCTACCAGCTGAGCCACATCCGCATTTCTCGCTACCCGGTTTCCCTGGCAACGAGATACAACTCTATACGCAGGTGGCGGTCCATGCAAAATCGGATCGCAGTGATCGTGCTCACACACGCAAATCGAGCTTTCAGACTCATCGACTTATATTGGAGGGGTGAACAATGACCCCCACGACAAGCGCCCCAGAGGGTGGCTGTCGCGCCATCACAAACAGGGAGTGCGGCCCTGGCGCAAAACGCGACTGAGCTTCCTGCGCTGGCGCGGGACCGTCACGTCCAACCCGCACACGGCACGTCTCTATCGGTTCGTCGTCGGTGGGGTGGGTACCCTCATCGTGATCATCGGTCTGCTGGCCGTGCCGCTGCCGGGCCCCGGGTGGCTCACAGTCATCATCGGGCTCTTCGTCATCTCCAGCGAGTTCCGCTGGGCGCAGAGGATTCTGCACTTCGTCCGAGTCAACGTCGAGAAGTGGACGCATTGGGTCATCGCCCAGCCACTGTGGATGCGATGGACGATGGCTGCTGTGACCGCGGCATGCGTGGCCGTCCTCGTCTGGGCAGCCTTCAAGATCATAGGGCTCCCCGACTGGGTGCCAGAGCTCGAGGTCCTCAAGCTCCTCGAACTGCAATAGCGCCGAGGCTGCTGCCACGGTTCCTCACCGTGGGCAGGCCTGCTCACGGACGCATCGGCGTCTGCTGAGGAGTGAGTGCCTCTACTGCGAGGAGAGCGAGGTCAGACGGGAGAGGCTGCGCATGTACTTCTTCCGGTAGCCGCCGGCCAATGACTCTTCGGTGAAGACCTCGTTCAGTGCCTGCCCCGAGTTGATGATCTTGACGTTGCGGTCGTAGAGCCTGTCGACGAGGGCAACGAAGCGCAGGGCCACTCCCTCGTTGTCGATCGTCGTCACGTCGTCCCACACGGCCGCGTCCAGTCCGTCGACCATACGCCCGTACCGGGAAGGATGAACGGTGGAGAGATGCTTGAGGAGAAGCGCGAAATCGTCGCGGGCGACGGTGCCGGTGAGCTCAGCAGCTGCGGCATCGAGCTGCTCAGCGGGAACGGGATCGGCCGGTTCGCTCAGCCCGCGATGACGGTAGTCCTTGCCCTCGATGCGGTAGATGTCGAATTGGTCGGCCAACGCCTGGATCTCCCGAAGGAAGTCCTGCGCGGCGAAGCGGCCCTCCCCCAATGAGCCCGGCAGGGTGTTCGAGGTGGCGATGATCTTCACGCCCGCGTCGGTGAGTTCGCGCATGAGCCGTGACATCAGCACGGTGTCACCGGGATCGTCGAGTTCGAACTCGTCAACGCAGACGAGTTTCATCTGGGAGAGATCATCCCGGGCACGAACGAATCCGAGCGCACCCACAAGGTTCGTGTACTCGACGAAGGTGCCGAACGTCGCGGGCTTCTCATTGGCATGCCATGCCGCCGCCAGGAGGTGCGTCTTGCCCACGCCGTAGCCGCCGTCGAGGTAGACACCCTTGGGCCCGTCCTTGCCCTTCGAGAACAGCTTGCCCAGGAACCCCTTCGACGTCGACGACGCCACGAACTCCTCAAGCTTGTTGCGCGCCTGAGCCTGCGAAGGCTCCGAGTCATCGGTGCGGTAGCTGGCGAAGGACACATCCTGGAACTGCGGTGGCGGGACAAGGCCCGCAATGAGTTCTTCGGGTGCAACCTGGGGGGAACGGTCGCTCAGTGCGACCAAAGTCTGCTCGGCATTCACTCGGCCTAGTCTATTGCAGGCCACAGTTCGCCCAGCAACCGACTCAGACGTGAGAGTCCTCTCAGCGTTTTGCAGAGTCCTCTCAGCTGAAGTCGAAGCCCAGGCGTCCCAGCTGCTTCGGGTCGCGCTGCCAGTCCTTGGCGATCTTCACATGCAGGTCGAGGTACACCTTGGTTCCGAGCAGCGCTTCGATCCCGCGTCTCGCTTCGCTTCCGATCGCTTTCAGTCGGCTGCCGCCCTTGCCGATGATGATCGCCTTCTGGCTGGAGCGTTCGACGAACAGGTTGACGTGAACGTTCCACAGGGGGTTGTCCTCGCTGCGGCCCTCACGGGGATACATCTCTTCGACCTGCGCGGCCAGGGAATGCGGAAGCTCGTCGCGGACGCCTTCCAGGGCGGCCTCGCGGACGAGTTCGGCGATCATCATCTCTTCCGGCTCGTCCGTCAGCTCACCCTCGGGGTAGAGCGGGGGTGAGACCGGCAGGTGTGCAGTCAGCACGGAATCGACCGTGTCGACCTGGAACCCGTCGACGGCGGAGACCGGGACCACGTCAGCGAAGTCGGCGAGGGCACCCACGGCCAGCAGAGCCTCGGCGACCTTCTCCTGGGGAACTTTGTCGGTCTTCGTCACCAGAGCCACGATCGGGGTGCGCCCGTCGAGAAGCTCGAGCTGGGAGGCAATGTACTTGTCGCCGGGCCCGATCGGTTCGTCAGCGGGCAGGCAGAAGCCGATCACGTCGACCTCACTCAGGGTCGATGCCACGAGGTCGTTGAGGCGGCTGCCCAGCAGGGTGCGCGGCTTGTGGAGGCCCGGGGTGTCGACGAGGATCAGCTGGTGATCCTCCTGGTGAATGATGCCGCGGATCGTGTGCCGGGTGGTCTGAGGCTTCGCCGAGGTAATCGCCACCTTCTCCCCCACCAAAGCGTTCGTCAGCGTCGACTTCCCTGTGTTCGGTCGGCCCACGAAGCAGGCGAAGCCCGCGCGGTAGTTCTCGGGATAGTCCGTGCGAAATTCCATTTCAGTTCTCTTCCTTCGTGACCCTGACGTGGGTGATGCGGTGGCGACGGCCCTGGCCCTCCATCGCTTCGATGCTGAGCCCTTCGATCTGTGTGCTCGATCCGTCGATGGGGACGCGGCCGATGAGCTTCGTGAGCAGACCGCCGACGCTGTTGACGTCGTCCTCGTCGATCTTGACATCGAAGTAGTCGGCGAAGTCGGCGATCGACATCCGGGTGCTGATGACGAATGAGCCGTCGTCGACTTCGACGAGTTCATCATCGCTGGAGTCGTATTCGTCTTCGATCTCTCCGACGATCTCTTCGACGATGTCCTCGATCGTCACGAGCCCCGCGGTGCCGCCGTATTCGTCGATGAGGATCGCCAGATGCGTGGAATCGAGCTGCATCTGCTCCATCAGATCGTCAGCCGGTTTGGTTTCGGGGACGAAGAGAACTCCCCTGGCGAGGATGTCGACAGGTCGCTGTGCGTCCTCCGGGTGGAGGTGGAGACGTCTGGCGACGTCCTTGAGGTAGGCGACCCCGCGAATGTCATCGAGATCCTCGCCGCTGACAGGGATGCGTGAGAACCCGGAGCGGAGGAAGAGGTTCATGACCTTGGCCAGCGGTGTCCCGGAGTTGACGGTCACGAGGTCGGTGCGCGGGACCATGACCTCATTCGCCGAAGTGTCCGAGAGGTTGAACACGGATTGGATCATCTCGCGTTCGCCGTCTTCGATGACATCGGATTCGCTGGCTCTCTCAACGAGGTCACGCAGCTGGTCGGAGGTGACGAAGGGACCGTCCTTGTACACCCGGTCAGGGGTCAGCAGGTTGCCGAGGAGGACGAGGACCTTCGTCAGCGGTTTGAGCACGACCAGCGCCGCACCGACGACCCAGCTGAGGTTGAGGCACACAGCAAGAGAACGCCTGCGGCCGATGGTCCGCGGGGACACACCGGCGACGACGAAGACCGCGATCGAGGCGGTCAGGACCGTGAGCACGACCATGAGGGGTCCGACCGAATAGATCGAGTCATAGGCCAGGGCGATGAAGACCGTGGCCAAGGCCTCGAGGAAGTTTCGGACGAAGATGATGACGTTGATGTTGGTGGGCAGATCGATGAGGATCTTCTCTGCCCGAAACGCGGCCTTCTTCCCCTCGTCCTTCGCATCCTCGATAGCCTGATGGGACACGCTGAGCAGAGCGGCGTCGACCGCGGACAGCGTCGCCGAGACCACGAGACACAGTGCCGCGCCGAGGAACAGCCAGAGCACGGCTCAGACCTCGGTGGGTGAGGGGATGTCGGTGCGGCCGTCGTAGCGGGCCGCGAAGAAGGTCAGCAGCAGATGGCGCTGCAAGGCGAACATCTCCTCCTTCTCCTCCGACTGCTGGTGGTCGTAGCCGAGCAGGTGCAGGAACCCGTGGACGGTCAGCAGGAGCACCTCGTCCATCGTCGAGTGTCGTGATGACGAGGCCTGTGCCGCGGCCACCTCGGGGCAGATGATGATGTCGCCCATCTCGCCCTCTGAAGGAGCATCTGCACGACCCTGTGTCAGCTGGTCCATGGGGAACGACATCACATCGGTGGGGCCGTCGAGGTCCATCCAGGTGATGTGGAGCTCCTCCATCGCCTTCGCGTCGACCATTGTGACTGCAAGTTCCGCGCCGGGGTGCATATGCAGCGCCTGACCCAGGTACTCCGTCAGAGCTACGACCTCGTCGAGGTCGATCGCTTCGTCTGTCTCGTTTGAGATCTCGGTATTCACTCGGAGCTTCCCCACAGGTCGTAGGCGTCGACGATCTTCGTCACCAGCGAGTGGCGGACGACGTCTTTGCTGCCCAGATGGCAGAATTCAAGGTCTTCGATTCCGGTCAGGATGTCCTGGACGACGTTGAGACCGCTGCGGGTCTTGCCGGGCAGGTCGATCTGGGAGACGTCACCGGTGACGACCATCCGTGCTCCGAAGCCCAGACGGGTGAGGAACATCTTCATCTGCTCACCGGTCGTGTTCTGTGCTTCGTCGAGGATGATGAACGCATCGTTGAGGGTGCGCCCGCGCATATAGGCCAGCGGTGCCACCTCGATGGTTCCCGTTTCGATGAGCAGGGGGATCGACTCGGGATCGACCATGTCGTGCAGGGCGTCGTAGAGGGGCCGCACGTAGGGGTCGATCTTCTCGTTCAGCGTTCCCGGCAGGTACCCCAGGCTCTCGCCGGCTTCGACGGCCGGACGGGTGAGGATGATGCGTGAGACCTCTTTGTGCTGCAGAGCGTTGATCGCCATGGCCATGGCCAGGTACGTCTTGCCCGTGCCCGCAGGTCCGATGCCGAAGGTGATCGTGTGGTTGCGGATCGCCTTGACATAGTCGTGCTGGCCCATCGTCTTGGGACGAATAGACTTTCCGCGAGCGGACAGGATGTTCGTGCCCATCACCGCCGAGGCGGCCGTCCCCTCCGAGGAGAACGTCGCCACCCTGTCGATCGTCTCGTCATTGATGCGGTGGCCGGAGGTATGCAGCTTCTTGAGCTCGCCGATGACCGAGACGAATGCTTCGACGCGCTTCGGGTCGCCGCTGGCCTGCACCTGGTTGGCACGCACGTGCAGATCGAGGTCGGAGAAGACCTGTTCGAGCTTCCGCAGGTTCGACTCCCCCGGCCCGAAGAATTCGACCAGATCGATGGAGTCGGGGATCACGAGACGCACTGTGTCCGATGGTGTCGGGTCGACAGGTGTGGGGTTCACAGAGTTCGTGGGCTGAGTGGAGGTGTCCAGAATGATCCTTAGTGACTGTGAGTACTTATGGGAGTACTGCAATTGTGTGCTTCCATCGTAGTCCGCTTCGTCACCAACGGCCCAATGAATTCTGAGCCATGACGAGTCCGGCCGCTCCGGCCGAGGACGAACGCAGGACCGTGGGCCCCAGGAGCACGGCTTCGGCGCCGATGGCCGCCAGTGCTTCAAGCTCCGCGTCGCCGACTCCGCCTTCGGGCCCGACGACCAGGACGATTCGACTTGAGGATCGAGAATCCGCAGCGGCCAGGGCCCGGGACAGTTTCAGCTGGGCGGCTTCGTGCAGGACGAAGACCGTGTCGGTCTCAGTCAGAGCCGACGCCAGTCCGGTGCCGCGGACCAGGTCGTGGCGCAGCGGAAAGCGGGAGCGTCGAGCCTGCAGCGATGCTGCCCGCAGGACGTTGTCCCACTTGGCTGCCAGCTTGTCGCGCTTCTTCGCGGGCCAATCGGCGATCGAACGCTCGGCGGCCCAGGGGACCACCTCGTCGACTCCGATCTCGGTGGCGGATTCGATCGCCTGCAGATCACGGTCGCCCTTGGCCAGGGCCTGCACCAGGACCAACCGTGGTTGGTTCGCTTCGGTGTGCGTCACCGAGGTGACATGGATGCCCAGCTCGTTCGCCGAGGCACTCGAAACGGTTCCGCGCACCCGGGTGCCGGATCCGTCGACGACTTCGAGCTCGTCCCCCGGTCCGAGTCTGCGGACTCGGACCGCATGCCCGGCCACGTCCTCACCGACAATGAGCACATGACCGACGACCGCCTCGGCGGCCAGGGTCGAGAAGAAGACGGGAAGACTCACCGACCGGCGAACTTCTCACGCATCCGGGAGAACATGCCACGATTCTGGGTGGTGATCTGAGCGCGTGGGGTCTCCTCCTCGCGCAGCGCCGCCAACTGGGACAGCAGATCCTTCTGCTCATCGTCGAGTTTGTCCGGGGTCAGCACGTCGACCGTGATGAGGAGGTCGCCGCGGGTCTCCGAACGCAGTCGGGTGGCGCCGAGCCCGGGAAGCTTGACGACGGTGCCCGACTGGATGCCCGGTTCCAGCGAGAGCTCCTGAGAGCCGTCGAAGGTGTCGAACGGGATCGAGGCGCCGAGTGCGGCTGCCGTCATCGGCACGGAGACGGAGGCGCGCAGGTTGTCGCCGTCGCGCTGGAAGACTTCGTGGCGGGCCACCATGACCTCGACGAAGAGGTCACCGGCAGGTCCGCCGCCGGGGCCCACTTCGCCCTGGGCTGAGAGCTGGATGCGCGTGCCGTCGGAGACTCCGGCGGGGATGCGGATCTTCATGGTCCGCTGTTTGCGCACGCGCCCGTCGCCCTGGCAGTTGAGGCAGGGGTTGGGAATGACGGTGCCATAGCCGTGGCAGGAGTTACATGTCTGGTTGGTCACCATCTGGCCCAGCAGAGTCCGGGTCATGCGCTGGACGCTGCCGGCGCCGTGACACAGCGTGCAGGTCTCGACAGAGGTTCCGTGCTGTGTTCCGGCACCCGAGCAGGTGTCGCAGACCACTGCGGTCGCAACGTCGAGGTCGATGTTTCCGCCGAACGCGGCGGTCTCGAGGTCGATGTTGACTCCGACGAGTGCGTCCTTGCCGCGCTGTGTGCGCGGCATCGGACCACCGGCCGACCCGGCGCCCCCGCCGAAGAAGGTCTCAAAGATGTCTCCGAAGCCGCCGAAGCCGCCACCGGCAGGGAAGCCCTGTCCGTTCTCGCCGCCGCCCATGTCGTAGTTCCGTCGCTTCTCCGAATCGGAGAGTACGTCGTAGGCGAGGGAAATGGCTTTGAATTCGTCTTCGTGTCCGGGGTTCACATCGGGGTGATACTTCCGGGCCATCTTTCGGTACGACGATTTGATTTCAGCCGCCGAAGCGTCTTTGGACACTCCGAGTGTTTCATAGTGATCGGCCACAGAAACTTCTCTCTCCCTGGTGGTGTGGGTTGTTCGCGTTGTCGTGCCTGTTCGGGCTGCGCTGCTTGCTGTCGTGTCGGTGCATCTAGCTCTGATCAAG
This sequence comes from Brevibacterium sp., assembly GCA_030457025.1. Classification (GTDB taxonomy): domain Bacteria; phylum Actinomycetota; class Actinomycetes; order Actinomycetales; family Brevibacteriaceae; genus Brevibacterium. Next base: position 46,565 of record JAKDSA010000001.1, on the reverse strand, counting down.
GACGGAGGAGACGTACTTTGCCACGGCCCGCACAGCTGAGATCGTGGTCGGATAGTCCATCCGAGTCGGCCCGAGCACGGCCAACCGCGCGGAGGGCCCCGCATCATGACCATATTCGGCGGCTACGAGCGATGTCGAGCTGAACGACTCGTGAGTATTCTCACGACCGATCCGAACGCTGATCTCGTCCTGGTCCTCTGCCATCGATGTCAAGAGCTTGAGCAGTACGACCTGCTCTTCGAAGGCTTCGAGGATCGGTGCCATCTTCTCACCGAACTCCCTGCCGGAGCGAGCCAGGTTCGCTGTCCCTGCCATAATGATGCGCTCTTCACGCGTCGTCATGACGAGATCTGTGACAGCGGAGCGGACTTGCGTCAGCGCCGCGGCGAGGTCCGTTCCGACTGGGCCGGGCTCCGTCACAGAGCTCGGAGGGGTGCCGTCCACGTTCTGAGTCGCGGCGCTGGGCGTGATCGTACCCATCACGCGAGACAATTTCTGACCGGCGAATTCGGTGTTGACCTCATCGCGGATTCCGCGCAGCGCCTCGTCGTCAACGGAGCCTGGCGTGAGCACAATCTTCTGTTCGACCTGACCTGCGTCGGTGATGAGGACGACGAGGATGCGGTTGGCCCCCAACCCCACGACCTCGATGTGCTTGATCGTGGCCAGAGATACGCTCGGGTACTGGATCAGCGCCACCTGGTGGGTCAGACCGGAGAGCACTCGCACGGTGCGGTCGAGCATATCGTCGAGATCCCCGTTGCCATCGATGAGTTGGAAGACCGCGCGCCGCTCAGCATATGTGAGCGGCTTGAAGTCATCGATGCGGTCAACGAACATCCGATACCCGAGGTCGGTCGGGATGCGGCCGGCCGAGGTGTGGGGCTGCGCAATGTAGCCCTCCTGTTCGAGGTGGGCCATATCGTTGCGGATCGTCGCTGGTGAGACGCCGAGCGTGTGGCGTTGCACGATGGCCTTCGACCCGACAGGCTCGTTGGTGGCGACGAAGTCTTCGACGATCGCACGCAGAACCTGTGCTCGCCTGCTGTCGTTCATTCGTCTCCTCCCTGCGTTCGGCCCTGCGTTTGGCACTCATCTTGAGTGAGTGCCAATTCTACGCCTCTTGCATTCCGATTTCACTTTCACCCCCTGTCCCAGCGGGTCATCGTCCATCGCGCCGAGACCTTGGTTAAGGTGGTTGACCGTGAATACCTTTGATCGCTACGGGCCCGATGTGCTGGCAGGCTCTTCACCCTCCTCGCACCGGCCCAAGAAGTCCACACCCGTCGAACTGGGGCTCGGAATGGTCCTCGAAGACGCGATGAGCGGGTATGTCGGTGCCGTCGTCGGCGCTGAGAAGACCACCGCGGGAATCGTGGTCAACCTTGAGGACCGCGCGGGCAAGGTCCGTGCATTCCCCCTGGGTCCCGGCTTCCTGCTCGAGGGCAGACCCGTCGACATCAAACTGCCGGCCAAGCAGAAATCGGCTCCCAGACGCACGGCTTCAGGGTCGCGGGCGGTCGCAGGCTCGAAGGCGCGGGTGGCCCGAGGGTCTCGCATCTGGGTCGAGGGCAAACATGATGCGGAGCTGGTCGAGAAGATCTGGGGCGACGATCTGCGCATCGAGGGCGTCGTCGTCGAACCGCTGGGCGGCCTGGACGACGTCGCCGACAAGCTCGCCGCATTCGGTCCGGACAAGGATCACCGTGTCGGGGTCCTCGCCGACCATCTCGTGTCCGGCACCAAAGAGTCCAAGATCGCCGAGGCGGTGCGTGCCGACTCGCGCTACCGCGACGTCGTCCACATCATCGGCCACCCTTATGTCGACATCTGGCAGGCGGTCAAGCCCCATGTCGTCGGAATCAGGCAATGGCCTGTCGTGCCTCGGGGTGAGGATTGGAAGACAGGAATCCTGGCGCGCATCGGTTGGCCGCATGCCGATCACAGGGACGTGGCCAGAGCTTGGGTGCGCATTCTGGGCAAGGTCAGCACCATCGCCGATGTCGAACCCACTCTGTCGGGTCGGGTCGAAGAGCTCATCGACTTCGTCACGGTCGGCTGAGGCTGTGGGCGAATGTGATCGATCTGCTACAGCATTAGGGCTTTCCTCAATTCGGCTCGGTGGCATTTCTACTAAGGTGAATACCCAGAAGCTCTGAAAGGACTCGCATGTCTTATAACCCCCAGACGCCCAACAACGGCGCTGACCAGTCGCGTCCCATGCCACCGAACTACTCTCAGGCCTCTGGACCACAACAGCCATACAGCCAGCAGAACTACGCCTCTCAGCAACCGGGCCAGCCGGGCTACGGCGCTCAGCAGAATCAGTATCCCCAACAGCATTTCGGTTCGCAGCAGCCGAACCAGCAACCCTACGGTTCCCAGCAGCCCTATGGCTCCCAGCAGCCCTATGGCTCCCAGCAACAGTACGCCCAGCAACAGTACGCGCAGCAGCCCTACGGCCAGCCGCCCCATAGCTACGGTCCGGCGCAGCCTGTCGGAAATCCGGCGATGTTCAATTCGCAGATGCTGCCGGAGAATGCCTATGGTCCCGGCTCCGAGGTGTTCTGGCAGGCCAACGAGAGCGAAAGAACCACGGTCCTGTGGACACACATCGGATCGATCTTCGTAGGATTCCTCCCCCTCATCATGTTCCTCGTGAAGAAGGACGAGTCGCCCTACGTGCGCGAACATTCCCGGCAGGGCCTCAACGCTATGATCACGAATTACATAGCCACCTTCGTGGCAGTCATCGTCTTCATGGTCATCGGATTCGCCCTCGCCATAGTCACCTTCGGCCTCGGCTTCTTCGTCTATTTCTTTGCGTTCCTCGTCCCACTCGTCTATGTGGTGCTCTACATCATCGCCGCCGTCGCCGGGAACAAGGGTGAGGGCTATAAGTTCCCGCTCGTCTTCGAGTTCGTGAAGTGATCTGAACACCTCAGGTGATCACGCACGTCACATGAACTGAGCCGTCCCCGGGCAGACAGAAGCCGCTGTCATCGCATTCGATGACAGCGGCTTCTCTGCGTCCCTGGTGGGTGCCGCGGGCGGCACGCGCAGGTGCTCCCTGCCGTCGACTCAGATCACACTGCCCCAGATCGGATGGAGGAGTCAGGTTCAGACGTAGTCGGTGAGGATGCGGACCATGTAGTCGGCCATCAGCCGACCTTGCAGTGTGGGTTCGAACCGACCTTCGTCGACAGCAGACGCATCGAGAAGACCTTGCTTGACGAATGCCCTGATTGCCGCGTCGCTGCCCTGGCCCAGCGAGTCGAGGCGCAGCTCCGAATCGATGCGAGCAGCGAGCATGATCCGTTCGATCTCCTGCGTCGACTCCCCCAGCACCTCACGACCGACGGCCGGTGAATCACCGGCAAGCAATCGGTCGGACCATGCGCGGGGGTGCTTGGCGTTCCAGAACCGCACTCCGCCGATGTGCGAGTGGGCGCCGGGACCGAAGCCCCACCAGTCGGCGTTGCGCCAGTAGGCCATGTTGTGGTCGCAGCGGGTCTCGGCAGAGGTCGACCAATTGCTGACCTCGTACCAGCTGAGACCGGCGGCGGCCAAAGCGGCATCGGCAATCTCGTACTTGTCGGCCAGGTCGTCTTCGTCGGGCATCGACAGCTCTCCGCGGCGAACCATCGCCCCCATTTTCGTGCCGGGCTCGACGATGAGCGAATACGCTGAGATGTGGTCGACGTCGTTGCTCAGCGCCACGTCCAGTGACCGGCGCCAATCATCGATCGATTCCCCTGGTGTGCCGTAGATGAGGTCGAGGCTGAGCTCCAGACCAGCCTCTTTGATCCACCTCGCCACATCAGGGATCTTAGCCGGGTCGTGTGTCCGATCCAGGGTCGCCAGCACGTGGGGCACGGCCGACTGCATGCCCAAGGAGATCCGGTTGAATCCGGCGGCCGCGAGCGTCGCGATATAGGTCGGGTCCAATGTGTCGGGGTTTGCTTCGGTCGTGATCTCGACGTCCGGTGCCAGCCGATAGCGGTCTCGGATGTCGTCCATCACCCCGGCCAGCACCTCGGCGGCCAGCAGGGTCGGCGTTCCCCCGCCGAAGAAGATCGTCGTCACTACGCGGTCGCCCGCGCCCACCTCGGCGAGGACGCGGGCTGACAGGTCGAGCTCCCGGGCAAGATTGCTGCGGTAGTCGTCACGGGAGGCACCGGGGCCCAGATCCTCTGCCGTGTAGGTGTTGAAGTCGCAGTATCCGCAGCGGACTCGACAGTACGGAACGTGGACGTAGAGACTCAGCCCGCGATCGTCCGCGCCGACCCCGGCCGAGGCCGGCAGCGCACCGTCGAGCGGTGGAGTCTCACCAGTCGGTTGTGTCGGCACTTACTTCTTGGATTCCTTCTTGGTCTCTGGCTCATCGGAGGACAGAGCGGCGATGAAGGCCTCCTGCGGCACTTCGACGCTGCCGACTGTCTTCATCCGCTTCTTGCCCTCCTTCTGCTTCTCGAGCAGTTTGCGCTTGCGGCTGATGTCGCCGCCGTAGCACTTGCTCAGCACATCCTTGCGGATGGCCCGGATCGTCTCGCGAGCGATGATGCGCGAACCGATGGCAGCCTGGATCGGAACCTCGAACTGCTGGCGCGGAATCAGCTTGCGCAGTTTGCCGGCCATGAGAACACCGTAGGAATACGCGTTGTCGCGGTGGACGATCGCGGAGAATGCGTCGACCTGATCACCGGTGAGAAGGATGTCGACCTTGACCAGGTCCGCCGCGTCTTCGCCGTCGTCGGAGTAGTCGAGAGTCGCATAGCCCTTGGTCTTCGACTTCAGCTGGTCGAAGAAGTCGAACACGATCTCGGCCAGGGGCAGTCGGTACCGGATCTCGACCCGGTCCGAGGACAGGTAGTCCATGCCCAGAAGGTTGCCGCGACGCGTCTGGCACAGTTCCATCACCGCGCCGATGTGCTCGCTCGGGGTGAGGATGGTGGCCCGGACCATGGGCTCCCTGACCTCTTTGATCTTGCCAGTTGGGTACTCGCTCGGGTTCGTCACCTCCATCTCCGTTCCGTCTTCCAAGGTGACGTCGTAGATCACGCTGGGCGCGGTGGAGATGAGATCGAGGTCGTACTCGCGTTCTAGGCGGTCCCGCAGGACCTCGAGGTGGAGCAGACCGAGGAAGCCGCAGCGGAAGCCGAAGCCCAGCGCTGTCGAGGTCTCCGGCTCATAGGCCAGCGAGGCATCGTTGAGCTTGACCTTGTCGAGGGCGTCGCGCAGCACGGGATAGTCGGATCCATCGATCGGGAAGAGACCGGAGTACACCATGGGCTTGGGCTCCAGGTAACCTTCGAGCGCCTGCTCGGCAGGCTTCGACGCCGAAGTGACAGTGTCACCGACCTTGGACAGGCGAACATCCTTGACACCGGTGATGAGGTAACCGACTTCACCGACTCCGAGTCCCTTTGTGGCGTGCGGCTCCGGTGAGGAGACGCCGATTTCGAGGAGTTCGTGGGTGCTGCCGGTCGACATCATCGTCAGCTTCTCACGGGGATGCAGCGCACCGTCGACGAGGCGGACGTACGTCACAACGCCGCGGTACGTGTCGTACACGGAGTCGAAGATCATGGCCCGCGCCGGAGCATCGGCATCGCCGACAGGGCCAGGAATGTCCGAGACGATGCGGTCGAGAACGTCTTCGACGCCTTCGCCGGTCTTGCCCGACACGAGCAGGCAGTCCTCAGGTTCGCAGCCGATGAGGTTGGCGAGCTCCTCCGCGTATTTCTCGGGCTGTGCGGCGGGCAGGTCGATCTTGTTGAGGACGGGAATGATCGTCAGATCGTTCTCCATGGCCATGTAGAGGTTGGCCAGAGTCTGGGCTTCGATGCCCTGTGCGGCGTCGACGAGAAGCAGGGCTCCCTCGCAGGCGGCAAGTGACCGGGAGACCTCGTAGCTGAAGTCGACGTGTCCCGGGGTGTCGATCATGTTCAGCGCGTAGGGAGCACCCTCGTTCTCCCACGCCATCCGCACGGCTTGGGATTTGATCGTGATTCCGCGTTCGCGTTCGATGTCCATCCGGTCGAGGTACTGAGCTCGCATATCGCGCGGTTGGACTGCCCCGGTGACCTGGAGCATCCTGTCAGCCAGCGTCGACTTGCCGTGATCGATATGTGCGATGATGCAGAAATTGCGGATCAACTCGGGTGATGTAGCGGACGGCGAAATCCGTTCGAGTGCTTGCGGCTTCACCTGAGGTGACATGAACGCCCTTCCTTCGACAGACCAGAACTTCCATTGTTCCATGGGTTGCGCACCAGACTGGAATCCTCCGCGCCCCGATGCATACGGGCGACGCATCTTCGACCCCATTCGAACTCCCTGACGATCCTGACCCCGACCCCCCGCTTTCGACACTGATCGGCGAAGATTGGACCATGAGCGACTTCTCGATCATGACCTTCAACCTCAGGTATCCCGCGCTGGACGGACACCCCGTGGCCAAGCGGCTGCCCATCACCGCCGATCTGATTGCTGAGGCTCACCCTCACATCATCGGCACGCAGGAGGGTGAGCTCGATCAGCTCGAGACGCTCATCAGCCTGCTTCCCGATGAATACATCTGGTTGGGTGAGGGCCATGCGGGCGGCAATTCAGGTGAGTTCACCGCCGTCATCTACGACTCGTCGCGCTTCGACGTCGTCGCTGTGGACATCAGCTGGCTGTCGGAACAGCCGGAGACCGTCGCGTCCGAATCCTGGGGCGTCTCCCACGCCCGAACCCTCACAGTCGTCGATTTTCGCGATCTGGTCACGGGACATCCGCTGCGACTGCTCAATACGCACCTCGATCACAAGTCCGAGCAGGCCCGCTTGAAATCTGGGAAGATCATGGCCCAGCACCTCGCCGAGGCGAGCGGCCCGTCCGTCGTCACCGGCGACTTCAATGTCGCCACCGGCTCCCCCGTCTACGACTATTTCTGCACCGAGCTGGGACTCACGGACACCGGGGCGCTCGTGCCCAGTGAGAACATCGGCACCTTCCACCGGTACAGGGGGCCGAAGGACGGGGACCCACGCATCGACTGGATCCTGACCTCGCCTGGCCTGCGCACCGTATCCACACGGATCAACACCTTCTCCGAGCAGGGCTCGTACCCCTCCGACCACTTCCCCGTCGAAGCAGTTCTGCGCTACGTCCATTAGGATTGGCGCACATGAGTTGGAAATCACTGGTCAGTCGCGTCGCTAGGATCGGCGTCAGAGAAGGCTTCAAGTTCCTCAGGGAATCACAGGCGAAGAAGAAGGCGGACTCGCGGGGTCCAGGGCCCCGTCCCAGCAGTCCCCCTCAGGGAGATGCTCGGTCAAGCGGCACCACCTCGGCGAAGGACGGTCACTATCCGGGCGACTACCGCGGCGCGGTCAACGTCTCCTATGCACCCGACCTCGACGGCGATGCCGATCCGGGTGAGGTCGTCTGGGGCTGGGTGCCCTACGAAGAGGACCATTCCCAGGGCAAGGACCGCCCCTCCCTGATCGTCGGCAAGGACGGTCGCTGGGTGCTGGCACTGATGCTCACCAGCAAGGACCATATTCCGGGTGGAGTCGGCGAGGTGCGCGAAGACCGCTACGCCCGGTGGATGAATGTCGGCAGCGGGGACTGGGACTCCCAGGGCAGGCCCTCCGAGGTCCGCCTCGATCGGGTGATCCGCCTCGATCCCCAATCCATCCGTCGCGAAGGCTCGGTCATGCCCCGCGAGATCTTCGAGCAGGTCGCGAAGAACCTCGACGCAGGCTGACCCCGGGCCCGGGTTGGTCCCAAGCCCGAGCTGAGACCGGGAGTCGAGAATTTCTGCCTGATGGAATCAGCCTGTATCGTTGGCTGAGTATCTTCATCAAAGGCGTGTGTCTCGCCGAGGTCGGGTGAAGATGCCATCGGACTCGATATCATCGATGTGTTTCCCCGCGGAGATGAGTATGTCGGTCAGATGTGCCCTCACGACCATGCTCCACTAACACGAAAGAGTGTTGAAATTGGCTAATATCAAGTCACAGATCAAGCGGATCGAGACCAACGAGAAGGCTCGCCAGCGCAACAAGGCTGTGCGGACCGAAGTTCGTTCCTCCGTTCGCGTCGTCCGCGAGAACATTGCTGCCGGCAAGAAGGAAGAGGCACAGCAGGCATATGCTGTTGCCGCTCGTAAGCTCGACAAGGCTGTTTCGAAGCGCGTTCTGCACAGGAACAACGCTGCGAACCACAAGTCGAGAATGGCCACGCAGATCAACGCTCTCTGAGTCGATCGCTGAGGCTGTAGCTGCGAGGGGCCCGATCCAAACGGATCGGGCCCCTCGTGCATTCACCGCTCAGCGCTGGCGGGCCAGACGGCAGACTTCGGAGACGAACCATTCGACGGCATAGACGGGGTCGCGTCCTCCACCTTTGACGGCTTCATCGGCTTCGGCCGCGGCGATCAGTGACTGGCCCAAGGCGACTTCGTTCCACCGCCGGACCTCGCGCCTGGCACGGTCGACCTGCCAGGGAGCCATCTTCAGCTCCGAGGCGAGTTCGCCACTCGAGCCGGAGAACCCCTGCACCTTGGCCATCGACCTCAGTTTCATCGCGACCGCCGCAACCAGCGGAACCGGGTCGGAACCGGTCGACAATGCGTGGCGCAGAAGACTCAACGCGTTCTTCGCATCGCCCCCGACTGCAGCGTCGGCGACCTTGAAGCCCGTGGCCTCAACGCGGCCGCCGTAGTACTGGTCGACGACCTGGGCGGTGATGGTTCCGTCCGTGTCCTCGACGAGCTGTTCGACTCCGGCGTTGAGTTCGGACAGATCGGCCCCGAGCGCCGACATGAGAGCCGCCATCCCAGATTCGTCAATCTGCCTCTTCGCGGCCTTGAACCGGCCTTGGGCGAATTTGGCACGATCGCTCTCGCTCTTCAGCGCTGCCGCATCCACCCGGGGGAACCCTTTGGCCTCGATCTTCTTGACCAGCTTGGCTCCCCGATTGCCCCCTCCGTGGAGGAGCAGAACGACGGCATCGTCATTGGGCTCATCGAGGTAGGCGAGCGCATCGGCGAGGAATGCCTCCGAGCACTTCTCGACGCTGTCGACGACGATGAGCTTCGAGGTGGAGAAGAGCGAGGGTGAGGCGGCCATGAGCAGCTCTCCGCCCTGATAGCCGGCGGCGTCGAACTCGATCTCCTCCGGGTCGGACTTCCGTGCGGCGGTGACGATCCGATCCTTGGCCATGCGGATGAGCACCGGCTCGTTCCCGGAGATCATCACAATGGGCGCGGGCTTCGCAGAGCTCCACGGAATCAGGGTCTTCTTCACTGCCATGTGCCAAGCCTATCGTTAGCCGCGGACACGATGCGCGACAGCCGTCGGCATGCTCAGCCTCGCCCGCTCACTCAAGCGCTCAAGCGCTCACTCGCTCGCTCACTCAACCGGGCATCCATCCAGGAGCTCTGTCGCAGTGCCTCCCTGTGCTGTACCGTGCATCGGCATACACTGCGATGGTGCCGCAGAGATCGGTGCGCAGGACCGGGACGGGGCCGAATGCTCGCTGGGCTTGTGGCGTGGGATGGCCGTAGCTGTTCTCACCCACAGAGATCACTCCGAGGCGAGCGCCTGCGGCAGTGAAGAAGTCCTCTGACAGGTCGGAGGAGCCGTGGTGGGGCGCGATGAGCACATCGACGGCCTCAAGGCTCTGGGCGAGGAGGAACTGTTCGTCCTCGCCGATATCGCCGGGGACAAGATAGCTCAGTCCTTCCTGGTCGACCCGCAGGACCAGAGAGTTCTCGTTGCGCACCTCGGTCCCCTCCGCAGAGGGGTCTCGTTCCTGCACCGTCTGCGGCGGCCAGAGCACTTCGACCCGGGCCCCACCGGCGTCGAACGTTTGTCCACGTGTCGTTGGCACCACCTCGGCGCCGGTGTCTTCGACGATGCTTCGGACCTCTTCTCCACCGACGACGTTGGCGGACACCCACAGACGGCGCAGAGTCCGAGACCAGGTGGTTCCCGCATACCCGGCGCTGTGGTCGGCGTCGAAATGGGAGATGACAAGATCGAAGTCCTCGATCCCGCCCTCGTCGAGGCATACGTCGACGGGCTTCGGGTCCTTCCCAGTATCGACGACGAGCCCGCGGCCCTCGCCGAGGTTGATCAGCGTGGCCGATCCCTGCCCTACATCGCAGACCATCACCAGCCAGTCGTTCCCCGGTGGCTTCGTCCGACCGACAACGATGATCAGTGCGGTCAGGCATATGCAGAGGACGATGACTGGGACTCCCCACAGCTTTCTGCGCACAATCAGCCACATGCCAACGGTCAGCACGGCGAGGAGGCCGACCGCCGCCATCGTCCCCCAGGGAGGCGGCGGCCAGTCGAGTGCCGCCCCCGGCAGGTTGGCACAGACTCTGGCCACGGCAACGATCCACCATGCGCACAGCGAACCGAGCCAGGCCGGGAGCCCAGCACACCACAGGAGCCCTGGGACACCGACGAGTCCGAGGCCCCCGCACACCAGAGACAGAAACCCGAGAATCGTGGCAGGCAGGACCGCGGGTGCTGCCAGGGCATTCGCCGCCACCGACCACAGTCCGATGCGGGGATCGATCGCCACGAGCACGGGTGTGCACGCCAGCTGGGCAACCAAGGGCACGATGAGGGCACTGATGACGATGGCGGGGACCATCGACAGATGCAGGCGCAGGCGCCTGAGGACGATCGGAACGACGAACATGATTGCGGCAGTCGAGACGACAGAAAGCACGAACCCCACCGAGGTCGCCAGCACGGGGACCAGACTGAGCAGGAGGCACACGGTCGAACTCATCGCCGCCACCGGTGATATCCCTCCCCCACGCAGGAACACCAGAGCGACCGCGATCGCCATACCTGCCGCACGGATGGCACTGGGTTCGAATCCGACCACGAAGACATACCCCACGCAGGTGAGCACCCCGACGGCGACACGGGTTCTGGGTCCGGCCCTGCACAGTCCGGCAACCAGTCCGGCCCCGAGGCTGACGATCGTGACATTGCTGCCGGAGACTGCCGAAATGTGGGTCAGGGACACCACGCGCATGTCGTCTTTCATCCGTGCGTCCTGTGGTGCGGTGTCTCCGACGACCAGTCCCGGCAGCAAAGCTCCGCCGCTGTGTCCCGAGGCCAGCGAGTCAAGCCGCAGCTGCATGCGCAGGTCTCCTCGCCACTGCCACAGCCTGTTCGGTGCCCGCAGAACCTTGGGATCGGCGTTGCTCAGGCGGATGTCATCGAGGGCTTCGGTGCGCAACGACACGTGCGAACCATCGGGTGGGACGGAGGGGCTGAGCACCTCGGTGACACCGGTCGAGGTCAGCAGCGTCAGCCGTGACCACCCGGAGGCGCCCGGCTGACTGTGCCCGACGACCATGCCCTCCACCTCGGTCACCTCATCAGTTCCGCGGGCTGTACCGAGCAGCGTGGTCTGCACCGCGAGCAGGCAGGCGAACATGATGAGGAGGACACCGAGGTGGTGGTGTCTGCGCAGGCAGAGGAATCCGATACCGACGAGGACAGGGGCGGTGAAGAGCACCCAAGGTCCGGGTGCCGAGAGGGCGGTGGCCCACAGGCTCATCGCGCATATGAGCAGACGAACTGATCCGGGCCAGACCTTCGCAACCGAGGCCACCCAGCCGAGAATGGCCCCCCACCGGTCTCTGACCCACTTGGTGCTATCCGACGACGACAAGATCTTTGAGACTCTCGAAGGTCTTGGGCCCGATCCCCTGCACCAGCAGCAGATCCTCGACGTGGCCGAAGGGCTGCTCTTCACGGTGGGCGATGATCGCCTCTGCGGTCACCGGTCCGACGCCCGGCAGCGTCTGCAGAGCTGTGAGGTCAGCCGTGTTGAGATCGACCTTCGCACCCGGGTTCGCCCCCGGCGCCGCACCATCGGAGGGGCCACCATCGGATTCCCCTGCTGCGCTGTCTGCGGCACTGCCGGAATCAGCCCGACCGGGTTCTGCTTCCTCTCCGCGGACGGGGATGTGGATCTGCTCGCCGTCGTGGAGGACGCGGGCGAGGTTGATCGCCTCCGCATCCGCATGTTCCTTCAGCCCGCCTGCGGCCTCCACCGCGTCCTGGACTCGATCTCCGGCTCTCAGGCTCACGACAGAGGGTCTGTGCACCGCCCCGGTGACGTGGACGATGACTGCGCCGGACCCGGCGCTCTGGGCTGCAGACGCCGCCGCGGTCTGTGCGGGGTCAGATTCTTCTTGCCCCTGTCCCGGGGCTGCATGGCCCTGTCCCGGCTGTGTGCCTTCCTTCTCCGCACTCGTGCCGGCGCCGTCGCCGGAGTCAGTGCCGACGCTGTCATCGGGCTCGGTGCCACTGCCCTCGGCGGAACCCATGTGTTCCTCGGAGGCGGCGTGCTGCGGGATCGGTCGGAAGATGAGGAAGGCGATGACGAGCACAGCAATGGTTGCCACTGCCAATGCCACGAGGATGGGCAGGCGCACGCGGCGCGGCTCGACCGGCTCCTCCTCTCCTTCGCTGTCGCTGTCGAAGACGTCTCCGGGGACCCAGCCGCCGCGTTCGGCGCTGGAGTTGATGAGGCCTGCGAAGCGATCATCGGGAGAGACAGCCATGTCGACAAGCTATGGGCGGATGCCTCGATCGCACCAGGGCCGAAACGTCGCTTGTGGAAACCGTTCAGGGGTCCACAACCCAAATGCACACGAGTCGAACATTCGTGCACAGTCAGACAAACAGGAGTGGTGTGACGTTCAGGGCCGGGTCTGGACCGTGATTCCGATCGTGCCGGCACCGACGTGGGCGGTGATGATGGCCGACAGTGTGCGAAACGTAGTGGACAGGCCGAGGGCCTCGATCGTCTCACGCAGCGTGACCACATCGGGGTGGGAGAGCTGACCATCGGCGTGCTGGATCTCCACGTAGACCTCCTGCTCATCGGAGGCGATCTCTGCCGCGAACTCGCCGGCCAACGCAGCCATGCGCTCAAGTGCCTTCGCGCGGGTGCGGACCCTGCCGACAGGCGCCACGGCACCGGCGCTGAGTCCCAGCACCGGAACGATCTGCAGTGCCCGGCCCAGCAACGAGGACGCGGCACCGATGCGACCGCCGCGGCGCAGGTGTTCCAAGGTCTCTGGAGCGAATGCGGTTCGGGTCTCTGCAGCGCACCAGTCGGCGACAGTGCCGGCGATCGATGCCACGTCGTGACCCTGTGAGATCCCGGCGGCCGCGATCGACAGAGCCCCGGCCAGGCCGGCTGAGGTGGTCCGGGAGTCGACGACGTTGATCAGCGACTCCTCGTTCTGGGCTGCGGCGACTGCCGAGTCCCGTGTTCCTGAGAGTTCGCCCGACATGGTCACCGTGATGATCGCCTCGGCACCCTGGTCGATCAGCGTCGAGTAGGCATTCGCAAACTGGGCGGGTGTCGCCATGGAAGTCGACACCTCGGCACCTTCGTCCATCTTCTGGCACAGGTCTGCAGGCTCGAGCTCCCCGTCTGCGAAGGCAATCCCGCCGACGAGCACCGTGAGTGGAACGACGGCGAAGAGATCACCGGTGACCTCCCGCAGCGTGGCGTCTTCTGCCGCCGACAGCTGCGCGGTGGAGTCGGTGACCAAGCCGATCCTCATGGACGGCCCAGCGCCCGATACGTCCAGCCGGCCGAGCGCCACACCTCGGGAGTCAGCACGTTCCTACCGTCGATGAGGACCTTGCCCGCCACCAAGGACGCAGTGGCCACCGGATCAAGGTCCCGATACTCCTGCCATTCCGTCAGCAGCAGGACAGCATCAGCATCAGCCAGCGCCTGCGAGGTATCAGCCACATAGTTCAACTCGGGAAACGTCATCGCTGCATTGTCGATCGCCTGCGGATCCGTCACCGTCACCACACCGCCCTGCGTCGCGATCAACCGCGCCACCGCCAGAGCCGGCGAATCCCGAACATCATCGCTGTTGGGCTTGAACGCGGCTCCGAGCACCGTGATCTTCTTCCCGATGAACGACCCGTCCAAGGTATCCCGAGCAATGTCGACCATGCGCACACGCCGACGCATATTGATCGAATCGATCTCCTTGAGGAACGCCACCGCCTGATCGGCACCCAACTCGCCGGCCCGTGCCATGAAAGCGCGGATGTCCTTGGGCAGACACCCACCGCCGAACCCGAGGCCGGCATTGAGGAACTTCCGCCCGATGCGATCATCGATCCCGATCGCATCCGCCAACTGGGTCACGTCCGCGCCCGAGGCCTCACACAGCTCAGCCATCGCATTGATGAACGAGATCTTCGTGGCCAAGAACGAATTCGCCGCGGTCTTGACCAGCTCGGCGGTGGCGAAGTCCGTGACCATTCGCGGCGTCTGCTCGTCCAGCATCGTCGCATACACCTCGTCGAGGCCCGCCGTGGCCTGCTCGCCGGCTTCACCGTCAGCGACTCCGTAGACCAGACGGTTCGGGTGCAGTGTGTCCTCAACGGCATGGCCCTCACGCAGGAACTCCGGATTCCACATGAGGGCAGCCCCAGTGGGCACCAGTGCGACGGCCAGACGCTCAGCAGTCCCAACCGGAACAGTGGATTTGCCCACAACCACCGACGTCGAAGTCAGATGAGGAACAAGCGAATCCACAGCAGCATCGACATACGTGACATCGGCAGCGAACTCTCCGGGCTTCTGCGGAGTCCCGACACACACGAAATGGATCTGCGAGTCCGCGACACGCGAGACATCGGTGGTGAACTCGAGACTGCCGAGTTCCTGACCCTTCACCAGCAATTCACTCAGCCCCGGCTCGAAGAAGGGTGGCCGACCCGACGTCAGGGCCGCAACTTTGTCGGCGTCGACGTCGACGCCGACAACCTCATGTCCCAGTGATGCCATGGCCGCCGCGTGAACAGCGCCCAGGTACCCGCACCCGATGACTGAAATCTTCAACCCGTGTTCTCCCTGCTTCGTCCCAGCATTTCAGCCACACTATATGCCACTAGGTTCCACGATATCTGCAGGTTGAAACAGTACCCTTGGAATTGTGAAGCGTTTCTTGGATTTCCTGACCAACTCACCGGCGGCGGTGACATTCGCGGTGCTCAGCGTGCTGGGCATCGTGGTCTTCGCCGTGCCCGGACTGCATCCGTTCGCCTGGATCATGGGTCTGATTCTGTGCTTGGGAGTCATCGTCGCTCTGCTGATGTTCCATGGTGAGTGGCGGCGGGCGCAGAGACAGATCGATTCCCTGCGCCAGCTGCTGAGCACTGAGCGCGGGCGCCTCGACACTCTGGGCCTGACCCCCGTCGACGAGGAGGTCACTGTGCTGCCCGATGAGGACCGAGCCCATCGGATCCTGGATCTGCTCCCGGATTCTGCGGGCCTGGTTCAGTCGCTGCGCCTCGATGCGACCTACGGGACTCTCGAAGTGAACGAGCTCGCGCCCCTGCACACATTCAGGAAGGAATTCGCGAAGTCCAGCTTCGACAACCCGCGTTCCCACACCGCGTTCATGAATCTCTATCGCGCGGCTGAAGCACTGTCGATCTGGGTCAACGAGGAGACACGGCAGCTCGCCGCCGATCAGACCAAGCGAGAGATCCGTCCCGGAGACTCTCGCAAGGGCGGCTGGAGAGAGTACACGGAGGCGCGCAGTCGCGGTGAGAGCCTCGGTGACAGGTTCGTCTCCGCCCGGTGGGAGTTCAACCAAACGGCATTGGAGCTCGGACTCGTCGCCTGAGTCGAGAGCAGCCGAGAACCATGATGGTGAGGGACTCGAATCGAGTCCCTCACCATCAGTGCGTGCAAGATCATCGCCGCATTGACTCCGTCACATGTTCGCTTCAGTCACAAGGCTTCGCACGGCACAGGGCTTCGCGGCGATTGACAGGTCAGTGACGAATCCACCACGAATCGGTCGGGGTCACCGGGGTCCGACGTTTGTGCTCGGAGGCACGGTACTTTTCGACGAGCGCCGCCGCGGCAGACTCATCGATGTCCTTCCCCTCGAGGAAGTCGTCGATCTGGTCATAGCTGAGTCCCAGTGATGACTCATCGGTCTGGCCCGGTTCGTCATCGAGCAGATCCGCTGTCGGAGCCTTTCGCACAAGGTGCTCAGGAGCGCCGAGGTGGTCAAGCAGCGCTCGACCCTGTCGTTTGTTCAGCCCGGCCAGCGGCACGACATCGGCGGCACCGTCACCAAATTTGGTGAAGAAGCCGGTCATCGCCTCGGCAGCATGATCGGTACCGGCGACGAGGAGCCGCTTCTCTCCCGCCAGTTCGAATTGTGCGATCATCCGCATCCGTGCCTTGACGTTGCCCTTGCCGAAGTCGGTGATGGCATCTCCGGTAGCGGTCCCGTACTCGGCTGCCGCCGCGTCAGTGGCCGATCCGATGTTGATGACGATTTCATTGTCGGCCCGGATGAATTCCATCGCATCCTGGGCGTCATCCTCATCGGTCTGGACGTGATGCGGCAAGCGCATCGCCCAGAATTCGGCGACGGCCCCACGCCGGCGCAGATCCTCGACCGCCAACTGGCACAGCCGTCCGGCCAGCGTTGAGTCCTGCCCTCCGCTGATGCCCAAGGTCAGACCCTTGACACCAGTGGTCAGGATGTAGTCGGCGAGGAACTCGACTCGACGGGCGACTTCCGTCGCAGGATCGATTGTCGGTCTCACACCCAAGGTGTGCCGAATCTCGTCCCTAGTGGCTTCCATTGTCATGTGTGTTCAACCCTTCCGGGCAGACGCCGTGTCTCAGGCGTCGGGGACGATATTGACCAGTTTGGGCGCACGAACGATCACCTTGCGCACCCCGGCCCCGTCGAGCGCTTTGAGCGCATTCGGCGATTCCAGTGCCAGCTTCTCCAGTTCCTCGGACGAGATGTCGGGGTCGACCTCGAGCCGCGCACGGACCTTGCCCTTGACCTGGACGACACAGGTGACTTGGTCGGCGACCAGATGCTGTGGGTCGGCTGCGGGGAAAACCGCGTAGGTCAGCGTCGAGGTGTGGCCGAGCTTCGTCCAGAGTTCTTCGGCCAGGTGGGGTGCGAAGGGCGCGAGCATGATGACCAGCGGCTCGAGGACGTCCGCTGTGGCTCCGCCCTGTTTCGTCGCGTGGTTTGTGAGCACGATCAGCTTCGAGATCGCGGTATTGAAGCGCAGGTGGTCCATGTCGTCACGGACACCGTCGATGACCTGGTGGAGGACTTTGAGCGTCGCGGGGTCGGATGTGCCGTCCCTGATCACGGACTCGCCGGTGGTCTCATCCACGAAGAGGCGCCACACTCGCTGCAGGAACCTCTGGGCGCCGACGACAGCGCGCGTCTCCCAGGGGCGAGCCTGTTCAATCGGTCCCATGGACATCTCATAGACGCGGAACGTATCAGCACCATAGGCGTCATACATCTCATCGGGCGAGACGGAGTTCTTCAGGGACTTGCCGATCTTGCCGTACTCACGGTTGACCTGCGCATCGTCGTACCAGAAGCTCGACTCACCGTTGGCATCGGTCTTCTCCTCCACCTCGGCTGCGGGGACATAGATCCCACGTGAGTCGGTGTAGGCGTAGGCCTGGATGTAGCCCTGATTGACCAGACGGTGGAATGGCTCCGACGATGTGACGTGGCCCAGGTCGAACAGGATCTTGTGCCAGAACCGGGCGTAGAGCAAGTGCAGAACCGAGTGCTCGGCACCGCCGACGTAGAGGTCGGCACCGCCGCGCGGCTTGGATTCCCGCGGGCCCAACCAGTAGTTCTCGTTGACCGGGTCCACGAGACGTTCGGTGTTGTGCGGGTCGGCGTAGCGCAGCTGGTACCAGGACGATCCGGCCCAGTTGGGCATCGTGTTCGTCTCGCGGTAGTACTTCTGCGGCCCGTCGCCCAGGTCGAGTTCGACCTCGACCCAGTCCCGGTTCCGGCCCAGGGCAGGTTCCGGTTCGCTGTCGGCATCATCGGCGGCAAACGTCCGAGGAGCGAAGTCATCGACCTCGGGCAGCTCTACCGGCAACATGGAATCGGGCAGGGCAATGGGCGTGCCCGCCTCGTTGTAGACGATCGGGAAGGGTTCGCCCCAATAGCGCTGGCGGGAGAACAGCCAGTCCCGCAGACGGTACTGAGTCGACTCGGTGGCCAGACCTCGGTCGGACAGCCATTCGGTGATCTTCGCCTTCGCAGCATCGATCTCGAGGCCGTTGATGTCGATCTCGTCATTGGATGAGTTGATCATCACGCCGGTTCCGGTGAAGGCAGCGTCCTCATCATGGTCGGCCGGCGGCGCAACGGTGCGCACGTAAGGCAGTCCGAAGGATTTCGCGAAGTCCCAGTCTCGGGCGTCCTCAGCCGGCACTGCCATGATGGCGCCGGTGCCGTAGCCCATCAGCACGTAGTCGGCGATGAAGATGGGGATCTGCTCACCGGTCGCGGGATTGACCGCATCGGATCCGGTGAAGATTCCGGTCTTGTCTCTGCTCTGCTGACGATCAGCATCGGTCTTCGACGCTGCCGCGCGCTGGTAGGCGGCGATCGCCTCGGCGGGGGTGGGGTGACCACCGCGCCACGAATCGGGCGTCGCTTCGTCCCAGTGGGCGGCGGTGAGCTCGGCAACCTGCGGATGCTCGGGGCTGAGCACCAGATAGGTGGCACCGAAGAGCGTGTCCGGTCGGGTCGTGTAGACCTCGACCTGGGACTGTGACGTGGCCACCGGCAGGCGCAGCAGAGCACCCTTGGAGCGGCCGATCCAGTTGACCTGCATGCTGCGGACTGCCGAGGGCCAATCCAGGTCGTCCAGATCGTCGATGAGACGGTCGGCGTAGGCAGTGATGCGCATGTTCCACTGCCGCAGACGACGAGTGTAGACGGGGAAGTTGCCGCGCTCGGACAGCCCCTCGGAGGTGACTTCCTCGTTCGCGAGCACGGTGCCCAATCCCGGGCACCAGTTGACCGGGGACTCCGAGACGTAGGCCAATCGGTAGTCCTGCAGGATGTTCTCCTGCTCGGCCGAGCTGAGCTCGGACCAGGGGCGAGAGTCGGGCGTCTGCTTGGTTCCCTGTTCGAACGACTCGATCAGCGTGGTGATCGGGCGTGCGGCACCGACGGAGTCTTCGCCGTCGGTCCTGGCCTCCGGGTCATACCAGGAATTGAAGATCTGCAGGAAGATCCACTGGGTCCACCGGACGAAGTCATCGTCGGTGGTGGCGAAGCTGCGGCGGGCATCGTGGGCGAGCCCGAGCCGACGCAGCTGACGTGTCATGTTCGTGATGTTCGCATCCGTCGTGATGCGCGGGTGCTGTCCCGTCTGGACTGCGTACAGATCGGCGGGCAGACCGAAGGCGTCATAGGACAGTGCGTGCATGACATTGTGCCCGCGCATCCGCTGATACCGGCCGTACACGTCCGTACCCAGGTAGCCCAGGGGGTGACCGACATGCAGACCTGCTCCCGAGGGATAGGGAAACATGTCCATGATGTAGAGGGACTCACGCTCACCGAGGCCCTGTGGCGGACTATAGGGGGATTCCTCATCCTGTCGACCGAGATCTGCAGTCAGGCTCAGATCACCGGTGGGGTTCGGGGCGTGGAATGTTCCCGCCTGTTCCCATGTGTGCTGCCACGACTTCTCGATCTTCTCGGCCAGCACCGCGTCGTAGCGGAAACCGGTCTCCTCAGGATTCGTCGTCATTACCTTCCTTCACTGACTGGGCGTGAGCGGGTTTCGACCATCGTACTCTGAAGACTCCCCTCTTCGACTTGGCTAGACTGCCAGATAGAGGCGTCACGAGGGTTTGAGCTTCCAAACGTGAGCGATTTCACCTCACGACGCCAGCCCAGTAGTATGACCGGGCAGTAACTTATGCCACGAAGGAGACCTCATGAGTCCAGCGACAATGCCCCAGTCAACCACACCCGTCGTCGGCTTCGAGGTCGACGCGACGTCATCGACGACCGATATCCTCCTGGCGAAGGTCGCAGAGAACCCGAGCCGAGCTCTGCTGGCGAAACCGGACGAGGATGACTGGGCAGAGGTCAGCGCCGGCGAGTTCCTCACGCAGGTTCGGACTGCGGCCAAGGGACTCATCGCATCTGGTGTCGAGGTCGGAGACCGAGTTGCGATCTTCGGACCCACCTCTTTCGAATGGACCCTCAGCGATTACGCTGTGTGGTTCGCCGGAGCGATCTCCGTGCCGTTCTACGACACCTCCGCCGAAGATCAGCTGGCCTGGATGATCAAGGATGCGGACGTGGGCCGCGGACTCGTCAGCACACGTGAGCATGCCGATCGGGTCGAAGCCGCCGCGGCCGCCGCCGGAATCGCGGCCCCACAGCTGTGGGTCTGGGATCAGGGAGCCTTCGCTGAGCTCGAAACCGTCGGCCGACAGATCAGCGACGACGCTCTCGAAGCTCAGCGCTCGCAGGTCACAGCCGATTCGGCCGCCACCCTCATCTACACCTCCGGCACCACGGGCAAGCCCAAAGGCTGCGTCCTCACGCATGGCAACTTCGTTCAGACCGTACAGGCCGCACAGGAGCAGATCCCCGAGGTCTTCACCGAAGGCATGCGGTGCCTGCTGTTCCTGCCGCAGGCTCACGTATTCGCCCGCTTCATCGAGGTTCTCTCGATCAGCTCCGGCGCCCTGCTGGCCCACCAGTCCGACCTGACGAAACTCACAGATGCGCTGGGCAGTTTCCGCCCGTCGTTCATCCTCGGCGTCCCCCGCGTCTTCGAGAAGGTCTTCAACTCCGCATTGGCCCAGGCCGAATCCGGCGGCAAGGAGAAGATCTTCCGCCGGGCCGAACAGGTCGCGGTGGCCTACTCCAAGGCCATGGATGCCGGCAAAGTCCCGGTCGGACTCAAACTGCAGCACACGCTCTTCGACAAGCTCGTCTACTCGAAGCTCCGGACGATCATGGGCAACAACGTCAGCCACGCGGTCTCCGGCGGTGGGCCCCTCGGTGCTCACCTCGGCCACTTCTTTCGCGGAGTCGGCCTCATCGTTCTCGAGGGCTACGGCCTGACGGAGACGACGGCCCCGATCACCGTGAATGTCCCACAGAAGGCCAAGATCGGCACAGTCGGAGTGCCCTTGCCCGGTGTGAGCGTGGCGATCGCCCCCGACAACGAGATCCTGGCCAAGGGCGTCCCCGTCTTCCGGGAGTACTGGAACAACCCGCAGGCGACTGACAAGGAGTTCCACGACGGCTGGTTCGCCACCGGCGATCTCGGTTCCCTCGACGAGGACGGCTACCTCACGATCAACGGTCGCAAAAAGGAGCTCATCGTCACCTCGAGCGGAAAGAACATTGCGCCGGCCCCGCTCGAGGACGCTCTGCGCCGCCACCCGCTCATCGGTCAGCCTGTGGTCATCGGCGACAAGCGAAAGTACATCTCTGCGCTCATCTTCCTCGACTCAGAGATGCTGCCGACGTGGTTGAAGAATCACGACCTGCCCGAGATGGATCTGCGCCAGGCATCCTCCGACGAATCCGTGAGAGCCACCATCGAGAAGGCGATCGAGAGCGTCAACAGGACGGTGTCTCGGGCGGAGGGCATCAAGAGGTTCGCCATCCTGCCCGTTGAGCTCAGCGAAGACAACGGCTACCTGTCGGCAAAGCAGTCGGTCAAGCGTCACCTCATCAGCAAGGACTTCGCAGCCGACATCGACGCACTCTATGCCGACTGACCAGCCTGCCGCGAACTGTGATGGTGAGACGTAGGCTGGGACTCAGCGCGGCCGATGAGGCCCTTTTGCGAAGGAGAACATCATGTCCGATGACGGCAGCAAGATGAACAGCTACGTGGCCAAGGGTGAGGCATTCACTCGGGATACGAACTACATCGAAGATCGGATCCTCGCCGATCCTGACTCACAGTGGCCGGTCGAGCCCGGCCGTTACCGGCTCATCGCCGCTCGCGCCTGCCCGTGGGCGAATCGGACGATCATCGTGCGCCGACTGCTTGGGCTCGAGAACGTCATCTCGATCGGTTTGCCGGGACCCACACATGACGAGAGGTCGTGGACCTTCGACCTCGATCCCGGCGGTGTGGATCCGATCCTGGGCATCGAACGTCTGCAACAGGCATTCTTCGCGCGGTTCCCCGACTACCCGCGCGGAATCACCGTGCCTGCCATGGTCGATATTGCAAGCGGTGCTGTGGTGACGAACGACTTCCCCCAGATCACCGAGGACTTCTCCACCCAGTGGAAGCAGTATCACAGAGAGGGTGCGCCGAACCTGTGGCCCGAGGAGTCTCGGGAGGAGATGGAGAAGGTCATGCGCCTGATCTACACCGAGATCAACAACGGCGTCTACCGCTGCGGATTCGCTGGTTCCCAGGAAGCCTACGAGGCTGCCTTCGATCGCCTGTTCGCTGCCCTGGACACCATTGAGGAACGCCTGAGCCGTTCTCGGTTCCTTATGGGAAGCTCCATCACCGAGGCAGATGTCCGTCTATTCACCACTCTGGTTCGCTTCGACCCGGTCTACTTCGGCCATTTCAAGTGCAATCGACAGACTCTGCGCGACTTCGAAAATCTCTGGGGCTATGCACGCGATCTCTACCAGACCCCGGGCTTCGGCGACACCGTGGACTTCACGCAGATCAAACAGCACTACTACATCGTCCACGTCGATGTGAACCCGACGCAGATCGTCCCCAAGGGCCCCGATCTCGCTGGCTGGCTCTCGCCTCACGGTCGGGAGAAGCTGGGCGGATCGCCCTTCGGCGAGGGCACGGCCCCCGGTCCCGTCCGCCCCGGCGAGGAAGTTCCGGAACAACACACCGCTGCGGCCTGGCTGTGATGGTGCGGGCCGCAGCCTTGGAACGTCGGCGTTTGCGCACCGTGAGTACGATCCATACGGCGACGAAGACGACCACGGCCACGATGACCAGCGTCTGGAAGTAACCTGCGTAGGCCTCCACGACCGACCAGTTCTGGCCGATATAGACGCCTGCAACGATGAGGATGGTGTTCCATACCGCACTTCCTGCAGTGGTCAGCCTGGCTGGCGGTGAAGCCCGCCAGCGGCAACACCAATTCGCTGAGGATGGGCGGGAAGATGGTGTCCATGCAGACCGAGAAGCCGACTCCGAGCGGACCCAGCGCCTCCATGAGCGTGACAGCCCAGCCGGAGAATCCGCTGAGGTTCTTCGCGGGCCCGGAACCTGAGGACATGATCAGATCGGCGGGCTGGACTGTCGAAAACAGTGCCAGCATGGTCAAAAGTCTGGATTGAGGCGCGGCCCTTCGCACTCAGGGCGTTCCCAGAGGATAGTGTTGAAACAGACATCTGCGGGTCAAGATCGAAGGAGCACGAAGTGGCACCAGCCAAAGTACTGGCCTCACGCAACACCGTCGTCGAAGTCGGCCACAACGCCATCTCTCAGCCGGGGCCCGCCCATCTCATGCGGGCCGTCAAACGATTCGGCGAGCGGTTGGGCAAGCAGTTCGGCGCGGCAATCACCTACTTCTTGGTCCTCGCGGTTATGCCGATCGCCATGTTCACCTTCGCAAGTCTGGGTTTCGTCCTCGACGTTGTGCGTCCGGACCTGCTTCCGGTCGTCGTCGAGCAGATCGAATCGAACATCGGCGGGAATTCGTCCCTGACCGAACAGCTCGAGGAGTTCCTCACCAGCTGGCAGTCGGTCGGCATCATCGCCATTCTCTCCGCCCTCTACACAGGGCAGGGATTCATCGGCAACCTCGGTGCCGCCGTGCGAGCTCAACTGCACGCGGACTTCGACGATGTGGTCCCCGACCAGTCCTTCATCAAGAAGATCCTCAACAACGTACTCACCCTCCTGGGGCTCATCATCGGCCTGCTGCTCACCGTGGCGCTGACTATCGTCGGCACCGGCCTGGGCTCAGTCATCAGTGAGACACTCAACCTCGGCGGGTGGGCATCGAGCCTGTTGAGAATCGTTCCGTTCATCATCACGCTCGGTGCCGCGTGGCTGATCTTCATGTTCCTGTTCACCATGCTGCCCGATCATCCGGTGGGCAAGAGAGCCAAGATCAGAGGCTCACTCCTCGGTGCTGCAGCATTCACGATCCTGCTCAATCTGGCCACTGTCCTCGTCGAGATCTTCTCCGGCAACAAGGCCGCGGGCGTCTTCGGTTCGATCATTGCGATCATGCTGACGATGAATATCTTCGCCCGAATCATCCTCTTCGTCGCAGCCTGGATCGGGACTGCACAGCCACCCCGTCCGCCGGAGGACTCGTCACCCGAGTACCGCTTCGTCGAGCCCAAAGTCCAGGCCCAGAGCCTCGGCGCGCTGCTGGCCGGCGCGGGCATCGTCGCACTCACGCTGCTCGGATTCCGACGCCTCGACGAACACCAGACGAAACGCGAGTAGGCGAAGCGATAGACTGGACGAGAATTCGCCAACTGACCGAGGAGACACGACCTTTGACTGACGCAACGACGGCTCGCCTGAACGAATGGGCGAACAAGCAGACTGCCGCCGAAGAACTCATACCATTGACCGGACGCCTGTACCGCGAGAACGATGTGGTGCTGACACTGTTCGGCCGTTCGCTGCTGAACAAGTCGGTGATCGGGATGATCAAGGCTCACCGCTATGCCCGCCACTTCCTCGGCGAGGAACTCGACATCGAAGTGACTCTCAGGATCGTACGAGCCCTGACCGAACTCGACCTGGGTCCCACCCGGATCGACTTGGGGCGTCTCATCCAGAAGCAGCAGGAACAGTCCGACTCCGTCGAGGACTTCGTGTCCACGGAGCTCGCGTCGGTCGCAGGCACCAATGGCGAAGACGGCACAGCTCGCGACATCGTGCTCTACGGCTTCGGCCGCATCGGCCGTCTGCTGGCCCGCATCCTCATCGATCGTGCAGGCGGCGCCGGTATGCGTCTGCGTGCGATCGTCGTCCGCAAGGGCAGCGATGATGACATCATCAAGCGTGCCTCACTGCTGCGACGCGACTCCGTGCACGGCAATTTCGACGGCACCATCGTTGTCGATGAAGAGGCCAGCACGATCCAGGCCAACGGCACGCTGATCCAGGTCATCTACTCCAACGATCCCTCGCAGGTCGACTACACCGAATACGGAATCAACGATGCGGTCATCGTCGACAACACGGGCAAATGGCGTGACGAGGAGGGCCTGTCCAAGCACCTGGAGTGCCCCGGTGCCTCGAAGGTCATCCTCACTGCTCCGGGCAAGGGCGACGTCAAGAACATCGTCTACGGTGTCAATGATGCGGCCATCCTCGATGACGACACCGTGATGTCAGCAGCATCGTGCACCACCAACGCGATCACCCCGGTGCTCAAGGCCCTCCACGACAAGTATGGGGTCCGCAATGGTCATGTCGAGACGGTTCACTCGTTCACCAACGACCAGAACCTCATCGACAACTTCCACAAGGGCTCCCGTCGCGGCCGTGCTGCCGGCCTCAACATGGTGCTCACGGAGACCGGAGCGGCCAAGGCTGTGGCGAAGGCCCTGCCTGAGCTCAAAGGCAAGCTCTCGGGCAATGCAATCCGTGTGCCCACACCCAACGTGTCGATGGCGATCCTCAACCTCAATCTCGAGAACGTCACGAGCGTTGAGGAGCTCAACGCCTTCCTCCGTGAGACCTCGATGAATTCGCAGCTGCGCAATCAGATCGACTACGTCTCCTCCCCCGAGCTCGTCTCCAGCGACCTCGTCGGTTCGAAGCGAGCCGGTGTTGTTGATGGTCTGGCCACGATCGTCGATGATGACCGTGTCGTCGTCTATGTCTGGTACGACAACGAGTTCGGCTACAGCTGTCAGGTCATCCGCTGTGTGGCGAAGATGGCAGGGGTCGACGTTCCGGCCTTCCCCTGAGGTGATCGGTTCGATCCGCTGATCGCATGCCGCAGCGCCCGCAGCTTGAATTGCTGCGGGCGCTTCGCTGTCGGTGTGTGCTTAGCTGTCTGTGCACGATCGGGTACGAACTTCCCCGATCAGACCCTGTCCTGACCCGCCTTCTCATTCTCCATCGCGTCGTGGAGCCAGATCGGGGTGTAGCTGCGGAACCGGCTGGCCAGCTCGTCATCGCTGTCGAGAATCACGGCGAACCGGTCATCGGCGCTTGAGAGTTCGTTGGCCCAGATCGGTCCCAGACAGGCGAGTACGGCACACGCCAAGACGAGAGCGACTGCCAGGATCGGTGTCGTCGAGAACAACATCCACCCGAACAGCAGCCCGAGAACCGCGAAGCCGATCGCCACGGCCATTCCCGCGTTGCGGCTTCTGGGGGCGCGGGCGCGGGCCGGTCTGGCTGCGGCGACTGAGTCGAGGACGTCCCGATTGATCCTCGTCCACGCGACGATCGCGCCCAGCGCACACACGATTCCGATCATGATGAGGCTGAAGGCGGAGAACAGCAGGACTGTGTCCACCCGAGTCCCCTGCGCCTGCATCGCCGCGCCGAGACCTGCGATGAGCATCGCAAGAGCCAACACCAGCATGCTCAGAAGCCGGGCCCTGCGCACCGCAATGAGTTCGCTGAGAACCTGAGCAAGGAGCGCCCTCTGGGCAGCGTGGTCTGACTTCTCGGTCATCGCACGTATCCCGCTGCCTTGTCCACCGTATGTGGGAACGTCTCGCCTGCCATGTACTTCTCGAACAGGTCGACGAACTGGTCGGCCAGGCGCAGGCGCCATCCGTCGGTGTCGCCAGACATGTGTGGGGTGATGATGACATTGTCAGTCTGCCACAAGGGGTGGCCGGCCGGCAGCGGCTCTTCGTCGAAGACATCGAGGCCGGCACCAGAGATCTGGCCGGTCTCGAGCGCGTCGACGAGGTCGGGGGTGACTACGGCTTCTCCCCTGCCGACGTTGACGAAGTAGGCGCTCGGTTCCATGGCGGCGAACACCTCGGCGTCGATGAAGTTCTTCGTCTTGTCCGTCAGCGGCGCGATGTTGATCACCCAGTCCACTCCGGACAGGTGAGAGCTCAGCTGTGCGGAGTCGATGACGGTCCCGAAGTCGGCATCCCCGGTACGAGCATGGCTGCCGGCTCCGCTGACATTGACGTCGAGGGCATTCAGAACCCTCGCGATCTCACGGCCGATCGAACCAGTGCCGACGATCATGGCCTGGGACCCGGCCAGATTCTTCGTCGAGCGACGGTTCCACTGGGAATTCCGCTGGTCTTCGAGGGATCGCAGCGAATTCTTCGCATGAAGAAGGATGTAGTTGAGCACGAATTCGGCGATCGGCCGGTCGAAGATGCCCCGTGCGTTCGTGACGACAACCTCCGAAGCGGAGAGCTCGTCGAAGATCAGTGAGTCAACCCCGGCTGCGGCCGCATGGATCCACTTCAGGCTGTCAGCGTGTCCGAACTCGCTGCGCAGCGCTCGTGAGAAGAAATCCCAGAGAAGGAGAACATCGGTGCCGGGGAGGGCGGAGCCCAGTTCCTCCGCCTCGACGATCCGAAGTTCGACGTCCTCTCTCCGACCAAGGTCAGTGAGCTGATCGGGGATCTGGGTCCCGGGGGCGTTGAGTATTGTCAGTACCGTCATCAGTCGTCTCCTTCAGGCTAGCCTTGACTGCCAGACTATCGGATGAGCCGACCGGGGCTGCGGACGAACCGGCGCCGACGGGCACAAGTTCACGTTTGACAGGGTCAGCCTTCAGTGTCTGTGCCAGCGGCGTGTTGGGCAGGAAGCACAGGAAGATGAACCCGAGGACTGCCAGAGGTGCGACCCACAGGAACAGCGGGACCAAGGCGTCGTTGTAGGACGTGATGATGAGGTTGTGCAGCGGTTCGGGCAGATCGGCCACGATCTGCGGTGTCAGACCTGTCGAGGAGACCTCGGGCATCGGCTGTGATGGATTGGCCTTCGCCAGCTCGCCCGTCCCTTCCTTGATGTTGTCCATCAGGCGCTGTGTGAAGACCGACCCGATGAAGGCCATGCCCAGGGTCGCACCGACCTGACGGAAGTAGTTGTTCGATGCTGTCGCTGTTCCGACCATGGCGACGGGGAATGCGTTCTGGACGACGAGGACGAGGGTCTGCATGCTCAGGCCCAGCCCGAGTCCAAGCAGGGCCAGGCAGCCCATGGTCTCCCAGGGGGCGCTTTCGGCCTTGAGCTGAGAGAACAGAACCAGCGAGGCGGCCATGATCAGCACGCCCATGAGTGGATACTTCTTGTACTTGCCAGTGCGGGAGACGACGAAGCCGATGAGGGTCGAGGAGACGAGCATCGTGCCCATCATCGGGACCATCATCAGTCCCGCCGTTGTTGCGTCGATGCCGTGCACCATCTGCAGATAGGTCGGCATGTAGGACAGGACGCCGAACATCCCGACGCCGATGAACAGTCCTGCGATCGTGCACAGCAGGAAATCCCGGTTCTTGAACAGGGACATCGGGATGACCGGCTCACTGACCTTGTTTTCGACGATGATGAATCCGGCGATTGCGAGGACGCCGAGGATGATGAGGCCATTGATCTGCCATGAGCCCCATTCGTAGTCATGCCCGCCCCAGGCGGAGACGAGAACGATGGAGGAGGTGACGATCGAGATCAGAGCCATGCCGACGACGTCGATCTTCGGGCGCGGCCCATGGGCACGTTTGGGCACCTTGAGGAAGATGGCGGCGGCGAAGAGAGCGATGATGCCGAGGGGAAAGTTGATGGCGAAGGCCCAGCGCCAGCCGGGTCCTTCTGTCAGCCACCCGCCGATGAGCGGACCGGCGACCGAGGAGACGGCGAAGGCCGAGCCCATGATGCCCATGTACTTTCCGCGTTCGCGAGCAGGGACCACCGAGGCGATGATGGACTGAGACAGGATCATCATGCCGCCACCGCCGATGCCTTGGAGCACACGGCCGAAGATGAGAGTCGCCATGCCACCCGCGATGAGCGCGAAGGCCGAGCCCAGCAGGAAGCAGCAGATCGCGAACATGAAGAGCGGCTTGCGCCCGAACAGGTCGCCGACCTTGCCGTAGATCGGCATCATGATCGTCGAGGCGAGCATGAACGCTGTGGACACCCACAGCATCTGGTCGACGCCGTCGAGCTCACCGACGATCGTCGGCAGTGCGGTCGCCAACACGGTCTGGTTGAGGGAGAACATGAACATGGCGATCATCAATCCCACGAAGAGCAGAATGATCGCAGATGTCTTCATCTGCTCGGGTTCGCTTCGGTCTTCCGGGGCCTTCGGCACCTCGCCGGTCCTCAGTCCTTGATTGCTTCTCATTTCAGCCTTCGTCACAGTCGGTCCAGAACCTTGAGGAAGAGTCCCAATGATTCTTCGAAGAGTGGTTGCGTGCCGGTCTTGCCGTCGATGCGTTCGGGTGATCGCTTGACCGTCTGGCCCGCGTGGTTCAAGGGCACCCGGCACAGTTGGGTGAGCATCCTGGCGCTGCGCCAGGCCGAATCTTCAGTGGAGAACTCCTGCCCGAGGAAACGCAGACGCGCCAACACGTGTTCGGCCACGAGCTCTTCAAGAGCCTCGGCCCGATCGAAGCGCTTGCTGACCAGCTCCGGATAGCGAGCGAACAGCTTCCTGCGCCTGGCCGGCAGACTAGGATCCACTGACCCCATGAGCAGGACCTCGCGGACGAAACGGGCAGTGTCCTCGGCCAGATTCTCCACTCCCGAATCGGAGTGGACGTAGTCATCGACCAGCGTGGCGTCGATACTGGACTCGTCGAGTCCGACGATGGCGTCTTCCTTCGTCGCGTAGTAGTTGAAGAACGTTCGCGTGGATACGCCGACGTCGGCAGCGATGTTCGCCACCGTTGCGCATTCGAGTCCCTCATCGAGAACCCGAGTGATCGCCGCGTCATGCAGCGCATGACGCGTCTGACGTGCTTTTTTGGCACGGAGGGATTCGGGTTCGGATTCACGCATAAGACCATATTTGCATCTCATGCAACTTTTCACCAACTGCAAAATTGCAATTGTGCACTATTTCACGTTCTCAGGCGAGAATCGCCACCTTCACATCAATGTCTTCAGCCGTGCTCTGTGCTGCTCGAGGACCTGCAGCTGTCCCAGAAGCGTCGTCTGCGCAGCGGTGTCCGTGGCGTCCTGGCGCTGCAGACGCGAATGCAGCTCCTTAGCGATCCGTTCGAGGTCGTAGTCGAAGAGCCGGGCGACGATGCCGCGGGCAAACCCCTCCGCGCTGACGCCGTCCGCCACCGGCAAAGGAGTCACGAGCAGCTGCGTGACATAGGGCCTGAGATCCTCGTCACTGGCAGCGAGGACGGCCTCCGCCCACCGAGTGGTGACGGAACCAGCCGACTTCAGACCACCGGCAGCCTTGACGGCAGACTGGATCCGGCGATAGCCGGGGTGTTCGAAGGCTCGGGCGGACAGGGAGTCGAAGAGCTTGGCGTTGACGAACTCGGGATGCTGCAGCGCCACCATCAGGGCGCCCTTCTCCGTCTTCAGGCGAGCGGGGCTGATCGGTGCCGACAGGTTCGACACGTCGGGGCGCTCATCGTAGACGTACTCAATGGCTGTGTCGTCGTTGCCTGTGCCGCCCCTGGCAGGACCGCCTGCGAACCCCGTGGTCGGTTGCTGACCGTTCGTTCCCGGACGCTGACCATGATCGGGCGTCTGCTGCCCGGACCGTGCCTGGTTCGGCTGCGATGGATTCTGATCCCACGCACCAGCGGACTGCCCCTGCGACCCGATCCGCGGTCCACTGGGAGGAGGCTGCGGAGGCCCGGGGGGAGTCTGCGAGTGCCCGGTCTGAGGCTGACGAGACTGGTTCGGCTGCGCCTTCTTGGGTCGCTTTCGAGCATCCCTGACTGCGGATTCGACCTCATCGATGTCGACGCCGATGCGACCGGCGACGAAACGGTGGTAATGGCTGAGGCTGTTGCGATCACGGATGTCCGCGAGCACCTCGGCGCTGGCCTTGACTGCGGCGATCCTGCCTTCGACCGAGTCGAGGTCGTAGCGCGAGATCGCGGTGGTGATGACGAACTCGAAGAGCGGTTTGCGACCGTCGATGAGTTCACGCAGCGCACCGTCTCCCTTCTGCATCCGCAGGTCGCATGGGTCGAGCCCGTCGGGTTCGACCGCGACGAAGGTCTGAGCGGTGAACTCGCTGTCGAATTCGAAGGCCCGCAGAGCTGCCTTCTGTCCGGCTGCGTCACCGTCGAAGGTGAAGATCACCTGTCCCGTCGGGTCGTCGCCCAGCAGGCGCCTGACGATCTTCACGTGCTCGGGGCCGAAGGCCGTTCCACAGGTGGCCACCGCCTGTGTGACACCGGCCAAGTGTGCGGCCATGACGTCTGTGTAACCTTCGACGATGACCACGCGTTTGGTCTTCGCAATGTTCTTCTTGGCCAGATCCAGACCGTAGAGAACCTGGTTCTTGTGATAGAGGGCAGTCTCCGGAGTATTCAGGTACTTCGGCCCCTGGTCATCGTCGAACAGGCGTCTGGCGCCGAAGCCGATGGTCCGCGAGGTCATGTCCTTGATGGGCCACACGATCCTGCCGCGGAAACGGTCGTAGATGCCGCGCCCGCCCTCACTGGCCAAGCCACCGGCCAGGATCTCCTCCTCGCTGAAGCCGGCCCGCTTGAGCTGGGTGGTCAGCGAATCCCAGGACTTCGGGGCGAAGCCGAGGCCGAATTCTCTGCTCGAGCCGCTGGGGAATCCGCGGCCTTCAAGGAATTCACGGCCGATCTGTCCCTGCTCCCCTTCGAGGGACTGGGTGAAGAAGCGCTGCGCAACCTCGTGCATCTCCAGCAGCCGCTGTCTTCGGCTGGCCTGCTCACGGTCGGGGCCCTTGCCGTCTTCGTAGCGCAGATGCATCCCGATCTTGCCAGCCAGCGACTCGACGGCCTCGACGAAGCTGAGTTGTTCGACCTTCTGCAGGAAGGAGAAGACATCGCCTGACTCACCGCAGCCGAAGCAGTGATACATCCCCACCTGAGGACGAACGGTGAACGAGGGTGTCCTCTCATCGTGGAAGGGACACAGGCCCTTGAGCGAGCCGATTCCCGCGGTCTTGAGCGTGACGAACTCCCCCACCACCTCGTCGAGGCGGGTGCGACTGCGAAGCTCGTCGATGTCCTCACGCCTGATCAGTCCGGCCATAGTTTAGAGACGGTCCTCCGCCCCTGCTTTGAGCTGGTGGTACAGGGCCCAGGCGGAATGGTCGGTCAGCGACGCGAGCTGGTCGACGACGACGCGCAGCCTGGCCGCATCGTCGGCGGCCTCGAAGTAGTCGGCCCGAAACATCGGGTCGAGTTTGACCGGTGCCTCGGAATACCACTGGGCCAACTCGGTGATGACAGCGGACTGGATGTCGTGCAGACGCAGCCGATCCTCGGCGACCATCACCGTCAGCGTCGCCATTCCCTTGAGGACAGCGATCTCGACAGCCGTGGGCTCGGGAACGACGAGGGAGGCCGCATAACGGGCCAGGGGCTCCCACCCGGACTCCTCACGGGTTGCGGCTTCCGCAGCCCCGACGAACCGTCCGATGAGCTGACTCGTCATATGCTTCAGCGCCGCCTGAGCCCGCCGGGATCCGTCATAGGTCTCCGCCGGCCAGTATGCCGCCGCCTGCAGCCTCGACAGAGCCTTGTCCATCTCCTCATCACTCGTGGTCGGCAGATACCACTTCCGTGTGATGTCGAAGAGCTCTCCGCGGCGGTTCTCCGCGGCGAACTCATCCAGATGCAGATGACCGCCGGCGATCGCATCTTCGACGTCGTGGACGGAGTACGAGATGTCATCAGCCAGGTCCATCACCTGTGCCTCGAGGCATCGCTTCCCGTCCTCGATGCCCTCGCGGTAGAAGTCGAAGACTCCCCTGTCGTCGTCGTAGACGCCGAACTTCCGCACACCGGTGTCACGTCGCCCCACCGACGCCTCACTCCGTGACCATGGGTACTTGGTCAGCGCATCGAGGCTCGCCCGTGACAGATTGAGCCCGGCCGGGCGCCCGTCTTCGGCAATCACCTTCGGCTCGATCCGGGTCACCAGGCGCAGCGTCTGCGCGTTGCCTTCGAAGCCGCCGATGTCGATGCACAGAGCGTCGAGTATGGTCTCGCCGTGGTGGCCGAAGGGCGGATGGCCGAGGTCGTGGCTGAGACAGGCGGTGTCGACGATATCCGGATCACAACCGAGGTAGCGGGCGAGTTCGCGCCCGACTTGGGCGACCTCGAGGGAATGAGTGAGTCGGGTGCGTACGAAATCATCAGTTCCGGGTGAGACGACCTGAGTCTTGGCCCCGAGTCGACGCAAGCCGGCGGAGTGCAGCACCCGGGCGCGGTCACGCTGAAAGGCCGATCGGCGTGGATTCTTCGCCGGTTCGCTCACCCACCGGTCTTCGTCCCAGGGCGAGTACACCGCGACGGACCCCGAGCGCACCGAGGTGCGTGGGTGAGATTCGAATGGCATTGTCATCCTCCCGAGATGTCGAGTTCCGCCTCGGAGAGCAGAGACTTCCCGCTGGCATCGAAGATGCGGGAGTCGAGCCACCCTTCGGGCAGATGCGGCTTCTTCGGGCGGGTGGTCCGCCCCCGGGAGCCTTCCGCATCCGTACCAGGATACGGTGCGTCGTGATCGAGCTGGGCCAGCAGCCCCTCGAGTTCCTCCAACGAGGAGACCATCGCCAGCTGACGGCGCAGGTCTCCCCCGACCGGGTAGCCCTTGAAATACCAGGCAATGTGTTTGCGCAGGTCACGCACGCCGTAGAATTCGTCCTCATAGTATTCGGCCAGGTACTGGCCGTGCTTGTAGACGGCACGGGCCACCTCGGCGAGGCCGGGCCGGTAACGCTCATCGCTGCCGTTGAGCGCATTCGCGAGGTCACCGAACAGCCAGGGCCGCCCCTGGCATCCGCGACCGATCACCACACCATCGCATCCGGTGCGGCGCATCATCTCCAGGGCGTCCTCGGCCGCGAAGATGTCTCCGTTGCCCAGAACGGGAACAGTGTCGCCGAGGTGGTCCTTGAGCCTGGCGATGGCGTCCCAGTCGGCCTGGCCGGAGTACAGGTCCGCCGCGGATCGACCGTGGAGAGCGACCGCCGCCACACCCGCATTCCGGGCCATCTCGCCTGCGTCGAGGAAGGTCTGGTGGTCCTTGTCGATGCCCTTGCGCATCTTCACCGTCAGGGGGATGCCGCCGCGGTCCGCCTCGGTCACGGCCGTGGTGACGATCGCTTCGAACAGGTCCTTCTTCCACGGCAGGGCGGAGCCGCCGCCCTTCCGCGTGACTTTGGGCACGGGGCAGCCGAAGTTGAGGTCGATGTGGTCGGCGCGGTCCTCCTCGACGAGCATGCGCACGGCCTGCCCGACCGTCGCCGGGTCGACGCCGTAGAGCTGAACCGAGCGCGGGGTCTCGAAGGGCTCATGTGCGATGATGCGCATGCTCTTAGGGCTGCGTTCGACCAGCGCTCTGGAGGTCACCATCTCCGTCACGTAGAGGCCGGCACCGTATTCGCGGCACAGTCGCCGGAAGGCGGTGTTGGTGATGCCCGCCATCGGCGCGAGCACCACGGGCGAGGACAGCTCGATGGGGCCGATGCGCAACGGCTCGACGGTGGCTGGGGATCGGGATTCTGGGGCGGGGCTCATGACACTCACCATGCCATTATCCCCGAGCCGTCAAATGATGAACCACCTGCACAGGCAGACACAGCTCTCTCACGACCGCGCATGTGAACCCTCCGTCTCGATCTCGCCCTTGTCCGTCTCGTCCTTGTTGCCCTCGTCCACATCAACCCGCTCCGGGGCGAGAAATTCCCGAATGTCCCATTCGACGTCGAGTCGCAGCTCCTCAGCGAGGCGATCATCGTGGGTGACGACGATCATCGCACCGCCGAATCCGTCCAGCGCGCTCACCAGAGCTCTCAGCGAAGCCAGGTCGAGGTTGTTGCCGGGCTCGTCGAGGATGAGCAGCTGTGGTGCGGGGCTCTGGAGCAGGCTCGTGGCCAGCGCCACGCGGAATCGCTCCCCTCCCGACAGGGTCGAGCAGAGCTGATCGGTCCGACCTGCCCGCAGCCCCATCGCCGCCAACACTTCATGGACGCGGTGCGGTCCCAGACTGTTGTTGTTCTCTCTCACCGCATCCATGACGGTGAGCCTCGGCGGCAGCCTGTACTGCTGGTCGAGGAAGCCGATCGGGACCGGAACCGTGATCGCCATGTTCGGGAACAGCTCCTCGATCGGCGCACCGGTGTCCTGTCGGCCGGCGATCGCTGCCAGCAGGGTCGACTTCCCGGAGCCGTTGGCACCGGTGAGCCTGATCCGCTCAGGACCGACGACCGGGCGCGGCTGGGCCAGCGCTCCCCCGGTGACGTCGAGGAGGCGTTTCCCGGAATGGACCACGGTCTCCGGCAGGTCCAAGCGGATGCTCGAGTCCCTGCGCAGGGCGTTCTGGGCAGAGCTCACCGAGGAACGGGCGTCGTCTTCGTCGGCGGCTTTGTCGCCGCGTCGCTTCGCTGCACTCTTCTGGGCGAAATCCGTCAGTCCATTCATGACCATCTTCGGCCGTCGCTTATTCTCCTTGTCCTTGGCGGCCTTCCGATCGGCCCGCGCCAGCTTCGTTTCGAGTTCGATGCGCTGGCGCTTCTCGATCGCCAGGGACTTCCTGGCATCGATGAGGTGTGCGAGCTTCGCCTCTTCCTCGGCAGCGACCATGGCTTCGTAATCGTCGAAGTCTCCTCCGTACACCCGCAGCCGATCCGTCATCTCAACGATCGTCGTCACCCCCGACAGGAGCGCTCGGTCGTGTGAGATCACGAGGGTCGGCCCGGGCCGGTCCCTCAGCAGTGAGAGGAGCCGACGCCGCCCCGCTTCGTCGAGGTTGTTGCTGGGTTCGTCGAGGATCAGCCAGCGTTGACCTGCCAGCGCAGCCCGGGCCAGTCCGATGCGCATGGCCTGGCCTCCTGAGAAGGTCGAGAGCCGACGGTCCAGGGCATCGGCATCGAGGTTCAGGTCGAGATCGGCCAGCGCGCTGAGCGCCCGCTCCTCGATGTCCCAGTCATTGCCGATGACATCGAAATCCTCGGGTTCGCCAGCACCGGACAGCGCCTTCGACAGCACCGATCTGAGTTCGGAGATTCCCAGCGCCGAGGCGACGCTGTCGTCCGTGTGCGGTAGCAGCTGATCGATGTAGACGGCCCCCTGGGCGCCGCTGATGGTGCCGGAACTGGGGCTGAGAAGTCCTGCGATGATCTTGGCGAGGGTGGATTTGCCGACTCCGTTGTCGCCGATGAGGCCGACCACGGCGGCGGGGATCGTCGCGGTGAGAGAAGTGAAGATCTCGGTGTCATCGCCGAGGCGGTAGCCGAGATCCGATAGGGATATGGCAGCAGTCATGTGTGACCTCATTTCATGCACAGCAGTGCGATGCGGGTCCGTTGCGCCCGCAAATCGGAAATGAGGAATTACTTCACGTAGTGACTGTCTTTCGCCGGGGATGTCTCGGGACAAGCATGGCGGAGGTCGACTGCCCGCGTCAAGAGCACGACGTGCCTCAGACGATGACGAGCATGAGCTCCGCCGGCTCGTCGCTCGGGTTGGACAGCTGATGCGGAACGTCCCCGGGCGCCTGGGCACAGTCACCGGCTCGCAGCGTGGTCCGGCGATCGATCGTGACGATTTCGATGGTGCCGGCGAGGACGAAGAAGCTCTCGCGTGAGCCGCTGCGGTGTGCGGCGAACGACGCGGTCTCGCAGTGCGGATCAAGTGTGTAGTGGACGACGTCCATGTTCTGCTGCGGTGCGGGCAGGTCGCGTCGCACTGTGCCTCTGCCGTACGCACTGTGGGCGGGGATGGAGTCGCTGGGAGTGATGGTCACCTCGGGCGGGGCGAGGAGCTCGCCCACCTCGACACCGAGGGCGCGGGAGAGGCCCATGGCGTTCGACACGGACGTGTCCTGTTCGCCGCGTTCGATCTTCGACAGTGCGGCCCGGGAGATCCCGGCACGGATCGCGAGTTCGTTGAGCGTCAAGTCGTTGTACTTGCGGCGGGCCCTGATGCGCGCGCCGAATACTCGAGCCCCGAGGTCCTCTGTGATCGCCATTGTCACATCATAGTTTATTCTTGAATAGTAGAGGCAATTCTATCAAGGGAAATTTCTTATGGAACTTTTCACATGACACCAGTGCTCGCGCTTGCCCCCATTATGCTCGCAATCGCCCTGCTCGTCCTCAAACAGAGTTCGTGGATCTCCGCCACCGCCGGTGTCATCGCGGCTGGCCTCGCTGTCGTGTTCGCCTTTCCGACGCCGATGTCGGTTCTGCTGGAATCCGGTGCCG
The DNA here is from genome assembly GCA_030457025.1 of Brevibacterium sp. Lineage (GTDB taxonomy): Bacteria > Actinomycetota > Actinomycetes > Actinomycetales > Brevibacteriaceae > Brevibacterium. Next base: position 9,353 of record JAKDSA010000001.1, on the reverse strand, counting down.
ACTACTTCCCGCTCATCCTCGAAGTCGCCCTCATCCTCCTCTTCGGCATGATCCTCGCACGTCTGCTCGAAGCTGCCGGCTCGATGGGCGAGATCTCCGCTTGGGTCGAGTCCGCTGCACCCAGCCGACCGCTCGGTGTGGCCCTCGTCGTCTTCGGCCTCGTCCCCTTCGCCGAATCCGTCACCGGGTTCGGCATCGGCGTGACGATCGGAGTTCCCGTCCTCCGACTCCTCGGCTGTTCGCTGCGCCAATCGGCGGTCCTCGGCCTCCTGGGCCTCATCGCAGTGCCGTGGGGAGCGCTGGGGCCGGGCACGACGGTCGCGGCGGCACTGGCCGGCCTCGATGTCGACGAACTCGGGGTGGCGACGGCCTGGATCAACGCGATCCCCGTGGTCATTGTGGCCGCCTCGGTGCTCCTCATCATGCGTCCGGGCCTCGTCTCCTGCCTCGGAGTCCTGGCCTCCGCAGCTCTCCTGTGGACCGGAATCCTGACCGCGAGCATCGTGATCGGCATGGCTCCCGCCGGCATCATCGGTTCGCTGCTGGTCATCGCCGTCATGGGGACGATCTTCGTCATCCGCCGCCGCAGCACCGGCTTCACTCGGCGGCTGGGAATCGCTGTGCTGCCCTACGCCACGCTGACGGTCGGGCTGCTCCTGGCCCGCACGCTCCAGTCTGCCTTCCCCTCACTGCTGACCCAGATCATCGCCTCTCCCCCCTTCTGGCTGGCCGCCGCCTGCCTGATCGCGGCACTCACGGTGACCTCCCGGCGCACCGTCATCGCTTCCGCCATCGGCTCCTGGGCACCCATCGGGGCAGGAACGGCGGCCTTCATGCTCATGGGATGGATCATGACGACGACCGGCATGAGCGCTGCCATCGGATCACTCGTGCCCGCTGGCCTCGTCCTGCTCACGCCGTGGCTGACCGCCACCGGGGCAGTGGTCACCGGCTCGAACACCGGGGCCAATTCCATGTTCACCGGCACCATCGACGCGGTCGCCGCAGACTCTCACATCTCATCCCTGCCTGTGGTGGCCGCGGGGAACGCCGCCGGCTCACTCGCCGCACTGGCTGCTCCCCCACGTGTGGCGATGGCCGTGCAGATGGCCGATCCCTCCAGCCCCGCCTCGGCGAACGACATCGGCTGGGTACAGGGCCGGGCATTGGCCGTGGCCGGAGCCAACGCGCTGCTCATCGGCATCTGGATCCAGTTCATGGCCTGAGGCGCACCCCGAGAGGAGCTGCCGATCAGGAACCGCGAAGCTTCGCCTCAGACCCGGATGAGCTCACGCGGGAAGGCGGTGAACGTGTCGCAACCGGTATCGGTGACGAGAACAGACTCCGAGAGCTCATAACCGTACCCATTCATCCACATCCCGCAGATGAGGTGGAAGGTCATCCCCGCCTCGAGGAACTGATCGTCCTCGGTCCGGATCGAGATCGTACGCTCACCCCAGTCCGGCGGGTACCCGATTCCGATGGAGTACCCCAGACGACTCGGCTTCTCCAGTCCGGCCAGCGCCAGCACCCGGTTCCAGGTCCGGGCCAGTTCGGCGGTGGGAACATCGGGCGCGGCAACGTCGAGAACTGCAGCCAGCGCCTCGGCGACGACGCCTTCGAGACGGATGAGCTCCTGCTTCGGCTTTCCCACCACGGCGGTGCGCGCCAGGGGCACATGGTAGCGGCGATGGACGCCGGCCAGCTCAATGCTCACCGACTCATCGTCGATGAATTTGCGGTCCGACCAGCTCAGGTGCGGAGTGTCAGCACTCTCAGCCGTGGGCAGCAGCGGCACAATGGCGGGGTAGTCACCCCACGCGCTGCCGCGTCCGCGAGCCTGCGCAGCGGCGATCTCGGCCGCAACTTCGTTCTGGGCGACACCGACCCCGATGGTTCCCAAAGCTGCGTTCATCGACTCTGTGGTCACCTCGGCGGCATTGCGCATCAGCGCCACCTCGGCAGGAGATTTGATCGCTCGGATCCAGTTGACCAACTCGAAGGAATCGACGAGTCGCCACTCCGGAATGCCGTTGACCAGCGATCGGAAAGCGCGCGGAGAGAAGAAGTGCGAGTCCATCTCGACCCCGACCGGAGAGGAGGACGCACGCGCAACCTCCCAGCGCTGCCGCAACGCGAAGGACACCCAGTCGAACGGGTGGATGTGGGGCCTCTGCACATAACGCTCGGGGTAGCCGACGATGTCTTCGGGCGGCAGCCACGAGGTGTGAGTGGCTCCCCTGGCGTCCATGTCCCGCAGGAACAGCGTGAGGGGACCCGCGGCCGGAACGAACAACAGCTGCGGGGTGTAGAAGGACCAGGCGTTGTAGCCGGTCAGATAGTAGACGTTCGCGGGATCCGTGACGATGAGCGCGGACAGGCCCTGGTCGACCATCCGATTGCGCACCGAGGAGATTCGACCCAGATACTCATCTGGGGAGAACAGCAGATCGTTCGCACCGATCGTGTCGACCTCACCCGGCCTCGGCTGCGGGCGAGCTCTGACTTCCTGTCCCGCCCGGCCCTGCTCGGCACCAGGCCGCATCCCCTGCACATCCGGCCGGTTGTCTTCCCCAGCGTAGAACAGCTCACCCTCATTCATGATTACAGTGTGGTGAGCCGCCTCACACCCTGTCAATCACTGCGACACGCGTGTTGTCAGGCGCGAAAAGACACAATCATGACGAATCCAGAATCAATGTTTTTCAGAATCGACTGAATTCGCACGAGCAGGTGCGCATTCCGACTGAATCAATGGTAGATTGTGCTGAGACCCACATCACGGAGGTGAAGAATGGCCCACTTGCTGCCAAGCGAAAGCAGTCACCGCCTGGGCAATCTCGACGACAAATCGAAAGCGATCATCGTCGAGCTGCAGCACGACGGGCGCAAGTCCTATTCCGCCATCGGCAAGTGCGTCGGGCTGTCGGAAGCTGCTGTCCGTCAGCGGGTCTCCAGGCTCATCGATTCCGGCGTGATGGAAATCGTCGCCGTGACCGATCCGCTGAGCCTGGGCTTCGCCCGACAGGCAATGGTGGGAGTCAAGGTTCGGGGCGATATCTCCAAGGTCGCCGACCGGCTTCACGGATATGACGAGATCGACTATCTCGTCGTGACCGCAGGGTCGTTCGACCTCTTGGTCGAGATCGTCTGCGAATCGGATCGCCACCTGATCGAATTCGTCAACCAAGAACTCCGCTCGATCGACGCTGTCGTGGACACGGAGCTCTTCATGTACCTCTCACTCGAAAAGCAAAAATACAATTGGGGGACGCGATGACAGAGAATGTCACCAGAGCTGGCACCGGCTATCAGGATGCCATCCGCAACAACGTGTGGATGCACATGTCACCACACCAGTCACTGTTCAACGGTGGTCAGGCACCGATCATCACCCGCGGCGAAGGCCATCACATCTTCGACGACACGGGCAAGAAGTACCTTGACGGGCTGGCGGGACTGTTCACAGTCCAGGTCGGCCACGGTCGTGAAGAGATCGCGAAGGCGATGTACGACCAGACCATGAAGCTGCCTTTCATGCCGCTGTGGTCATTCACCCACCCGCAGGCCATCGAGGTCTCGGAGCGCCTGGCGAGCTACGCCCCCGGCGACCTCAACCGCGTCTTCCTCACCTCCGGTGGCGGCGATTCGGTGGAATCAGCGATGAAGCTGGCCAAGAACTACTTCAAGGTCACAGGCAAGCCCGGCAAGCACAAGATCATCTCGCGAGCGACCGCCTATCACGGTACTCCTCATGGTGCGCTGTCCGTGACCTCGCTGCCGGATCTGCGTGAGCAGTTCGCGCCGCTGGTGCCCGGAGCGATCAAGGTGCCCAATACGAACTTCTACCGTTCACCTGAGCCTTATGCTCACGATGAGAAGGCCTTCGGCCGCTGGGCCGCCGATCGCATCGGTGAGGCCATCGAATTCGAGGGACCGGATTCTGTTGCAGCTGTCTTCCTCGAACCAGTCCAGAACTCCGGCGGCTGCTTTCCGCCGCCACCCGGATACTTCGATCGGGTCCGCGAGATCTGTGACGAATACGACGTGCTCATGGTCTCCGACGAGACGATCTGCGCCTATGGTCGCATCGGCGACATGTTCGCCTGCAATGACTTCGGCTACGTCCCCGACATCATCACGAGCGCCAAGGGCATCACCTCCGGCTATGCGCCGCTTGGTGCGATGATCGCTTCGGACCGCCTGTTCGAGCCCTTCGGACCCGGCGGCGACGAGACCTTCTACCACGGCTACACCTTCGGCGGCCATCCCGTCGCCTGTGCAGCAGCGATAGCGAACTTCGACGTGTTCGAGAAGGAAAAGCTCAATGACCACGTCCACGAGAACGCAGCCGCGTTCAAGTTCACCCTCGAGAAGCTCAAGGACCTGCCGATCGTCGGAGACGTTCGCGGTGAGGGCTTCTTCTACGGAATCGAACTCGTCAAGGATCGCGATACCAAGGAATCCTTCAGCGAGGAGGAATCCGAGCGGATCCTCAAGAACTTCGTCACGGCCAAGATGTTCGACGACGGGCTCTACTGCCGCGCCGACGACCGTGGAGACCCAGTCATCCAGCTCTCGCCTCCACTGACCGTGGGCCAGAAGGAGTTCGACGAGATCGAGCAGATCCTCCGCGGCGTCCTCTCGGAAGCTTGGACGAAGCTGTGATCGCAGCCTGAGGCCCGATCACAGGCTGAGACTCCAACGTGAGAACGGCCCCGACTCCTCATTCGAGGAGGCGGGGCCGTTTCGTGTTGCTGCGTCAGCAATCGCTTGCCATACGAGTGACCGTCATGCGCAAGTGATGGACCATTTCATTGTCAAGCCGCGGATGCGGGTCGTTGCCTGAGCCCGCGGATGCGGGTGGCGGCTCGGGCCACGAGGTGTCAGGCTCCGGCGAGGTGCTCGGCCAGGTAGTTCTCGACCTGATCGAGGCTGACGCGTTCCTGGCTCATATCGTCACGCTTGCGGATGGTGACCGCGTTGTCGTCGAGCGAGTCGAAGTCGAACGTAATGCACAGCGGGGTGCCGATCTCATCCTGGCGACGGTAGCGACGACCGATGGCACCGGCGTCGTCGAAGTCGATGTTCCAGCGCTTGCGCAGACGCGCCGCGAGTTCCTTGGCCTGCGGTGACAGCTTCTCGTTCCGGCTCAGCGGAAGGACGGCCGCCTTGATCGGAGCCAGACGCGGATCGAGACGCAGCACGATTCGCTTGTCTGTCCCGCCCTTGGTGTTCGGAGCCTCGTCCTCGGTGTAGGCGTCGACGAGGAAGGCCATCATCGAGCGGGTGAGCCCGAAGGAGGGTTCGATGACATACGGGGTGAAACGCTCACCGCTGGCCTGGTCGAAGTACGCCAGCTTCGCTCCCGATGCCTCGGTGTGGGTGCTCAGGTCATAGTCGGTGCGGTTGGCAACGCCCATGAGCTCGCCCCATTCCGATCCCTGGAAGCCGAATCGGTATTCGACGTCGATGGTGCCGGAGGAATAGTGGGCCCGATCGTCTTCGGGGACGTCGAGGCGGCGCACATTGTCCTCGGAGATGCCCAGGTCGAGGAACCAGTTCCAGCAGGCTTCGACCCACTCGCGATAGTAGTCGTCGGCCTCTTCGGGGCGGACGAAGTACTCAAGCTCCATCTGTTCGAACTCGCGGGTGCGGAAGATGAAGTTGCCTGGGGTGATCTCGTTGCGGAAGGCCTTGCCGATCTGACCGATGCCGAACGGCGGCTTCTTCCGCGCTGCGGTGATGACGTTGTTGAAGTTGACGAAGATTCCCTGCGCGGTCTCGGGCCGCAGGTAGGTCAGCCCTGCGTCCGAGTCCACCGGGCCCAGGAATGTCTTGACCAGGCCGGAGAACTCCTGTGGTTCGGTCCACTCGCCACGGGTACCGCAATCGGGGCAGACGACGTCGGTCATCCCGTTTTCAGGTGCCTTGGAATGCTTGGCCTCATAGGCCTCGACGAGGTGGTCCTCACGGTGGCGTTTGTGGCAGTTGAGGCATTCGACGAGCGGATCGACGAAGGTCTCCACATGGCCGGAGGCCTCCCACACGCGCTTGGGCAGGATGACCGAGGAGTCGAGTCCGACGACGTCCTCACGACCGCGGACGAAGGTCTGCCACCACTGGGCTTTGATGTTGTCCTTGAGCTCGACGCCCAATGGACCGTAGTCCCAGGCCGAACGGGACCCGCCATAGATCTCTCCGGCTTGGAAGACGAATCCTCTGCGTTTGGCCAGGGCGATGACGGCATCCAACTTGGACTGTGCCACGTTTATTCTCCTTGAGGTAGGTCGCCGACGGCCGGCTGCCGTGGCTCGCAGGTACAGCCTATCTGTTCAGTTCCGACACCGAGGTCACGACCCATGGGCGACGGAACTCACACTCTCTTCGGGGGCATTGGGTCACCTCGGCGGACGTGCGGCGTGTAAACTCGAGGTACACCCAAACCTTTCTCCGTAACGACGGTTTTCAAGTCTGTCCAAACAAATCTTGGATCCCATACGGTTTCGGCCCGGATTGCTCACGATGAATGCATAAGCGGCCGCAGGGTAGATCGCCACTACAGTCATCTGCGATCAAGCGTGTGCCGACGTGAGAGAGAAAACTCATGACAGATGTGTCAACATCAGACAATCCGACAACACCGAAGTTCTCCGAGCTGGGTCTCCACCCGCTCGTCCTCAAATCAGTTGAGGCCCAGGGATATGAGACCCCCACCCCCATCCAGGCCGAAACGATCCCCGCACTCGTCGACGGCCGCGACGTCATCGGCCTGGCCCAGACCGGCACCGGCAAGACCGCCGCTTTCGCCCTGCCGGCACTGTCCGACCTCGCCGAGGCGGGCCGCGCCAACGACGGCCCCTTCGCTCTGGTACTGACCCCCACCCGTGAGCTCGCGATCCAGGTCGCCGAGGCATTCACCTCGTATGCCACGAACCTCAACGACTTCTCCGTCCTCCCGATCTACGGCGGCCAGGCCTACGGCCCGCAGCTGTCCGGCCTCAAGCGCGGCGCTCAGGTCGTCGTGGGAACGCCGGGTCGTGTCATCGATCACCTCAAAAAGGGTTCGCTCAAGCTGGGCAGCCTCCGGCACCTCATCCTCGATGAGGCCGACGAGATGCTCAAGATGGGCTTTGCCGACGACATCGAAGAGATCTTCAGCCAGTCCGGTGACTCGCGTCAGGTGGCTCTGTTCTCCGCCACGATGCCGACGTCGATCCACCGCCTGACCGGAAAATACCTCAACAACCCCAAGGAAGTGCGGGTTGCTGCGAAGGGCCAGAGCGGTGCGAACATCCGCCAGCGCTACCACATGGTCCAGCACTCCCATAAGCTCGACGCACTGACCCGCATCCTCGAGGTCGAGGAGTACGAGGGCATCATCATGTTCGTCCGCACCAAGCAGGCCACCGAGGAGCTCGCGGAGAAGCTGCGTGCCCGCGGCTTCAAGGCAGCTGCGATCAATGGGGACATTCCTCAGCAGGCGCGTGAACGCACCATCGACATGCTGCGCGGCGGAAAGGTCGACATCCTCGTCGCCACCGATGTCGCTGCGCGCGGCCTCGATGTCGAGCGCATCACCCTCGTCGTCAACTTCGACATCCCTCACGACACCGAGTCCTACGTCCACCGCATCGGCCGCACCGGCCGCGCCGGACGTTCGGGCGAGGCCATCCTCTTCGTCACTCCACGTGAACAGCGTCTGCTGGGCTCCATCGAGCGCGCGACGAAGCAGAAGGTGGAGCCGCTGGCGATGCCCAGCGTCGAGCAGCTGACGAACACTCGTGTGGAGAAGTTCACGAAGCGCATCGACGATGTGCTCGCCACGACCGAACTGACCGAGCTCGCAACAGTCATCGAACAGTACGAGATGTCGCGCAATGTGCCGGCGACTGATATCGCTGCCGCTCTGGCGTCGATGGTTCTCGAGTCGAACTCACTGAAGGCCGACCCCATGCCCGAGCCGAGCCGCGGCAAGCCCGGCCGTGACCGGGACGGCGGCGGACGCGACGGCAAGCCCGGCCGTGACCGTGCATCTCGTGCTCGTGACGAGAACATGACCACCTACCGTCTGGCCGTCGGACGCAATGAGCGCCTGCAGCCAGGTGCGGTTGTCGGAGCCATCGCCAACGAGGGTGGCCTCACATCGAAGCAGATCGGTCACATCGACATCCGGTCGAACCACACCCTTGTCGATCTGCCCAAGGACCTCGATTCCTCGGTCATGCGCAAGCTCTCCCACACTGAGATCCAGGGTCGCCCCATCGACATCCGCCCGGATTCGGGTCGTCCGGCGCGCCCCTTCAAGAAGGGCAACTTCGACAAGCAGCCCGGCGACAGCCGCAATTTCCGCAATGATCGTCGCGGCGGTGCCAACAAGAAGTTCAGCAATGACCGCTTCGGCGGCGAACGCTCAAGCGATCGCTACTGATCACCAGGGTGCACGGGTCGCCTCTGACATGATCCGACTCCCCCGGCACTGAGAATCGGCTCGAGCCCGCATCTGAGACGATGCGGGCTTGAGCTGTATCCCGGCACCTGCCGGTGACGCGTCGCTTGTGAGTGCGACTGCCACCGCGTCGCCTCATGGAGGTCCGTGGACCGAGTCCTAAGAACTCGCCCGATCGACTGCAGCGCCGAATCGCCGGTCACGGCGGGCGTATTCCTCGATCGCCGTCCACAGAGTACGACGATCGACATCGGGCCAGAGCACATTTTGGAAGACCATTTCGGCGTAGGCGGACTGCCACAGCAGGAAATTCGAAGTCCGCTGTTCCCCGGAGGAACGCAGGAACAGGTCGACGTCGGGTACCTGAGGGGCGTAGAGACGGGAGCGAACCGTCTTCTCGCTGACCTTTCCGGGCTTGAGCTTCCCGGCGGCCACCTCGGCGGTGATCTGGTTGATCGCGTCGACGATCTCCGACCTGCCGCCATAGTTGACGCAGAACTGGAGGACCAGTCCGGTGTTGTGTTTGGTCATCTCCGCCGCAGATTCGAGTTCGTCGATGACCGAGCGCCACAGGCGACCACGACGCCCGGCCCACACGATGCGCACGCCCAGTTCGTTGAGCTCATCGCGTCGCCGCCGGATCACATCACGGTTGAAACCCATGAGGAAGCGAACTTCGTCCGGGGATCGCTTCCAGTTCTCGGTGGAGAAGGCGTAGGCGGACAGATAGTCGACGCCCACCTCGATGGCGCCGTGGATGACCTCGAGAAGTGAGGCCTCACCGGCTTTGTGTCCCTCAGTGCGCGGCAGACCGCGGTCGTTGGCCCAGCGGCCGTTGCCGTCCATGACCACAGCGACGTGTTCGGGGACGAATTTCGCTTCGATGCGCGGGGGGCGGGCTCCG
>JAKDSA010000016.1 GCA_030457025.1 Brevibacterium sp. | reverse complement strand
CGCTCAGGCCCGAGTCGCTCAGGCCCGAGTCGGTTTGGCGTCGTAGGTGAGCCAGTTCGTCTTCGTCGCCACGTCGTCGTAGAGCACCTGGGCCTGCGCATTGTCATCGGCGGTGATCCAGCGAACAACTGAGCGCCCTTCGGCTGCGGCGATCTCCTGCAGGTGCGCAATCAGTGCTCGGCCTGCGCCTCGACCACGAACTGCAGGGTCGGTGAACAGGTCGTCGAGCCAGATGCCGACGCTGCCGGTCGATGGGCGTGAGAAGTAACGATAGTCGGCGATTGCAACGATGGCGTCGTCGGTCTCGACGACGAGTCCGTTGCATTCATGGTCGGTATCGTTCAGCCATCCCCACACTCGTGAGACGATCTCCTCCGACTCGTCCAGGTGATAGAACGCGCGGTAGCCGCGGAAGAGTTCGCGCCAGCGAACTTCATCAGAGGTCTCGACGGGTCGGATGGAGAGACTCGAAGCAGCGGACATATTCGCAGGACCTTTCTGGCTGGACAGCTTTGTCGGGAGAAAGGGCCCCTGACCAGTGGAAACCATTCCACGGTCAGGGGCCGTCGTCGATCTGTACGCGAGGGGGGACTTGAACCCCCACGTCCTCAGACACTGGAACCTAAATCCAGCGCGTCTACCAATTCCGCCACTCGCGCGCAACGCCCTCCAGATTAGCAGGGTGAGTGGGCGTTGCTGAAAACGCCGCAATTCTGAGGACGCTGACATTGAAGCGCGACAGTGGAACTCACGTCGGTCAGGCGGCGTCGATGTCCAGAGCCTTCCGGATGCGGGCGACGTGACCGGTGGCCTTGACGTTGTACTGGGCGAGTTCGACCTTGCCCTCAGCGTCGACGACGAGGGTCGAGCGGATGACTCCCTGGACGACCTTGCCGTAGTTCTTCTTCTCTCCGAAGGCGCCCCACTCTTCCATCATGGTCTTGTCCTCATCGGAGAGCAGGTCGAAGTTCAGGCCCTCCTTCTCGATGAACTTCTTCAGCTTCTCCGGCTTGTCGGGGGAGATGCCGAGCACGACGAGGCCGGCAGCAGAGAGCGCCGAGAGCGAATCGCGGAAGTCACAGGCCTCGGTCGTGCACCCGGGGGTCATCGCGGCAGGGTAGAAGTAGACGACGACTCGCTGACCTTTGAAATCGCTGAGGCTCACGGACTTGCCGTCCTGATTGACCAAGGTGAAATCCGGGGCGGTGTCGCCGACTGACATACGGGGCATTGTGTCTCCTCTGTTCAGGCTGATGCTTTTCGTCACCGACCACTCTAGCCCGGGCCGGAATCAGTTCCGAAGACAGCGCCGGCTCACTCCACGCGAGCCACGACGTCACCGACGGAGACCGTATCGCCGACCTTCGCCACCTGGGTCAGCGTCCCCGAAGCCGGAGCCTGCACCCGGGTCTCCATCTTCATCGCCGACAGCACGGCGACGTCGTCGCCCGCGGCCACCTCGGCTCCGTCCTCGACGAGATAGTCGACGAGGCTGCCGGGCACGGGCGCTGTGACCGAACCGGATTCCTCGCCCGCAGTTTCAGCTGACCCCGTCGAACCGGAACCGTCAGCCGTCGATGCTGCTCCGCCGAGGGCTCCCATCCTTGCGAACAGAGAACTCGGCAGGCCGAGGGTCGTCAGTTTCCCGTCGATTTCGATGGTCATCCGCGCCATATCGGACTCGGCCATCAGCGCCGGACGCTTCTGGGCGTCCATGCGGGGGAGCAGCTCCGACTCGATCCACTGGGTGTGGATGCGAAGATCCTCGGCGGTGAAGGCAGGGTCGGCAAGGATGTCGAGCGAGCAGGGCAGGACGGTGGCTGGTCCTTCGACCACCAGTTCCTTCGCCGCCGTCACAGTCCGGGCGATCGCCGCTGACCGGTCGGGTCCGTGGACGATGAGCTTGGCGAACAGGGAATCGAAGGCCGGCTGAACCGTGTCCCCGGCACGGACTCCGGCATCCCAGCGGACACCTGGCCCGCCCGGTGCCTGGAGGGTGTCGATGCGCCCGGGCGTGGGCAGGAACCCGCGACCTGGATCCTCCGCGTTGATGCGCAGTTCGAAGGCGTGTCCGACGGGTTCCGGGGTCGAGGTCAGAGACAGTCCCAAGCCGAAGGCGATGCGGAACTGCTCGGCGACGAGGTCGACGGCGGACACTGCTTCGGTGACAGGATGCTCGACCTGGAGTCGGGTGTTGACCTCGAGGAACGTCATGGTGCCATCGGCGGCCAGCAGGAACTCGACGGTTCCGGCACCCCGGTAGTCCACCTCGGCGCAGATGGCTTCGGCCGAGCGGTGGAGGCGTTCGCGCTGGTCGGTCTCGAGGCCGGGAGCCGGTGCCTCCTCGATGAGCTTCTGGTTGCGGCGCTGGGCCGAGCAGTCCCGGTCCCCGACCGCCACGACCCGACCGTGGCCGTCGCCGACGATCTGAACCTCGACATGGCGGGGGCGCTCGAGGTACTTCTCGACGAAGCACTCGGAACGTCCGAACGCCTCCGAGGCTTCACGCGTGGCGGACTCGAATGCGCCGGAGACTTCGGCGAGATCGTAGACGATCTTCATCCCGCGACCGCCCCCACCGTGGGCCGCCTTGATGATGATCGGCAGTCCGTGCTCATCGGCGAACGATTCGACCTCGCTCGCGTCGTTCAGCGGTCGGTCGATGCCCGGTGCCAGGGGCGCGCCGACCTTCTGGGCCAGCTGGCGGGCCGTGACCTTGTCACCCAGTGCCGTGATCGTGTCCGCAGTGGGCCCGATCCAGATGAGTCCGGCATCCTCGACGGCTGCGGCGAAGTCGGCGTTCTCGGACAGGAATCCGTAGCCGGGGTGGACGGCATCGGCTTCAGAGACCCGGGCTGCCGAGATGATCGCCTCGATGTTGAGGTAGGTGTCACCGGCGCTCGTTCCGGCCAGCGCGTAGGCTTCGTCGGCGAGCTGAGTGTGCATGGCTTCGATGTCCTGATCGGCGTAGACAGCCACGGACGTGTGACCGTAGTGGGAGCAGGCACGGATGATGCGGACAGCGATTTCGCCGCGGTTGGCGATGAGGATTCTCGACATGATTCAGCTTTCGTTCTCGTGTGAGAGGTGCGTGTGGTCGTCCGAGGTGGTGAAGCGCAGCTTCACGCCGGGTGCCAGCTGGGCGGCGAGGTCGGTGTCGTCGACGCTGGCGATGATGGGATAGCCGCCCGTCAGCGGGTGGTCGGGTCCGAACAGCACGGGTTGTCCGTTCGGCGGAACCTGCAGTGCCCCGGTGACCGCGCCCTCGCTGGGCAGCTCGCCGGTGCGGGAGCGTTCGAGAGGGAGCTCGCCGTCGAGTCGCAGCCCGACCCTGTCGGATTCGTGCGTGACCGTCCACTCCTGGTCCAGCAGGGTCTCGATGCCTGCGGAGGTGAACCAGTCTTGCCGTGGCCCCAGCGTCACCGTCATCGTCAGAGTCTCGCCCGGCACAGGAAGGTGTCTGTTCTGTGCCGAGTGTGCTCCGGCATCGACGAGGTGGGGAGCCGTTCGGCCATCGCCAATGCCCACCCTCGTCCCGGACTCCAGCGCGGCCGGGCCCAGGTGTGCCAGAGTGTCGCTCGACCGGCTCTCCAGCGCGGACTCCGCTTCGATGCCGCCACGGAATGCGAGGTAGCGGCGGATGCCGCGCTCGGCGGCCCCGAGGTCGAGTTCGTCGCCGTCCTCCAAAGCGAAGGGTTCGCCGAGGCGGTGGTGATAGACCGCCCCATCGGTCGAGGTCACTGTGATCGTCCCGTGTGCCCCGGTCACCGCGGCCACGCCCGTGCCCGTGATGGCCAGAAGTGCACCGCCGCCGAAGCTTTCGAGTCCAGCAGCGGATTCGGCGTTGCCGACGATGCGGTTTGCCGAGCTCAGCGCGCAGCGGTCGGCGGTGCCGGCGTTCGAGACGCCCATCGAGGCGAAGCCGGGGCGCCCGAGGTCCTGGACGAGCAGCTGCAGTCCGGGCCTGAGAACCTCGAAGGCGTGCGGGGCGTCGTCGGCTGAGGGGTGAGGATCGTCGGCCGAGGGCTTCTCGGCTGTGGTCTCCACAGGTGCGCCGGCCTGACCGGCATCGACCGATTCTCGTTCGGCCTCCCGAAATGTCACGATCGTTCCCGGCACGAACAGTGCCGGCGGGTCCCGGTCGAGGTCCCACAGCGTGGCATCGGTGCGGCCGATGAGCTGCCAGCCACCGGGGGAGGCCCGCGGGTAGACGCCGGTGAATTCTCCGGCCAGTGCCACGGCACCCACGGGCACACGGGTCCGCGGCGAGGACCGTCGGGGGACGGTGAAGAGCGGGTCGTCCCCGGCAAGGTAGCCGAAGCCGGGGGCGAATCCGGCGAAGGCGACCTGCCAGGTCGCCTGCTGGTGGCGGGCGATCACCTCGGCGGGGGAGACCGAGAGCAGCTGCGCCACCTCGGCGAGGTCCTCACCGTCGTAGTGGACGTCGATCGTGACCTCGCGAGCAGCGCCGGACTCGGACTCGGTGTGGGAGAGACCGCGGATTCTCTCCTGAAGAACAGATGCCCGGGTACGGGTCGGGTCGAAGCTGATGAGCACCGTGCGTGCGGCCGGGATGAGTTCGACGACTCCGGGCAGCTCGGCGGATTCGAGGCTGTGGTGCAGGTGCATCGTCGCGCTCAGGTCGGCGCATTCGACGAGCAGATGACGGCGGGAGGCGGTATGGAAGGTCAGCTCGGATGTCATCGGCGAAAGGTGTCTTCCGGTTCGTCGGTGATGAACATCTTCCCCGGTGAGTGGGTGACGGCGAACGGGGGTGCCGAGGCCTGGACGGCGGCCTGCGGGGTGACACCGCAGGCCCAGAACACGGGGATGTCGCCATCGACGATGACTGGGGCGTCACCGAAGTCCGGGGAGTCGAGGTCGCTGATGCCGATCTGTGCGGGGTCGCCGACGTGGACCGGGGCTCCGTGGACGGCGGGGAAGCGGTCGGTGATGCGCACCGCCTCGGCGACCTGGTGGGCGGGGATCGGCCGCATCGAGACGACCATGTCCCCACTGATCTTCCCGGCCGGGCGGCACGCGGTCGAGGTGCGGTACATCGGCACGTTGCGTCCGGCCTCCTGGTGGCGGATCGGAATCCCGGCGTCGATGAGTCCGGATTCGAAGGTGAAGCTGCAGCCGATGAGGAAGGACACAAGGTCGGGGTGAGTCTGCCAGATCTCGGTGGCATCGGTGACTTCGTCGATCAGGGACCCGTTCTCCCACACCCGGTAGCCCGGGATGTCGGTGCGCAGATCGCTGCCCGGTGCCAGGGCCGATTCGACCTGGCCGGGTTCGAGGACGTCGACGATCGGGCACGGTTTCGGATTGCGCTGTGCGAACAACAGCATGTCGAAGGCCCAATCGGCGGGAACGGCGATGAGGTTCGCCTGGACCAGCCCGGGCGCCAGGCCCGAGGTGGGGCCCGTGGCACCCGCACGGATGCTCTGTCGAGCAGCCGCCCCGGCGCCCGAGTGCCCGGCCAGGTCCCGGTTCATCGACTGCTCCCGGTGAAAGACGCGATTCTCACGCCCGAGGATTCGAGGAGCTCCCGGGCGGCGCGGGCCATGTCGATCGAACCCTGGGAATCACCGTGGAAGCAGATCGACTGGGCGTCGACGTCGACGAGGCTGCCGTCGATGGCCTCGACCTGCCCGGTCTGGACCAGGCGCAGGACGCGGGCAGCCACGGCCTCGGGGTCGTGGAGGACGGCATTGGGTTCGGTGCGCGAAACCAGGGAGCCGTCGGGATTGTAGGAGCGATCGGCGAAGGCTTCGGCGGCGACTCTCAACCCGGCCTCGGCGGCGACACGGTTGGCCACGCTCCCGGCTAGGCCGAGGAAGACCAAAGAGTCATCGACGGCCTTGACCGCATCGACGACGACCTTCGCCTGTGCTTCGTCATGGACGATCGCGTTGTACAGGCCGCCATGAGGTTTGATGTAGGCGACCGATCCGCCGACGGCGGTGGTCAATCCCAGCAGTGCACCGATCTGGTACTCCACCTGGGCCTGCAGGGTCGCGGCGGGCACGTCGAGTGGACGGCGACCGAAGCCCTCGTAGTCGTCGTAGCCGGGGTGCGCGCCGATGACGACTCCGCCCCTCGTTGCCGCGTCCACCGTCGTCCGGATCCCCTTGGGACTGCCGGCGTGGAATCCGCACGAGACGTTGGCACTGGTGACCAGGCCCAGCATGGCTGCATCGTCGCTGACGACGCGGTCGGGAACGTTCTCCCCGAGGTCCGAGTTGAGGTCGATGGTTGAAGTCATTGTCACCCTCCGATTCCGATCATTGCGAAGATGGGGCCGACCGACTCAACGGCCGTGTACCACATCACCAGTGTTGCCGCGGTGCCGATGATGAGCAACCACTTGGGGTACTTGTCGACGCGCAGCAGGCGTGGTCTGAACCAGCCGATGTACATGAAGATCGTCAGCCCGATCGGCAGGATGAGTCCGTTGAACCCGCCGACGAAGACGAGCAGGGTCGCCGGTGCGGTTCCGATGCTCAGGTAGACGATGAGGGACACCAAGATGAAGGCGACCGTGGCCAGCTGCAGCGGCCAGCCCTTGGCAAGGCGTGTGGAGAAGGCGGAGAGGAACGTTGCCGAGGTGTAGGCGGCCCCGATCACCGAGCTCAGTGCCGCGGCCCAGAAGATGGCGCCGAAGATGCGCATGCCGGTGTCGCCGAGGACTGCGGCGAATGCCTGACCGGCAGGGTTAGAGGCCTGGCCCCCGAGGTCGAGGGCGACGCCCGATGCGACGACGCCGAGAATGGCCAGGAACAGGATATAGCGCATGACGCCGGTGACGAGGATGCCGGAGAGCGCCGAACGCATGACGTAGGGAGCATGCTCCGGTCCGGTCTGACCCGAGTCGAGGTAGCGGTGGGCACCGGAGTAGGTGATGTAGCCGCCGACGCTTCCTCCGACGATGGTCGTGATGGTGGCGAAGTTGATCGTGTCGGGCAGGAAGCTCTGTTTGATCGCCTCACCGACCGGTGGGTCGGACACGATCGCGACGATGACGGTGAGGATGATCATTCCGAGGCCGAGGACCATGACGACGATGTCGACGACCTTGCCCGCACGCTTGAAGAGGAAGATGCCGATGGCCAGGACCGCGGTGAGCAGCCCGCCGAGCTTCGGATCGAGGCCGAGGAGAGCGTTGAGGCCGAGTCCGCCGCCGGCGATGTTGCCGATGTTGAAGGCGAGTCCGCCGATGACGATGAGGATAGACAGGAGGATGCCCGTGCCCGGAATCGCGCTGGAGGCGAGCTGTGCCGCTCGTTTGCCCGAAGACGTGATCATGCGCCAGACGTTGAGCTGGATGGCGATGTCGATGAGGATCGACATGAAGATCGCGAAGGCGAAGGCGGCACCCATCTGGGCGGTGAATGTCGCCGTCTGGGTGATGAATCCGGGACCGATCGCGGAGGTGGCCATGAGGAAGATGGCGCCCAGGATCGCGCTGCGACTGACCTTCCTGGGTTGTTTCGTATTGTGGTCGTGCGGCTGTGACATGGGGTCTCCAAGTTGCCTGGTGTCTGGTCAGCTTCACGTCGCAGTGCGGGACCGACCGCTGTGGCGGACCTCACCGATTCCCGTGGAGCGTTAGACAATCTAGCATGGATTGTTCAACAAGAATAGACTTGGGTCACATTCGGGATACAGGAATTGTCCTCATGAATCTGATCTTTTTGTTGCTGCGATCACTAGGATGGAACCGTGAATCACGAATCGTCCCTGGTCAATCTGCTCACCGACCGCCTCATTGCCGGCGAGCTGCGTCCCGGCGCCCGCCTGTCCGAAGCCGCATTGGCGAAGGAGTTCGACGTCTCCCGGAACACGCTGCGTGAGGCCTTCCGTGTTCTGGGAGAGCAGGGGCTGGTCAACCACATCCCGCACCGCGGGGTGTCGGTGGCATCACCGAACACCTCCGATGTCATCGACATCTACCGGGTGCGGCGCCATATCGAATGTTCGGTGCTCGAGAACGCGCCGAAGAACCACCCAGGTGCCGAGCAGATGCGCAGGGCCGTCGAGACCGCACACAGTGCCGCTGCCGCCGATGACTGGCTGCGGGTGGGAACGGTGAATATGGCCTTCCACAACGCACTGGTCTCACTCTCCGACAGCACCCGGCTGATGCGGTCGTTCGGGAATGTGCTCGCCGAGCTGCGGCTGGCCTTCCTCAAGGTCGAGGTCCTCGACTTCCTCCATGCGCCGTTCGTCGAACGCAACCAGGAGGTTCTGGACACCTACCTCGACGAAAGCCCCAGTGCGGCGGCGGCGAAGCTGGGCGCCTACCTCGGGGATTCCGAGCGTCAGGTCCTGGGTGCCTACGCCCGTGCTGGCCAGGACTGAGGCGCCTCAGCCGGGGCGAGGGTGGAAATCGCGGCACAGGGCCCGTTGAGGCCCGACTGCTAAACTGGAAATGACGTGTTGTGCAAATTGCATACGCCCATGCCGGCCCAGAGCCTGCATGTCTATCGGCAGATCAGACAGTGATTGATCTGCAAGGAGTGCGCAATGAAGTATGCACCATATCTCTGTCCCGACTGCTACGGCCGTCTTATCGACACCGCAGCTGTGACGGAACCCGGTGACGGAGCCAATCTCAACCCCATGCTCGAGTGCGCAGACGGCTGCGGCGTTTCGGAGAGGGCGCTCAAACCCTACAGAACGCGGATGAACGGCCGAACCCGACTCGCAGGCAAGGCGCCGGCCCGATCCGCGACCAGGGCGCCGGTTCGACGCCAGCATTAGCAGCCAGGGGCCGCCAAGGCCCAACGGCAGAAGACAAACAGGAAACCGCCGTCCGGATCATCCGAACGGCGGTTTCTCGTCTCTGTGCACCCCCCGGGACTTGAACCCGGAACCCACTGATTAAGAGTCAGTTGCTCTACCAATTGAGCTAGAGGTGCGAGCTGCGCTTTCCGCGCAACGAGAATTAATATTACTCAGGTTCCCAGCCTTCATGCAAACTGAGAGCGGATCATCTGAGGTTTTGTGAGACAGCTCGCATACCTGCACGTCAGGCCCGGGACGTGAACCGGCAATCCACTGGTGGAGTGTCCCTCTGGAGAGGCTCACGCTGGAGCACATACGCTTGCCCCTCAAGCTCCACCTCGGCGAGTTCCGCCCGATCGCAGGGGACGGTACCGCCGAGGTGGGGCTGCCGGGTGAGCAGCATGCGAAGGGGAGGAGCGGGTTCAGCCGCGCTTGCTGCTGCCGGAGACGCCGACGATGAGTGCGGCCACGCCGAGGACTGTGCCGACGCCGAGTGCAATCGCCTCGGGCTTGACTGAGCCGCTCTCTTCGTCGATGACGGTGGACTTCGCCTTATTGGCGGCGCGAGTGGCGAGGACCTTCGGGTGGACGCGGCCCACAAGTTCATCGATGTTGTCCGCGATGCGCTCTTCGCGCAGGCGAATCGATTCCGCCAGCTGCGTCGGTGACGCTGAGTCGACGGTCACATCTGAGGTGTAGACATTGTCAGTCATCGGGGCATGTCCTCCGGGTCGAGAATACATTCATGCACGTGACGGGGTGCCACTGTGCCTCGTGTCAAGCTTAACCGCTTGATTCTCTCAGTGTCAGATATTGGCTGCGGAGAGCCGGAAAGTCACAGCCTCGACCTCCGCATCCTCGGGCATCATCGGATAGTGGTCGCGCAGATTGGACACATACTTGTCGACGCTCGAATCCTTCTTCAGCTGCAGAATCTGCCGATTCAGGCCACTCAGTGGATATGGCTCCACGGAGGTGATGTCGACCGGCAGCGGCCCGTGGTCGGTGTGTTCGAAATAGGCCAGGGCAGGACCGAGGGAGTGGGATTCCTTCCACCGCACCGTCAGGTTCTTCCTCGCCGAGGTGATGGCCTCGAAATACCGAGCGTGGAACCTCAGGAGGCGCGCAGGTGCGGACGCTGGTTGGCGATAGAGGCGGGGGAGGAGCGCTGAGATCGGAGCGAGTTCGGCAGA
Source organism: Brevibacterium sp. (assembly GCA_030457025.1). Lineage (GTDB taxonomy): Bacteria > Actinomycetota > Actinomycetes > Actinomycetales > Brevibacteriaceae > Brevibacterium. The sequence goes on along the minus strand of JAKDSA010000016.1, from coordinate 39,548 downwards.
CACCGCACGGGCCGTTCCGGGAACTGCGACGAGTGCATCGGGGTGGAGATCGAGAATGACCTGACGGCAGCGCCCGCACGGTGAGAGCAGGCCTCGGCCGTTGTCCCCGGCGGCCGCGATCGTGACCAGAGGTCCGGCTTCGGCGGCAGCCGCGTTGCCGATGGCGACGAGTTCTGCACAGGGACCGCCGGTGAAGTGGTGGACGTTGACGCCGGTATGGATGCGACCGTGCGTGTCCATGGCCGCGGCGGCCACACTGTGGTTCTCGTCCGTGCCCAGGGTGGCAGCCATCGACTCCGCGGCAGCGACGACCTTCAGTTCTGATTCGTAGAGGTCCATGCTGCGATCTTAAGGCAGCGAACCGGCTCAGCTCTGTTTGTTGCGACGTCCGACGAGCCAGATGATGAAGCCGACGGCGGCCATACCGAATGCGGCGAGGATGAAGATCGGCCACGAACTCGAAATGGTCGACACGATCGACTCTCCAAATGAGGTCGACGGTGGTTTGTCGCTGCGAGGCTCCGGCGTGTCGCCTCCGGTGATGAGGTCTGTGTCATCGTCGGGCACAGGGGTGTCAGGATTCTTCGGGACTGGGTCCGAGTAGTCAGGAGGAGGGGACGAGCCGTCGTTCCCAGGCATCCAGTCGTTGCCGATGTCTCCGGGAATCTCATCGCGTGTATCGGACGAGCCGTTTCCGGTCGCAGGATCCGGTGTGGTCTCTTCACCATCTGGCCCGTCATCGCCCGAAGTCGATCCCGAGCCGTCCTTGTCATCCGAACCTTTGTCGTCTTTGCTGCCGTCCTTGTCCGAGTTGCCTTCGTCATCCGAGTTCCCGGAGTCGGAACCGTCCGATGCTGACGAAGAATCGGAATCCGCTGTCTGCTTGGCCGAATCTGCATCGGCTGAGTCGGACTTGTCGGCGTCCTTCGAGTCCGCTTTCGCAGAGGCCGAGGAACTGGAGTCCGACGACGTGTCCGATGACGAGTTGCTGTCTGAATCCGAGGAAGTGTCGGAATCTGAACTGTCGCTGGCAGAGGAGTCAGCGGTGTCGGTTGAATCACTGCCCGAGGAGTCGTCGCCGTTCGGATCTGAACTAGCGGTGCCGTCATCGTCAGCCGATGCGGAACTGGTACCGTCTACAGTCCCGTCTTGGTTCGCCTCCAGGTCGTCAGATGCAGAAGAACCGTCGTTGTCCGCATCAGCGTCGCCGGGAGCTGGGGGGTACTGCTCACCTTCGACGATAATGTCTCCCTCGGTTGCGGTAAACGTCCATTCGGGGTTCGGTGCTTCTTCGAACTCCGTGAACTTCATCGGCATTTTGAGAGGATCCTCGTCGTCCACGACGTAGCCCTCACTGTTCAAGGAGTACTTGTCAGGTGCATCGTTCGTCGACTCGGGCACGGGGTGTCCGCTGTCGTCGGTGCTGCCTTCGGACTTGGCCTCATCGCTCGTCGAATTGGAGGGACTCTCCGAGTCGGAACCGTTTTGGGTAGGCCAGCGTTTTCCGCTTTCCTTCTTGGGAGGACCGTCGAACGGTACGTCTTCCCAGCTCTTCGGCATACTTCCGGGTTCGCCATTGGGCTTCGGTAGCTTAAGTGTCTGTTCGTCCTCGTCCCACTTCGCTTTCAACGGTTCGGCGGTCTCGCAGGGCTCCCCATCGGTGGTTTCTGCCTCTGGGTCGCACGCGGGGTCGTCTGTTTCTTCGCCGCCGCCGTCGGCGCCCGCATCCGCCTCGGGGCCGGCAGGATCAGTGTCAGCCTCGGCGCTGTCATCCACATCGCCGTTATCTGCAGCGCTGGCTTCAGCATCGTCGGGCGAGGTGGCACCCGGGCCGTCAACGGTTCCGTCGGGATCGGACCCGGCGGTAGCCGAGCTCGTGGATCCAGCACCCGCGGTAGGGATGATGCTCGCGTTCGCGGGAGCGATTGTGCCTGTGATCGGGAGCATCACCAGGGCAAGCGCAGTGACGAGTGCGGCCGCTGTGCGGCTGAGCTCGTGTGTAACTGGCACTGTGTTCCTTCGCGGTGGGGGCTCCGGCATCAAACATACAAGGGGACATGACGGACAGGCGCGTCGTTGCCTATCCTAATGGCTACGCCAATCGTGAGAAAGTCACAGCCTATTTCTCGCTCGTGTCGGACTTCTTCTCATAGGCACGTATCGTCGAATCGGTGCCGTCGACGATAACGGTGCTGCCGTCGTTGATCATGGCCAGCAGGTTGGTGTCTGTGCGGTAGGCGTGCTTGCCGGCCAGGAGGCAGGAGTCATCATTGTCGACGGTGCAGGGCACGATCGTGCCACGCGGTTCAGACAGATGGATGTCTTTGCTGGAGGTGTCCATGAGCAGCAGCCCGGATTCCAGGTCGAAGAGGTACGGGCCGATGTAGGCCCGCTTTCCGCCCTGGCCGCGCACCCATGACATCTCGCCGACGATGTCGGTCGTCGTGGTCACTGTCGACAGGATCGAGCCATCATCCAGGGAGTGGACGACGAGCTGGATGCGGTGACCGGAGTTCGTCGAGGCTCCCTGCTCACCCCACAGCGTGATCGCCTTGCCGTGGCCGGCGGAGACCCACTTGATGATCTGGAGTTCATCGGAAGGGGCTTCCAGCTTGATGGACCGTTCATCGCCGGACTTGATGTTCTTCGCCTTGACCGGACCGTTCCAGTCGGAGCTGAAGAGCTCGTCGTTCTCGATAGCCATCGGCGTCGACCCGGATGCCGGTGTTGGAACGTCCACGAGACCATCGGTGCCGAACGTGGACAGTTTGTTGCCCGACTTGATGAGGACGCTGGTGCCGGCCGATGTGATTCGAGCATCTTTCGGCAACTGGTAGCTCTGGGGTGTGTCCTCACCGTCGATGAGGGCCTCGGCCGTGTCACCGGCCTGCCACAGCAGTGCGTGCTTGCCGTCGATGATCGTGTCGACGGCAAACGTGGGGGCTTCTGTGGTCTTGCCCGAGTAGCGGGTTTCCCCCGTGTCGGAGTCGAGGATTTGGAGCTTGCCCCCGTCGACGACGAGCACGCCGCGATCCGAAGCTGTCACCGAGGCGTCCTTGGCGATCTTCGTCTCCCACTTCGGCGAGTTGTCGAAGCCGGGGACAATATCGTCGGTCTTTTCGACCGAGAGTTCGGAGGCAGGATTGATCTGCTCCTCCGAATCGATCGTCTGCGGTGAGTCCTGGGAACCGGCGGGGACGATGTTCGGGATGACGAACGCCCCGATCATCAGGATCACGATGCCGATCAGCACGAGGCCGGGAACGGTGATCTTCTTCAGTCGTTGGGGTCGACTCTGCGGGGAATGCTTGCGCACCCGTGTGCGCTTGACCGTCGGAGCGCTGACGGCGGCGGGTCCGGAGAATGGTGTGCCCAGGGGGTAGTCATCCCCATTGCCCACCTCGACGTCGTCCTTCTGCTGTTGCTGAGGTGGCGCTTCCGCGTCAGCCGGGTCGCCCCCTGTCGCCGAGGCGGTCGTGGCCTCAGGCGATGAGTCCACGTCCGATGCTGCCGGTTCATCCGAGGAGGAAGATTCCTGAGGGGAAGGTTCCTGAGGGGAAGCTGGAGGATGAGTGGGGGATGCAGAAGCGGCGGGGGCGATCTTCCCGGTCTCGTCGAGGAGAACGTCGACTTCCTGCTTGCCGTCGTCGATGGTCACGGGCACTTGGGTCGCGGTCTCCCTGGCGTAGTCGCCAAGGTAAGTCATGGCCTGACCGGTGTCAGAGTAGCGACTCGTCGCCCCGTTGAGGGTGAGGTAGGTGAACCCGTCTTCAGAGACGGAGATCAGCGCACGGGCCATGTACAGGGTTCCTTGAGCAGTATCGACGATGGGGCCGAGACAATACTATTGAATGCGATCGGGTGCTCCTACCGTTTTTCCGAAACCGTTATACATTGCTACTGAATCGTTGCACGTCAGGAGATCTGTGTCTCATTGTGCACTATAAGCGCTGGGAGTTTGCCCGGGTGCCCTTGTGAGGTTAGGATGTATCTTGCTGTCTGCACCTGGTGCAGCGCATGTGGTGGGTATAGCTCAGCTGGTAGAGCGCCGCGTTGTGGTCGCGGATGTCGCGGGTTCAAGTCCCGTTACTCACCCCGAACAGTGAAGCCCCGGAGTCCGAATGAACAAGGACCCCGGGGCTTTTCTCATCCTCACTCCTCGTTCTTCAGATCATTTTTGCCGCTAACCCTCATTTCGTCTCCGAGCCGATCACGAACTCACTCAGCCCACGGGGCTGAGTCATCACCCACAGGTCTGGACTTCCACCGACGAAGTGACGATACTCGGTTTCAGGTGCCTCCCACGTGGAGGACCCCGATCTGAGAGATCACGATTCGACGAACAGGAGACGTGCTATGAACACACCAGAGAGCATTGCCTACACTGCAAAGGCCGAAATCACGGGAGGTCGTGACGGGCACGGAGCCACGGACGACAAAGCACTCGACGTCGACCTGCGCAGCCCCAAGGAGATGGGTGGACCCGGCGGGGCCACCAACCCCGAGCAGCTCTTCGCCGTCGGATACGGTGCCTGCTTCCAGGGTGCGCTCGCTCTGGCCGGCAAGGAACTCGGGATCGACACCTCGAAGTCGGTCGTCAATTCCGAGGTCGGCATCGGCAAGGAGGGAGAGAGCTTCGGACTCAGCGTCAAGCTCACCGTGACCCTGCCGGGCGTCGACCAGGACACGGCACAGAAGGCCGTCGACCGCACCCATGAGCTGTGCCCCTACTCGAAGGCCACACGCGGAAACGTTCCCGTCGAGGTCATCGCCATCGGCGCCTGATCCACGACCCCCACAGTGGTGTGAACATCACCACGACATGTCGGCACCCGAGGAACATCTCGGGTGCCGACATGGGGTGTGGGGCGCGGGGTCGGCCCGCGATGAGCTCAGACTGACGGGAGAAATTCATGGCTGTTGACCTCACCGTCGTCGGCAGCATCAACGCCGATATCACCGCCATCACCGACCGCCTGCCCGCAGTCGGTGAAACCGTCGGCGGGGGTCGGCTCGTCCACAGCCCGGGCGGTAAGGGCGCCAATCAGGCGGCGGCCGCGGCACGATTGGGTGCGCGGACCAGAATGGTCGGTGCACTCGGCGCCGACGCCCCCGGCACGGCGATGAAACAGGCCCTGCACCGCGCGGGTGTCGGACTCGATGGCGTCGCCCTCGTCGACTCGGGTACCGGAACCGCTCTCATCATGGTCGATGCCGCCGGAGACAATCAGATCTCGGTCTGCGAAGGTGCGAATGCGCAGGTGAGCATCGCCGACTGCGCATTCAGTGCACAGGAGACAGTGCTTACCCAGCTCGAGGTATCCATCGATCTGATCACAGAACTGTCATATGCCGTGCAAGGGCGATTCGTCATCAACGCCGCCCCTGCACTGCCTTTGCCCGTCGCGGTGGTCGAACGGGCCGATCTCATCATCGTCAATGAGGCCGAATACGATCTGCTCCCGCAGCTGCACGAGGCGAAGCTCGTGGCAATCACCTACGGCCCGAACGGCTCCGCCCTGTACGAACACGGGCGGCAGGTGGCCTTCGCGAATGCTCTGCCGCGCCAACCGGTCAGCACCGTTGGAGCTGGAGACGCGTTCTGCGCAGCTCTGACGATCGCCCTGGCCTCGGGTCACTCCCGACAACGATCATTGGCGGTGGCCAATGCCGTGGGTGCCGAAGCAGTGATGGATCCCGCGGCCCAACCCGACTTCCACCCACTCGAACACTACCTGCGCGCGATCACTCCCACAGAAACCTCGACAACTTCCACAGAGACAGAGACATGACCGACCCGACCAGCCCATCGCAGAACCTGTTCACCGGCCTGAGCGCCTTCCCCCTCACCCCGATCCGCAACGAAGAGATCGACGAGGTGGCATATTCGGCCCTGATCGAGCGCCTCGTCGAGGCCGGCGTTGATTCGATCACCGCGCTGGGTTCGACCGGATCATACGTCTACCTCACCACGGACGAACGCGCCCGAGTCGCGCAGCGAACCGTTGACCACGCCGCCGGCATCCCCGTGTTCGTCGGGGTCGGCGCCCTGCGCACGCGAGAGGTGCTGGCCAACGTCAGCTCCGCGGAGGCCGCAGGTGCCCAGGGCCTCCTGGTCGCTCCCGTCAGCTACCAGCCGCTGACCGACGATGACGTGGTCGAACTGTTCCGGACGGTCACCTCGGCGACGGACCTTCCGGTCGTCGTCTACGACAACCCGGGCACCACGCACTTCACATTCACCACCGATCTCTACGCCCGGCTGGCCGGACTCGACGGCGTGGCCTCGATCAAGATCCCCGGGCTTGCGCTGTCACCGCCGGATTTCACCGCCCACGTCGACCGGATCCGAGCCGCCACGGACAACCAGGTGACGATCGGGATCTCCGGCGACGCGTTCGGCGCAGCCGGGCTCAATGCCGGCTGCGATGCCTGGTACGCGGCAGTCGGCGGAACCCTGCCGAGGCCGATGCTCGAGATCACCCGAGCCGCTCTCAACGGCGAGGCCGAACGGGCACTGGAACTCTCTGCCGGGCTGCAGCCGCTATGGGACCTCTTCGCCGAATTCGGTGGCAGCCTCAGGGTGTGCGCCGCGATCGCCGAACACCTCAGACTGGTCGCCGCGCCGTCGTTGCCCTTGCCGATCCTCGGCCTCACCGGCGCCCAGAGGCAACGAGTCGCCGAGGTGGTCAACACCCTCGGCCTCGACTGATCTCAGCCTCAGTCGATTGCGCCGATGGGTTCGCGCTTCTCGGCCTGGAACTGATCCTCGGCGCGTCCCCGTGCCCAATAGGCAGAGATCGACAGCGATTCGCGAGGCACCTCGTGTTCCTTGAGGATCTTCCGGATCGTTTTGATCGTCTCCCGCTCACCGTGGGCGAAGACCTGCGGCATCCCCTCCGGCCAGTCCAGGCCGCGAACGGCGGCAATGAGCTCCTCGTCGTTGTCGACCCAGACCACGGTGACGCCGGCCGGTGTTTCCGGAAGCAGTCGGTCTGCTTCGTCGGCAACGGCGGCGATGACGATTCCGCTCGCCTCGGCGTCCATGGCCTCCAGCGCCGTGCTCACGGCAGGGACCGCGGTGTGGTCGGCGATGAGCAGATGCCACGGGGCATCGGCAGCAGGTAGGTATTTGCCACCGGCACCGACCATGACGAGAGTGTCGCCGGGCTGGGCCGCCGTGGCCCAGGGCCCGGCAACGCCTGCGCCGCCGTGGATGACGAAGTCCAAGGTCAGCCACTTCTCGACCTCGTTGATCTCTCGCACGGTGTAGGTGCGGTTGCGCGGGAGCTTCTCGGGAGAGTTCTCCCGCAGCTCCGTGAGATCGTAGGGCGGTGTCAGCCCATGTGCGGGATCGGCGAACATGAGCTTGACGTACTTGTCCGTGGCCTCGTTGATCGAGATTGCGTCGAAACCGTCGCCGCCGACCCGGATCCGAATGAGGTTCGGGGTGATCTCATTGACCTCTTGGACGGTCAGGACCGCTTGTGGGCGAGGCGGGCGCGGGGCACGAGTGCCCGAGTCCGGTGGGTTCGTCATGAAGCTCCTTCTCATAAGATAAGTTAGCCTCACCTTAGCAAAGGGGTGTGTCAGACGGCTCTCTGGGTCCAGTCCTCGCGGAGTCGCCTGAGTCCCTTGAGCGCCTTGGGGGAGTCGATGTATTCGATATCGGGCAGGGCTGAGCTCGGGCTCTTGCACATGAGCATGTCCTCGGGATCCATGAGTGCGATCCGCTTGCCGTCCTCCTCCAGTCGGGACATCGCCTCGGTGAGCATGCGCCTGGCCACACCATTGATCTCAGTGACACGGCGCAGGTCGAGAGCGAAGACCTCGACGTTGGACTCGGGCGCGTCCATGGTCCGGACGACGTTCTCGGCACCGCTCCACTGGATCAGGCCCTGGAGGCTGCAGATGCGGACCATGACCCCCTGCGAGTCGACGAAGCGGCGGTCACGGCGGATGATCGAGCGGGCCGGTTCGGGGGCGTCCATGATGTGCAGACTCAGCTCTCGTGACAGCGTCCGGAAGATGTTCGCGCCGCGCACGCTCGTGCCGTGCTTGTCCAGACGAGGAGAGAAGGTGGCGATGCCGACCTGCCCCGGCAGGACGCCGAAGACCCCACCGGAGACACCGGACTTCGCCGGCACTCCGACCTCTGTCATCCAGTCGCCCGCGGCATCGTACATACCGCAGGTCATCATGACGCCGAGCACCTGCCTGTTCACGCGCGGGGACAGCACCTGCTTGCCGGAGACGGGGTTGACCCCTCCGGCTGCCAGGGTGGCCGCCATGATTCCCAGGTCCCGGGTGGTGATGAGGATCGAGCACTGGGCGATATAGCCCTGGACCACCGCGTCGGGCTGGTCTGAGAAGACGCCGTAGGACCGGAGCATATTGGCGATCGCCACATTGCGGTAGGCCTCTGCCCATTCGCCCTCTGCCACCGAATCGTCGACGCGCAGCTCCCGGCCCGCGAACTCGGACAGGCCCGCACGCACGATCTCGATCCGCTCGGCCAGCGACGTTCCCGGCTCCCCCAGGAGCGAATGGATGACCATGGCCCCGGCGTTGATCATCGGGTTGAGCGGTTTGCCGGACATCTTATCCAGGGAGATCTCGTTGAAGGCCTCACCGCTGGGCTCGACACCCACCTGGTCGAGAACCGCAGCCATGCCTTCCTGTTCGAGGACCATGCCGTAGATGAACGGCTTCGCCATCGACTGGATGGAGAACTCGAACTCGGAGTCACCGGAGGTGTATTCGATCCCATCGAGGGTGGAGAGGCAGATGCCCAGCTTCTCCGGATCGGCAGAGGCCAGATCCGGAATGTAGTCCGCGTTCGCACCGGACCGATCTGATCTGTGACGATCGAGCGTCTCGTCCAAGAAATCAGGGATGGGGGATCGCATTGCACCTCCTGCAGTGAGTGAAGTTCGGTTGACTCTGCTGTCGGCGGCGACAGCCCGACTGCCATTCTCACACACCCCTGTGCAGGTGGGCAGATCAACGCAGTCGCCAGTAGCCGGAGCCGCCGAGGTATCCGGAGGAATCAGGGAGTGTGGCAGAACTGGCACTCGATCAGCACATGCCCCGGTCCGCTCGGAACATACGGCGAGAAGATGTCGAAGCCAGTCACGATCGTCGTCACCGGAGCCGTCGGGTTCGCGGTGATTCTCATCGTTGTCGTCATCGTCTCAACGGTGATCACACGCATTCCCGATACGCCTCCTGACAAGCACAGGCTTGCCCACCAGGCGCTGACGCCCGAGGAGATCACGCTGTCCCTGGCACCGCAGACCGACGGCACCCTGCACGTCTCCGAGCGCCTGGTCTTCGACGCGAGCGAGAGCGAGGACGGTCCGATCAGTTGGTTCATCGGAGGAGAACAGATCGGTTGGGAACGCTATGGTCCCGCCGAGGTCGATGATCCATTCCACGACTCGAGCAGATACGAGTTCACACACCCGAATCCGCCCAGTGAGGACTCTCAATGGAGGCCTGGGCGCCACATCATCGGCATCTCCTATGTCCTCGACGATGTCTACCTCGATATTGCCGGGCAGGAGTTCTTCGTCCTGCCGCTGAGTTGTCCCGACTGGACACACGAAGCGACGAGCGTCCGCACGATTTCGCTGACGTCCGGTGGTCCGATCCGGTGTCTTCCGAACAATCGGGACTTCACACCCGATGACGAATGCAGCAGCTTGAGTGAACGTCGCCTCGACAAGGACGGAACCCGACTGACCTGGCGATGGGCCCTATCGGGCAGTCTCGACGCCGTCGGTTTCGACGCTTCGGAGAACATGCAGGTCGAGCCGAGGCCCGCACCGGAACTCGAGGACCACGCGGTCGTGCGGATCACCCTCGACGCAGACGAGGCCGACCTCGTCGAACCGGAGATCGATTCGACGAAATGACGGCGCTCAGCGGCATCGCTGTCAGGGGCGTGGTCCGCCCTGGTCATCGCGGCGACCCTCATCGGGGCGCTCGCGAGCAGTGTTCTCATTCTCGGACTGCTCGTTTCCCGAGTTCCCGTCGGTGCCGACAGCGCGGTCGGCGGCATCACGGGCCTTCTGGATCTTCTCGGTGTGCTTGCCGTTGGTCAGTGATTCGGCCACACCTGCAGCTTTGTCGAGGATCGAATCGCTGGCCTTCTCCGCTTTCTCGGAATTGAGCTTGTCGCGGACCTTCGGATCATCGGCCAGGTTCTTGGCTTTGTTGACGAACTTGTCGAATGACATGATGCGGCTCTCCTCAGCTGGTGGTCGTGTCACCCGAAACCCTAGTTCCTCCGGCTGTGACCCGTCTGACCGTGTGGGCCCACCTCAACGCGCGGTCCCACCTGAAGGTGCTGCCCTGTCGAGGCGCAGCACGGTCTCGAGCAGAACCTCGATCCCGGGCAGGATGTCATCGAGTTCGGTGAACTCCTCGGGGCAGTGACTGCGGCCGTTATGAGAAGGCACGAAGATCATGCCGACCTGGGTCTTGGCGGCGATGATGCCGGCGTCGTGACCGGCACCGGAGAACATGGTGGCGCGTGATCGACCGAGGTCATCGGCCACCTCGGCGATGGTCGAGGTGATCGGTTCGTGCAGGGGCACGGGTGCGTCGTCCGTCGTCCACTCCATGTCCACATGGACGCCGCGCTTGTCGGCCTGGGCATCGGCGGCGTCGGTGAGGCGCCGCTGTGCCTCATGCAGCCATGAACCGTCGGGTCCGCGGAACTCGCCCTCGACGGTGGCGTTGGCAGAGACGACGTTGACGGCTTCCGGAGTGAACTGGATCTGACCGCTCGTGCCGCGGGTGTTCGTCCCTGACTCGGCGATCGATTCGACGGCGAGCACGGTGCCGGCCGCGGCGCATCCGGCATCGGCGCGGACATCCATCGGGGTCGTGCCGGCATGGTCCTGGCGGCCGGTGAAGAGCGCCTTGAAGTGGGTGATGCCGGTGATCGTCTCGACGACGCCGATCTGTTTGCCGATGCGCTCCAACTCGGGTCCCTGCTCGATGTGGAGTTCGAGGAAAGCGGTGACCTTCGAGAAGTCGTAGCGTGCGTCAAGGAAGGCCTCGGGGTCGATGCCGGAGTCGGGCAGCGCCTCGGCGAGGCTGCGGCCGCTGGGGTCTGTCGTGGCCAGAGTGGTGCGGTCGACGAGCCCGGTCATGGCGCGGGAGCCGACGCAGAAGAAGCCGAAGTCATTGGGTTCCTCATTGAAGAAGACCACGATCACGAGGTCATGGTCGAGGCGCACGTTGTTCTCCCGCAGCAGCCTCACGACCTCGATGGCGCCGAGGACACCGGTGATCCCGTCGAAGCGGCCGCCGCCGTCGACGGTGTCGGTGTGGGACCCGAGCATGATCTCCTGCCCGACGAGGCGACCGGGCAGCACCCCGATGACGTTGCCGGCCCCGTCGATTCGGGTCTCCAGTCCTGCCTGTTTCATCAGGGCGCGGGCGTAGTCGCGGCCGGCGATGTCGAATTCGCTCAGTGCTCGCCTCGTCCATCCCGGACGAGTGGAGTCGACGAGGGTTGCGAGCTCGGTGAGCTCAGACTGGAAGCGTTCGCCTATCGGGGTGATCGTGCTCATCGTTGAGCCTTTCTGGTGCTGGGTCAGTGGTGATGCACACCCAGGGTAGCGTCCTCGGCCACACGACGCCGACGGTTTCTGCTGCCCAACACCAGCGTTGCCAGCAGGGCCCGGAGACTCACGACTCAGCTCAATGAGACGCCGGTGCCGTGGAGGCTGATCGCCAGCCCGGTATCGGTGGCGTCGATGTCTGCGAGCTCGAGGCCAGCGGGCAGGAAGTCGAGGTCGATGGCGATGTCGGAGATCGACGAGGTCAGAAACGACGGGATCGAGTCGATGTCGACCTTCGCGGAGCCGAGCCTGATCGTCGTGGCATTGACGATGACCCGCCGTGACTCTGCCTTCGGTTCGATGCCGATGAGCAGTTCCTGACCGAGCAGGGAGCCCTTGAGGAAGAGGCCACCGTCGATGGTGGTGAATGACATGCCGGTGGGCAGTGACGCGTGTTCGGAAGCGAGCGAATCGATCGTCGCCAGCGGAATCACTGCGCTCGCCTCGACTGTGTCGATCGGGCGAGAGGTGTCGATGGGCACATCGAAGAGCTTGGCATCGACGTCGATGAAGTCGACGTCGTCATATCGCGCCCGATCGGCAGTGACATGAACCGTGTTGAGCGTTCCACCGGCCATCTGTGTGAGCACGGGGAAGCCCTCGACGTTCACATCGGCATCGCCGTAGGGTTCGAGGTCCTCGGCGATTCTCTGCTCGGTGGTGAAGTCGACGACCCGGTCGACGGCGATGATGGCGACGATGAGGGTGATCACGACGACGACCGCGGTGACGATGAACGTCGATCGGCGCGAACTCCGCCGAGGTGGTTCGTGCGGGTACTCCGCAGTGCTGGCCGTCATCATGGACACCATTGTCGCGCACTGCCGAAGTCCAGGTCGCCTCGGGCCCCGCTCACGTATCGACGATGACCACGTCGAGGGTGCGAGGGCCGTGGACGCCTTCGACGCGTTTGAGTTCGATGTCGCTCGTCGCCGAGGGCCCGGAGATGAACGTCAGCGCTGCGCTTGGCCTCAGACGTGCGACTCCCTCGGGGACGATGTCGACGATGTCGGCGACCCGGACCACGCATACGTGATGATCGGGCACGAGAGTGATCGCCCGCCTGCCGCACTCCGGTGACCCATCGAGGACGATGGTCCCCGTCTGTGCGATCGCCACCGCCGAGGCGGTCACCACCGCCGCCTGTGCGTCGAGTTCGGGTACGCTCAGCTCCTGACCGGGAGCATCGACCGAGACCTCCCCGGTGAAGTCCTGCAGCCAGGAATCGTCGAGTCCACGGGGAACGACGATCGCCGACCCCGACTCGATGAGGCCCGCGATGGTCGCTGCAGGGTCGCCGCTGACACGGTGGACGTTGGCCTTGTAGTCCTCGAGGCGGTCGACGAGGAGTTCGATGAGCTCCTCACCCTCGTGCGTGCCCGTGCGGAAATAGTCCGCGCTCTGATCGACGGTGCCCCCGCCTGCCGCCGGAGCGCCCGGCTGCGCGTGCGGGGCCTCGGCAGCGGAGGAATGGCCCTCGCCGCCTGTGGGTGAACCGGCGGGGACGGTTCCCGAGGAGGACGAGACGTACTCGCCCCCACCTCGGCGGCCGAGGGCCTGATTGATGCGGCCGAGGATCTCTTCACGTGCGGTATCCGTCATCTCTCGTCTCCCTCACCCTCGGACTTACCGTCTTCCTCACCGTCGGACCCACCATGGGACTCACCCTCGGATTCGGCCCACAGCTGTCTGAAGCTCTTCTCCGGCAAGCCGGGGATGTCGCGGCTCGAGGTCCACGCACCGGCGATGCCGGGCAGCGAATTGATCTGGTCTCCACCCGTCACCGCGTGGGCGAAGGGGATGCCTGATTCGGCTGCGGTCATTCTCTTTGCATCACTCATCATCCAGGAAGCACCGGTGAGTGCGCCGTCGAGCTGCGAGGAGACGGGGGAATGGTTGGCTTCGACGTCCTCGTTGCGCAGGTGAACGAGGATCTCGGGAATGTTGATCTTGACCGGGCACACGTCGTAGCAGGCTCCGCACAGGCTCGAGGCGTAGGGCAGGGAACCGTTCTCCTCGGCTTCGACGCCGGTCATCAGGGGCGAGAGGATCGCACCGATGGGGCCCGGGTACGTCGAACCGTAGGCATGGCCACCGGTGCGTTCGTAGACGGGGCAGACGTTCATGCAGGCCGAGCAGCGGATGCAGTTGAGCGCCGTGCGTCCGTGCTCATCGGCCAGGGCGCGGGTGCGGCCGTTGTCGAGGATGACCAGATGGACGTTCTGGGGCCCATCGCCTTCGGTCACGCCCGTCCAGAACGAGGTGTAGGGGTTCATCCGCTCGCCGGTCGAGGACCGTGGCAGCAGCTGCAGGAAGACTTCGAGATCGTCGAAGCTGGGCAGCAGCTTCTCGATGCCCATCACCGTGATCAGCGTCTCCGGAAGGGTCAGGCACATGCGGCCGTTGCCCTCCGATTCGACGACGCCCAGCGATCCGGTGTCCGCGATGCCGAAGTTGGCTCCGGAGACCGCGACCTTCGTGGTCAGGAACTTGTGTCGCAGATGCCTCCGAGCCGCCTCGGCGAGGTCGACGGGATCGTTCGTCAGCTCGCCGGCGTCGGGCATCTTCTCTTCGAAGATGTCGCGGATCTCGTTCCGATTGCGATGGATCGCGGGTACGAGGATGTGGCTGGGCTTGTCATCACCGAGCTGGACGATGAGTTCGGCCAGGTCGGTTTCGAAGGCGTCGACGCCTTGGGTCTCGAGGTGCTCGTTGAGTCCGATCTCCTCGGTCGCCATGGACTTGACCTTGATCACCTCACGGCGACCGCTGTCGAGGATGGGCGCGTTGGCCTCGACGAGCTCGGTGACGATGGCGTTGGCTTCATCGGCATCGCGGGCCCAGTGGATGATCCCGCCCTGATCTGTGAAGTTCGCCTCGAACTCGGCGAGGTACTCGGGCAGGTTCTCCATCACATGGTTCTTGGTTCGCGAGCCCGCCTCCCGCAGGGCCTCCCAGTCGTCGAGTTCAGCGACGACCTCCGAGCGCTTATCGCGGATGGTCGAGGTGGCATGTCCGATGTTGTTGCGCAGCTGCTGGTTCGACAGGTGCTGATGCGAGACCTCGGCAAAGGACTCGTCTTCGAAGATGTTGCCCTGTCCGCCCGGGATCGGATCAGAGTCCCGGCGTTTCGACGGCAGCAGCGGCATTCCCAGAAAAGTCATCGCAGACTCCCTCCGCTCACGGTTGCTCCTTCACTCTGGACACGCAGTGGCTCCTCCTTGGTCGAGGCGAGGATGCGGGCAAGATGGACCGTCGACTGACCGACCTGCAGGCCCGCCTGGACTTGGCTCGGCTCGGCGGGGCTCGTCCCGCTCGCCCCGGGGCTCGTCCCGCTCACGCCGGGGGTGAGATGATCGTCATCGGCAGCTCCGACGACCGCGATCAGATGATCGGCGTTGTCATTGCCGACGCCGGTCGAGCTCGTCTCCTTCACATGCACCGCGGTGATGTCGGGGGTGCCCTCGAAGTTCCCGGTCCGTTTGAAGCGCGATATTCCTCCGCCCATGTGCATCAGGCAGGAGGCATCTCCACCGGTGCACACCTCGGCGCCGGTGGAATGGACGGTCCGGATCTTGTCAGCGAGCATCGCCGACGAGACCTCCGGATTCTTGACCGAGAACGTCCCTCCGAATCCGCAGCAGGCATCGTCGAGTGGAAGTTCCACGTAGTCGATGTCCTCGACGGATCGCAGCAGATCACTCTGCCGATCGCCGAGGCGCAGCAGGCGCATGCCGTGACACGACGGGTGGTAGGTGACTCGATGGGGGAAGTAGGACCCCAGGTCTGCGGCGGAATCGGTGATGCCCAGGACGTCGGTGAGCAGTTGGGAGAGCTCGTAGGTGCGTCCCGCAATGTCTGCAGCCTCCGTGGCCAGTGCCTCGTTGCCCATTCGTCGGGCGACCAGGGGCTGCTGATGGCCCAGGGAGGCCACGCATGACGCCGAGGGTGCGACGGCAACGTCCCATTCGGTGCTTGAGAAGGCTCTGGCGTGCGCGGCGATCACCGGCTCCGCCTGGGCGAACTTCCCGGAGTTGATGTGCATCTGGCCGCAGCACGTCTGACCGCTGGGGAAGATGACCTCGTGGCCCAGTCTGCGCAGTATGGTCACGGTCGCCTGTGCGACCTCGGGATACATGGCATCGATGATGCATGTGGCGAACAGTGCAATCTTCATCTGACCTCCAAGCCGAGCTGCCTGCTGTGCCAAGAATCGGATCCGGGGCACGATCCCGAGCGGAGACCGGTCGAGCGCGGCGGAAGTGGTTCTTGTCACAAATGTGGTCAGACCATAACATAGGGGGATGATCCCGCAAAGCACCCCGAGCCGACGGCATTGATGGCCGGGCAGATGCCGGACATTCTGTCGGATCTGCAGACCCGCAAAGGCAATTACGATGAATAAGGCTTATGAAATAGTCCTTGCCGGAATCGAGCGAGCATTCCTCGACGGCAGCCTCACCCTCGGCGATCGACTGCCGGGGGAGCGGATCCTGGCGAAGCGCTTCGACGTCGCCCGGTCGAGTGTGCGCGAGGCCATCCGCATCCTCGACGCAGTCGGACTCATCCGCTCCGGCGTCGGGTCGGGACCAGGGGCCGGATCGGTCATCGTCTCCGAGCCCGCGGTGGGTCTGTCCCGGGCGCTGAAGCTGCACGTCTCGGCCCGGCACATCGCTCCCGCCGATGTGCTCACCACCCGAGTCGTCCTCGAGTCGGATGCGGTCGCCACCGCCGCGAAGGCGCAGCTGGGCGAGGGCGCCACCGGGCCGGGCGGGCCTCATCTTCGGCAAGCCGAGGAGCTTCTGACCAAGATGGGCGGCCCCGACATCTCCAAGGAGTCCTTCCACGACCTCGACGCGAGATTCCACCGTGAGCTGTGCGCAGCCGCCGGCAATCCGGTCACCGACATCATCCTCGCCTCGCTGGCCAGCAGCATCCTCGGTTACGTCTCCGCAGCCGCGGACACCGCCGAGGACTGGCAGTCAGTGCAGGACGAGCTCACGCGCCAACACGCCGGACTGCTCGAGAGCATCCTCGCAGGCGACCCGGAGCGGGCACGACACGAGTGCGCGGCCCACATCCACTGGTTCGCCGCGACCACCGGCATCGACGCCGTGGACACCTGACCATAGGATTGGCCCCATGGACTCCAAGCGCACACAGAACATCAGGACCGTCTCCGCCCGTCTCAACTCGTTCCACTCGGCCATGTACTTCTCCGAGACCGCGGGGCGGGAGTACGCCAAGCGCGGACTCGAACCAGGCGTCGAAGGAAACCTGGCAGCACGCTCGGCTCCGCTGGGCCGGGTGAACGCGGGCGTGGTCAGTGCCGTCTACTGCAACTACTCGCATTCCTTCATCGCCTCCCAGATCCCGAAGCTGTGGGACACGGTCTCCCCGGAGGACATGGTGCAGGCGCGCTTCGAGGTGGTGTCGGCGTTCATGGCCGAACTCTTCGGCGACCGCGAGGACATCGCCCTGCTCACCGAGGCCGCCACCGAGCTGGGTACGGGCATGCAGCCTGTGCTGGCGAACATGGACTTCTCGGGACGGCCGCTGGCCCTGGCCACCGCCGAGGCGCTCGTCGGCCACCAGCCGATGACCGCGTTCGAGCAGCTCTGGGACGTGGCCACCATCGCCCGTGAGTACCGGGGAGACGGCCACGTTGCCTCGCTCGTGACGGCCGGTGTTCCGGGCATCGACGCTCTCATGCTCGACGTCGCCACGGGTGCCTCCTTCCGTCCTCGAGCCGCGCAGAAGACTCGCGGCTTCACCGATGAAGAATGGAAGGGTGCCCAGACGCGCCTCGCCGAAGCTGGTCTCATCACCGTCGACGCTGACGATCGCGGCTTCGACCTGCCCGTGATCACTGACGCCGGTCGTGAGCTCAAGGAGCAGGTCGAGCAGCTCACCGATGGCACTGTGGCTGCCGCATGGTCGGTGCTCAGCGATGAGGAGATCGAGGCGATGGTGTCTCCGAGCCGCACTCTGATCAAGGTGCTGGCCCAGGCGGGGGCATTCCCCTCCTCCGTGTTCGCTCAGCCGGCGAAGAAAGCCAGCTGAGCGGTTCGCTCAGCCTGGGGTTGATGCCCGTTCGACGTGAGAGCGGGCATGCTCGATCGCGCTGGGCAGGTCATCGAAGAGATGCCTGTTGTCCCTGAGCGCACCGAGCACCCCGACGTGGCGGAACAGGTCGACGTGGGAGTCCTTGACTCCCTTGATGAGGACCGTGATTCCGCGACGTTCGAGGGTGTGGACCACTTCGGTGAGGATGCGCGCACCGGAGGCGTCGACGAGCTCGAGCTGGGACATCCGCAGGATCACCACGAGGATTCCGTCGAGTTCTGTGACTTCGTCGAAGATCCGGTCGGAGGAGGCGAAGAACAGGGGCCCGTCGAAGCGCACGATCGTGATCGAGTCGTCGCCGGGATGTGAGTCCTCCGCGGCGGTGACCTCCTCGATCGTGACTCCGGTCGAGCGGGAGAGATTGCGCAGGGCGAAGGCCGCGGCCACGACCATCCCGATTCCGACGGCGATGATGAGATCGAAGGAGATCGTGATCAGCGCCGTGATGAGGAAGCCGAACGCATCCGAACGGGTCGAGCGCATGATCGCCCTCACGGTCGTGAGGTGGACCATCCTGATCGCTGTGACGAAGAGGACCCCGCCGAGAGCCGCGAGCGGAATTCGCCCGACCGGCGCGGCTGCCGCGAGCACGATCGCCAACAGGACAAGGGCGTGGACGATCGATGCCAGTCTGGTGCGACCACCGGCGCGGATGTTGACCGAGGTTCGGGCGATCGCACCTGTGGCGGGCATACCGCCGAAGAGCGAGGAGCCGATGGAGGCGATTCCTTGGCCGACGAGTTCCCGATCGGGGCGGTAGGCGCCGGAATCGGACATTGAGGAGGCCACGCGTGCAGAGAGCAGCGATTCGATGGCCGCGAGAGCTGCGATCGTGGCCGCGGCCGGCAGAAGTCCGCCGATCATGCCGAGGTCGATGGCCGGGATGGACGGCAGCGGCAGTGAACGGGGGATCGAACCGATGGTGGCCAGCGGGTTCTCCACGATTGCGGCGAGCACCGTGACGATGACGATTCCGACGAGTGATCCCGGGATCGAGGCGTGGATCTTCGGAGCCGCGACCATGCACGCAACGATGATCGCGACTGCCGTGGCGGAGTAGGGGAGATAGGACCAATCGGCTTCGGCGATGAGCTGGGCGGCGGCAACGAGCGCGTTGGTGCTGTGCTCACCGGGTGACGACTCGTTCGGCGTCGTGACGAACGGAACCTGCTGCAGGAAGATGATCGCCGCGATGCCCAAGGTGAATCCCTCGATGACGGGCCACGGGATGAAGGAGACTGCACGGCCCAGGCGCAGAAGGCCGGCCGCGACAACGATGATTCCGGCGATGAGCGTCACCGTCACCACGGCTTCGGGGCCCTGACTGGCGACGATGGGTACGAGCACGACGGCCATGGCACCGGTTGGTCCCGAGATCTGCACGTGAGAACCGCCGAAGACTGCCGCGAGCAGTCCCGCCACGATCGCTGTGATCAGGCCCTGTTCTGCGGTGAGCCCCGAACTCACGCCGAAGCCGAGCGCCAGTGGCAGTGCGACGATGCCGACGGTGACGCCGGCGATGAGGTCCTTCGACCATGACCGTCGGGTTTCGCTGTAGTCGGAGACTCCCGGCAGCAGCGAGCGCGTGCGTCGCAGGGCATTGCCCCAGACCGCCGAGGTGGCAGCGGTGGGGCTCATGGTGCGGAACTGTTCGTCGTGCTTCCGCTGCCCCTCGCGCTGGCGGGGATCTGCGGCAGGGTCTGCGCCTCGGCCAGACGAGACTCGTCGTCTTCGAGCATGGACAGCAGCAGCGACCTGGCCACCGAGAGCAGCTCGGCTGTGCGCCGATCGGCCAGACGATAGTAGACATGGCTGGCCCGACGCTCGGACACGACCAGGCGGTGTCGGCGCAGAACCGACAGGTGCTGCGACAGGTGGGAGGGCTCGAGCTCCGTCTCGGCCTGCAGATCGGTGACGCTGACCTCCGATGCTCCGGCGAGGAGTTCGAGGATTCGAATCCGGTAGGGGTGGGCCAGGCCCTTGAACAGATTCGCCTTGACCTCGTAGAGGGGGCGTTGCAGATGACTTAACGACATGATGAAATCATCATGTCACATGAGTGTGAAATCGGGCGAATGAATCTCAAGTCGAAAGATCAGTCGCTCGGCGCTGTGTTGGCCTCAGCGGGAGATGCTGGCGCCCACCTCTGCGGCGATGGACTTCGCCTCTTCGGAGCTCGGCCCTTCGGCGGAGAACACGGCCCTGCGGTAGTACTTGAGCTCCATGATCGAATCGAGGATGTCGCCGAGTGCGCGGTGGCCGCCGTGCTTCTCCGGGGACTGGAAGTAGGCGCGGGGGAACCACTGCTTGCTCAGTTCCTTGATCGAGGACACATCGATGATCCGATAGTGGAGGTGATCGACGAGCTCGGGCATCTGCTTCGTCAGGAACACCTTGTCGGTGCCCACCGAGTTGCCGCCCAGGGGTGCCTTGCCCGACTCCGGGACATGCTGCTTGATGTACTCGAGAACTTGCGTCTGCGCCTCGGCGACCGTCGTGCCGGCATCGAGTTCGGTGATCAGTCCCGAACTCGTGTGCATCTGGGTGACGAAGTCGTTCATGTTCTCCAACGCCGCAGCGGAGGGTTTGATGACGACGTCGATGCCCTGGTCGAGGGGGTTGAGGTCGAAGTCGGTGATGACAGCCGCCACTTCGACGAGCTCATCCCTGACTTCGTCGAGGCCGGTCATCTCACAGTCGATCCACACTATTTTGTCGTTGCTCACGGATCCAGCTTAAGGCAGAGGGGCGGTGCTGAGCATTTCCCCTGGCTGTGTGCACCGACACACGCTGAGTACACGCACAAAAGCAATATGCGCGCAGTGACTTAAACTTGGACTGTCCCACGGTTCGATAGGACTGTCCAGACAGTCCACCGGGGTCGAGACGAAGATTTGCTGAGGGAAAGGTTCGTACGTGCGCTACACACTTGCTGTGATTCTCATGGTGGTGGGTGTCGTTGTCGGAGGCCTCGGAATTCTGCAGAAGACCCTGTGGGCCCCGGACGACCAGATCACTGCCACCACGCAGATCGATGCAGAAGCACCGGCCGTCGTTGTCGACCCTGGAATGCTCAATCTCTACGAAACCCCCGCGACTCTCGAGGTCGAGGGATCGGGCGAACTCACGATCGCCCAGGCTCCGGTCGAGAACGTCGACGCCTGGGTCGGAAACTCCGCGTCTGCGCGGGTGACCGGCCTGGCCACCGAAGGCGGACTGACCGTGAAGTCCCAGGACGGCAAGGCCGAAGTTCCCAACCCGGCCGGCGCCGACCTCTGGACGTCCGAAGTCACCGGAACCGACGAGGTCAGCCTCGACTGGACCGATGACGCGAACCGGACAGCCTTCCTCATCGCCGGCAGCGGTGAGCCCGGCGACGTCAAGACCGTCACCATCTCCTGGCCCAGCCATGCCGAGACCCCCTGGGCCATTCCGCTGATGGTCATCGGCGGCGCCCTGTTCATCGGCGGCATCGTCGTTCTCTTCTTCAACCGCAGCAGCGCGAAGAAGGAGAAGAACCGGCGCCGGGCCCGCCAGGAACGTCGCCGCAAGCTGGCGGAGTACGGAACCGCCTTCGCGATCGTTCCCGTCCTGGCCCTCAGCGCCTGCGGGCCCGAGGAACTGCCCAAACCGGAACCCTCAGAGGCCCCGAGCTCAGCCGCCGCCGGAGTCAACGGTGATCAGGCCAAACGGATCCTCGACTCCGTGGCCCAGGGCATCAAGACCGCGGACGAGGACACCGACGCGTCCGAGCTGAAGAAGCGTGCCACCGGACCTGCGCTGCAGCAGCGCGAGGACGCCTACAAGGTGAAGAAGGAGATCAAGAAGCACAAGCTTCCGCCGGCCGTGGCCAGTGAGAAGATCACGGTCAACTACACCGCGGCCACCGACAGCTGGCCACGGATGACCAGCCTCATCACCTCGGCGGGCGATGACACCCAGCTCCTCGTCCTGACTCAGGAAGATCCGCGTGCAGACTACAAGCTGTGGTCGCAGACCCAGCTGGTCCCGGGCACCGAACTGCCGGAGATCCCCGACGCGAGGAAGGGCTCAGCGCTGCTTGATCCCAAGACCAAGGACTACGTCGTGACGCCGGAGAAGGCCATCTCCGACTACGCCAAGGCGCTGGGCTCAGGCAAGGACTCGAAGGAAGCGAAGACGTTCGAATCCGATGACTTCTCGAAGTCGATCTGGAAGAACCAGAAGGCGCAGAAGAAGAGTGCAGAAGAGGGCAAGGCCGAGGTCGAGTACAAGTACACGCCGGGCAAGGAGATCGTCGCGCAGGGAACTGCAGGCGATGCCGCAATCGTCACCGGAGTCATCGAGGCCGAGTCCACGATCTCTCCGGAATCCGTCGATGGCCGCACCGGAACTCTGAACCTGTCCACACCGCAGAAGGAGCTGACAGGTTCTGACAGCACGCAGAAGTCGGTGACGACGAAGACGACTCAGGTGCTGACGTTCCTGGTGCCCAAGGACGGCAAGATGCGCCTGCTCGGCGGACTGGAGACACTCAGCGGTGTCGAACTGGAATAGTCCGAACCGGAATAACCCGAACGTGGACTGGCCGTCACTGAAATAGTCGCAGGACCGACGATGTTGATACGTTCTAAGCTGTATGTCATGAGCCCCGTCTGAACGGCAGAGCTCCCGACGAAGATGCACTGTACGAGTTCGCACTTCCCGCAACAAAGGAGACCACGTGTCAATGGATCCCTCGCAGGACAACACGCAGCCCAACCAAGGACTCGATCTGTCCGCGGTACGCAGCAAGAACCTGCCCCACGAAGAGCAAGCCGGCGGACCGGGACAGGCGGCCGGAGGCGCTGCGGACCCGAACGCGGTGACAGTGCCGTCGCTGACCTTCGACGTCGACGAGGCCAGCTTCAACGACGTCGTCGCGATCTCGGACCGGGTTCCCGTCGTCATCGACCTGTGGGCGGACTGGAGCGAACCGGGCAAGGCGCTCTCACCGATCGTCGAACGCGTCGTCGAATCCTTCGGAGGCCGACTGGTCCTGGCAAAGGTCGACGTCGACGCCAACCCGCGACTGCAGCAGGCCTTCGGCGTCGAGTCGATTCCGAATGTCATTGCCATCGTCAAGGGCCAGCCCGTGCCTCTGTTCCAGAGCGCACTGCCCGAACAGCAGGTGAAGGCCTACTTCGACGAGCTGCTCAAGCTCGCCGGCGAGAACGGCGTGACCGGTCATGCCGTCGTCGCCGGTGCTGAGCAGGAACCGGCCGGACCTGCCCACCCGGAGGCCGAAGAGGCTCTGAGCCGTGGAGACTTCGACACTGCCGAATCTGCGTTCAAGGCCGCTCTGGCAGCATCTCCTGCCGACGAGGAAGCCAAATTCGGTCTGGCGCGAGCGGGCCTGGGGCGTCGCCTCATCGACGCTGATCCGCAGCAGCTCATCGCGGCCGCCGATGCGAACCCGAAGGACGTCGAGGCGGCCAAGGCCGCCGCCGACGCAGAGGTCGTGGGAGGCAACCCGAGCAGCGCCTTCACCCGGCTGATCTCACTGATCCGCGTCAGCGCGGGCGATGAGAAGGAAGCACTGCGGCTGCGGGTTCTCGAGCTCTTCGAAGTCCTGGGCGCGGATGATCCGGCCGTGACCAAGGCACGCACAGCATTGATGAGGGCCTTGTTCTGATCCAGAGAATCCGTCTCACCACAGCCATTCTGTTCGCGCTCGCAGCAGTGATCGTGGCAGTACTGGTTGTCTCCGCTCTGTCCGTCGTCGGCACCGACGAGGTGACCGAGACCGATGCCTTCACAGTCAAGGACGGCGCCTACGCCGTGGTCCTCGACGAGGCGATCGTTCCCTATTCGGGCACCGATGTGACCGTCGAGGCAAGCAACTCGGAGGGCAAGGAGCTGTTCGTCGGCACCGCCAACGGTGTCGACACAGACAGCATCCTCGATGGGGTGGCGCAGGAGCAGATCAGCAACGTCGAGTTCCCTAACAATGTCGACCACCGGTTCATCCCCGGCGACTCCGCTCCGGAGACGACGATCACGGACAGGGACTGGTGGATCAGCCAGGATACGGGGGAGAAGGTGGCGAAGACCTTCGACCTCGACGCCGATCCGCAGGTGCTCGTCATCTCCGCCGCGAACGAGGGAGAGAATCTTGATGGAACCTCGGTGTCGTTGAAGATGCGTGTCGAAGGAGTCCTGGCCCTGAGTTTGATCGGCATCGGCGTGGGCATCATCTTGGCCGGATTTGCAGCCTACTTCTTCCTGCGCTGGTTCAACGCTCGCATCCGACCCGAGAAGAAGACGGCGGTGGCCCGCGATGCCGGCCGTGGCTCGGGCCCAGGCCCCGGCCCTGGCGGCGGAGCCGGTGCAGATGACGCGGGGACGAATACCGGCCGAGTGAGGAGCTCTCGCCTCGTGAAGAGCAGTGAGCGTGCGAAGGCACAGCCACCTCGGCGGACGAGCGGGAGACGATCTCTGCGCACGGTCACGGCCGTGACGCTGACGTCCGGTCTGGCCTTGAGCGGGTGCAACGCGGTGCCTGTCGCGCAGCCGGACAGTCCCGACATCACTCCATATGAGCGGACGGCGATGCGCCCGGGCGATGCCGGGGATTTCATGACCGGGTACACCGAGTCACTCGATAAGATCCTCGACGACGGGGGCACCGACCTCGAGACCATCCAGGGCGAGCCTCTGATCGAACGGACCCGAGCACAGATTCAGATCGCGAAGAAGGCGAAGCAGAAGCTGCGGGCCCCGAACTTCAGTGAGGTCATCGCCGGCAGTCCGAGCTTCACCGAGTACCCGATGTGGTTCTACGCCTTCGGCACCACCAAGGGAGACGAGAAACTCACGCAGGTGCAGCTGGCGACTCGGGAATCGGCCTCGACCGACCCGATCGTGCGCACCGCGTCCTACATCCCGACCAAGCAGATGCCGACGCTGATGGCCGACGGGCATGGGGCAGTCAAGCCCGGCCCAGAGGGATTCAGGAAAGAGATGACGACGACGGCGGACGAGGTTTCGACGTTCCTCGTCGATGGTAAGGCCGATGGCGCGGACGCCAACGGTCTCAAAGAGGGCGGATTCAAAGACTTCAGGGGTTACCTGGGTGACCTGCGCGATAAGGACTCCGGCTTCGACAAGGTCGATGTCGACTGCAAACCCTATGAGAAGCTCGACTTCACCTCGATGACTCTGAGCACCGAGCACGGCGCCATCGGGATGGGCGAGGTCCGCTGCACACTGACGATCAAGGTCCCCGGTGACTATTCGGTCGACCTCGGCGACACCATCGAAGCAGTGAAGACCAACGACAAGGACGGAGACACCGTCAAGGTCGACACCGCTCACCCGTATGTGCTGATGAAGACCGGGGATGAGCTGAGCGCCGTGGCCACCGATTGGAACGTGCTGTCCTCACACATCGAGTGACAGCTGCCCATGACCGAGGTGGGCGGCCCCAGTGAGCGGTCCCAGGC
This sequence comes from Brevibacterium sp., assembly GCA_030457025.1. Lineage (GTDB taxonomy): Bacteria > Actinomycetota > Actinomycetes > Actinomycetales > Brevibacteriaceae > Brevibacterium. The sequence continues at coordinate 14,323 of JAKDSA010000016.1, read as the reverse complement.
GGCCGGCCTCAGGCGGTGCGGATTCTGCGTCCCACGAGGGAAAGCCACCACAGTCCGATCAGCGGCAGGATGAGCGGGATGAACCCGTAGCCGCTGCCGAAGGATGACCAGACCGAGGGCTTCGCGAAGTCCTCCGGATGGGTGAAGCTGAGGACGCCGACGACGATGACGCCCGCGAACTCGATGAGGCACGAGGCGATCGCGATTCGGTGCGAGATGCGGTTGCCGATGACCAGACTGATTGTGGCCACGATATAGATGACCGCGGCGATCACGGACAGCGAATACGCGACCGGAGCCACGTCGAACTCGCGGATGACCTGATAACCGGCGCGTGCTGTCGCCGAGAGCGCGAAGACTCCGTAGACGGCAGTCAGGGCCCGGCCCGGGCCGGTGTGCATCGCCGAGAACGGTGACTGGTTCCGCTTCGCGGCGCGGTCCTTCTTCGCCGAGGCGGCCGCTGAGCGGGCACCGCCACCGTCGTGTCGCTTGTTCACTGCCAAATCTGGTCCAATCTCTCGATCATGACGATCACCGTCAGTCCTGCCGCTGCGAGCACTCCGGGCCCCCATCGGCTCAGTTCCGCGAACGCCCAGAAACCGGCCAAGGCGATGACGAGGATCGCGGTGATGACGTAGCCGAAGTACAGGAGCGGATCAACGTCGTGGGTCGAACCGAACGTGGCGATCGAGAGAACCAGCTGCACGATGAGCAGCAGCAGAAGCAGTGCACTCGCGCCGAGCAGCAGTGTGCCGGCGGGTCTGTTGCGGATGGTTTCGACGATCGACCAGATGGCCAGGACGGCGGAGACGGCATAGAGCACGATGGTGAAAACGGTGAACACCCGGCCCAGTTTAGTCGGCTGCTCATCGAGAACTGTCACCGGAGCACTCACCTAGGCACTCAAGGGTGCGCGCCGAGGGTCTGCACGCAGTTTCCCACCGACCTGAAGAACAATAGTTGTTGTTGATACTGTCAGAGCATATGCCTGATACTCCCGATGACTTCTCCCCGCCCACCTCGACACAAACGGAACGTGGGGACCGTCTGCGCAAGGTCCCCTGGGCCGCGTTGGTCACCTTCGTCGCCGTCTCCTTCGGCCTGGCCTGGCTGGTGAGTATGCCTCTCTGGTTGGCCTCCGATGAGAGCCCGGCACCGGCTCTGCTCAACCGTATACTGCCGGTGGTCATGATGTTCACCCCGCTCATCGCGACAGCGGTCGTGGTGTTCATCATGAAGGTGCCCCGAGGCGAGTGGGCGCGGTTCCTCGGCCTGTGGCCGCTGCGGCCCGCCAAACGAGTCGTCTGGTTCGCGGTCATCATGACGGTGGCGCCCTTGGTGCTGGTGTTTGCGTGCATCGCGATCTCGGCGCTCTTCGGCTGGATCCACCTCGATCTCGTTAACTTCTCCGGCTTCCAAGAGACGCTTGATGCTCCTCTCGAACCGTCCATGCTCTGGCCAGTCGTCTTGATTCAGGTGGCGCTTGTTCCCTTGGCATCGATCTTCAACGCACTGCCAGCTTTCGCCGAGGAAGCAGGATGGCGGGGATGGCTGCTGCCCGCACTGCGGCCGCTGGGAACCTGGCCGGCGTTGCTGCTCAGCGGAGCTATCTGGGGGCTGTGGCATACACCGATCGTCCTTCTGGGCCAGAACTTCGATGAGCCGAACATCTGGGGCGTGCTGCTGATGACCGGCGGGGGCATGGCGTGGGGCGTGCTCTTCGGCTGGCTCCGTCTGCGTACCGGATCCATCTGGCCCGCTGTCATCGGTCACGGCTCACTCAATGCCTCGGGCGGACTCATCTTTCTCCTCGGTACGGCAGGCGACCCTGCGGAACTTGCTCTGGTCAATCCGCTGGGCGTGTCGGGCTGGATCGTCATCGGCATCGTCGTCATCGTTCTTGCCCTGACCGGCCAGTTCAAACGGCAGCCGCAGCTGGGCCGCCCGACAGTCGAACAGTGACTATGAGATGTGGCACTGATCCTGGCCGAAGTGGCCTTCACGGCCTAAAATAGGGAGAGTGCCGATTTACCTTGACCACGCAGCCACCTCGCCGATGCCGGCAGAGGTGCTCGACGTCTACACCGCTGAACTGAGCCGACGGGCCAATCCCTCGGCTCTGCACGCCGTGGGCCAGGCCGCGCGGATGCGCATCGAGACCGCCCGCGAGGACATCGCCCGTGGAGTCGGCGCCGCAACATCATCCGAGGTCATCTTCACCTCCGGCGGCACAGAGGCCGATAACTTCGCGCTCAAGGGCCTCTACTTAGCCCGCAACAACTCCAGCTTCGAAGCACCGGTTCGTCCGCGCGTGCTCACCACCACGATCGAACATCATGCGATCCTCGACTCGGTGGAGTGGTTGGGTACTCAGGGTGCCGAAATCGTCTACCTTGACGTTGACGAAGCGGGACACCTCGACCTCGACGCAGCCCTGGCCGAACTGCGCAGCGCCCCAGAGCGCACGGCGCTCATCTCCGTCATGGCCGCGAACAACGAGATCGGCACCCTCCAGCCGCTGGCCGAAATCGGCTCGTGCGCCAAAGACCTCGGTGTTCCCTTCCACATCGACGCCGTGCAGGCGCTGGGCCAGATCCCGCTGAACTTCGCCGAGCTCGGCGCGACCGCGTTGTCGATCACCGCGCATAAGATCGGCGGACCCGTAGGTATCGGTGCACTGCTGCTCGACCGCAGTGCGGCCCCCGCACCCATCCTCCACGGCGGGGGACAGGAACGCGGGGTCCGCTCCGGCACACTCGACGTGGCCGGTGCCGTGGCCTTCGCGAAGGCCGTCGAACTCGCCACTGCCGACGTCGAGGCTCGAGCCGCCCGCTTCTCATTCCTGCGCGACCGGCTCATCACCGGCATCGAGGACACGATCCCGAACGCCTCCCTCTCCGGACGCCGAGGTGACGGCCGGCTTCCGGCGAACGCGCACTTCACGTTCTCCGGCTGTGAGGGTGATTCCCTTCTCTTCGGCCTCGACGCGAGAGGATTGGCGACCTCGACGGGTTCGGCCTGCTCGGCCGGGGTCTCACGTCCGTCCCACGTGCTGCTTGCCTGCGGCATGGACGAGGACGTCGCCAGATCGGCACAGAGATTCAGCCTCGGCCACGATTCGACCGAAGACGAAGTCGATCGTCTCCTCGAGGTCCTGCCCGAAGTCGTCGAACAAGCACACCAGGCGGGAATGGTCTCGGCCACTCCACGCTGGATGCAAGGAGCATCATGAAAATTCTCGTCGCCATGTCCGGCGGAGTCGATTCCTCAGTCGCCGCGGCACGCGCCGTCGATGCCGGTCACGAAGTCGTCGGCGTCCATCTCGCCCTGTCGCGCATGCCCGGAACCCTGCGCACGGGCTCACGTGGCTGCTGCACCATCGAAGACTCCCGGGACGCCCACCGTGTGGCCGGAATGCTCGACATCCCGTTCTACGTGTGGGACTTCTCCGAACGGTTCAAAGAGGACATCGTCGATGACTTCATCGCCGAATACGCGGCCGGACGCACACCCAACCCGTGCATGCGCTGCAACGAGCGCATCAAGTTTGCGGCCCTCCTCGACCGTGCTCTGGCCCTGGGCTTCGACGCCATCGCCACAGGCCACTACGCCGAAGTGCTCCGCGACGCAGACGGCCAAATGGAACTCCACCGGGGAGAGGACCTCGCGAAGGATCAGTCCTACGTCCTCGGAGTGCTCTCCGGAGATCAGCTCGAACACTGCTACTTCCCGATCGGCGCCACCGCCTCGAAGGCCGAAGTCCGCGCCGAGGCAGCCGAACGTGGATTCTCCGTGGCCAACAAGCCCGACTCCTACGACATCTGCTTCATCCCCGATGGGGACACCAAGGCGTGGCTGGCGGACAAGATCCCTATGCGCCCCGGCCTCATCAAGGACGACGAGGGCGAAGTCCTGGGCGAACACGACGGTGCGATGACCTACACAATCGGCCAGCGCAAGGGTCTGGGCATCCAGAAGCCCGCCGCCGATGGCCAGCCACGCTTCGTCACCGGCCTCGACCCTGCCTCGAACACCGTGACGGTGGGCTCCCGCGGTGATCTTGCGGTCTCCCACCTGACCGGGATCCGGACCACCTGGGCCGGTCCGGCACCGGCCGACATCGGCACCGAACCGGCGACCGCCATCGACTGCGAAGTCCAGATCCGGGCCCACAGCGACCCCGTTCCTGCACGGGCCTGGTTGGGTGACTATATCTCCGAGGCTCCCGAGCACGAAGTGAACCCGGTCGTCGATGAGGTCGAGGTGCCCGCACCCCGACCTGCCGGTCAGCTCATGCACATCGACGTCGATGAGGAGCTCTCCGGTGTCGCTCCCGGGCAGACAATGGTCATCTACCGTGGAACCCGGGTTCTCGGCCAGGCCACAATCGACATGACAGCCAGGGACCGCCTCGGGGTCTGAGGACAGAGATCGCCTCGGTGTTCGAGCTGAACCGGCAACGTCTCTGCCGTGCTCGCAGCCACTGATATAGCCTGGGGATATGAAGGAATTTCCCCAAGGTGTCGTCACAGCGCCCTTCGGAACCTGGTCGTCACCTCTGAGCGCTGCGGAGGTCGCTGCGGGCTCCGCACCGATCTTCGATGCCGCGTTCCGTGATGAGCACATCTACTTCTCGACGAAGGTTCCAGCGGAGAATTCCCGCACCAGCCTGATTCGGTCCTCACTGTCGCATCCGGGGCTGAAGGAACAGGTGCTGCCCGCAGACTTCAACATCAGGTCCTCGGTGCACGAATACGGGGGAGGCGCATGGGCCCTGGATCCCGACAGTGAAGTCATCTACTTCGTCAATGCCTCCGACCAGCGGGTCTGGCAGATCGTCCCGGGCAAGGCTCCCCATGCGCTGACCCCGGACACCTCGGGCCGCATCCGGTACGGTGACCTGACGATGACCCGCTGGGGTCTGCTGTGCGTGCGCGAGGACTGCCGGTCCACACGCAGGGAACGAGCCATCGTCCTCATCACCCGTCATGGGACGACGAATGTGCTCTCACGCCAGTCCCATTTCATGGCCTGGCCCAGGCTGTCTCCGGACGGCTCCACGCTGGCCTTCATCGGCTGGGAACACCCCAATATGCCCTGGGACCAGACGAGTCTGTGGCTCATCGACGTCCGCACCCAGGAGACTCCCGCCGCAGCAGTGCTGCACGGGCGCGACGTCTCACTCCTGCAGCCCGAGTTCATCTCGGACTCCTCCCTCATCGTGAGCTCCGATCACAACGGTCACTGGGCCCTGTACTCATTGGACTTCGAACCGATCGACTGTCTGGTGCGCGACCGCCGTGCTGCCAACGACTCCGACTCCAGACAGACGAGCAAGGACTCCAGGCACAAGGCCAAGAACTTCACGCAGACGAGCGAGTTCGCTGATGAGCTCGACATCTCCGCTCTGCGACCGCTCCTCGACACCGGCAGTGAGATCGGCGGACCACTCTGGCAGCTGGGAGCGATCTGGCATCTGAGTGATGACGAGGAGATCTGGGCCCATTCCCAGTCCGCTTCCTCCTCGCTGGTCAGGGCACGACTCCCACAGTCGGGCAACGACGTCTCCGGCAGTGGCTTCGAGGAGATCAGCGCACCGGGGGAGCGGTTCGGCAGTCTCGAACTTCACGACCTGAGTCGCACTCATGTTCTCCTGACCGCGAAGTCTGCCGATTCGACAGGTGCCCTCTATGCCGTGGACCGGGCCACCGGGACCTTCATCGAGATCGCGCAGGAACGCCTCGACGCGCATCAGGACTACTATTCGCGTCCCCGAACGCGGGAGCTCGGCGGGGTTCCCGTCGTCATCCACCCGCCGCACAACCCACGATTCACCGCCCTTGAGAGTGAACGTCCGCCCTACGTGATCTCCATCCACGGCGGACCGACAGGCCAGGCGACCCCAGATATGTCGGCCCGGTTCAGCTACTTCACGTCCCGAGGCATCGGCGTGATGGAGGTCAACTACGGCGGTTCGACCGGCTACGGCAGGGCCTGGCGCAATCGTCTGCGCAGCCAATGGGGCATCGTCGACGTCTCCGACACGCTGGCCGCGGTCGACGCCTTAGTGGCTGAGGGGCTGGCCGACCCCGATCGGATTGCGATCTCAGGTGCCTCCTCAGGTGGGTGGACGGTGCTCACCGCGTTGGCCTCCTCGGAGACCTTCGCCTGCGGCACCTCCTACTTCGGGGTCACCGACCTGATGCGCTTCGTCGTGGACACCCACGACTTCGAGAAGCACTACATCGACGGGCTGGTCGGCCCTTGGCCGGAGGCCCAGGACGCCTACATCACCCGGTCACCGATTCGACGGACACGGCACATCACTGTCCCCGTGGCCATCATGCAAGGCGATCGCGACCCCATCGTCCCGCCCAGTCAGGCCCAGGAGTTCGTCGATACCTTGGAATTGACCGGAGTGGAGTACATTTACCGTTTGTACAAGGGCGAATCCCACGGGTTCGTCCGAGCCGAAAACATCATCGATTCCCTGGAAAGCGAGTTCGGGTTCTATGCCGACGTCTTCGGAATCCCACGCAGGCCCCACCATGGCTGAACAGGCGGTGCCGGCCTCTGGTCAGCCGGCCACTCTGAGGCCTGCGGGAACGACCACCGGAATCTGGGTACCGGGCCCCAAGCCCGATGTCGCGGCCGGTTCGGTGTCCGGAGCCGCCGGATACATCGCGAACAGTCCGGTCCGTGAGGCGGCCGCGGCAGCGTTTGATCACCTCGGCGACGAGCTGGTGCCGATGCCGCTGAACGCCCATCGGTCCGAGGATCGCTGGGGCGCCGACGCGATCGGACGCGCTGTCGGGCTCCTCACCGACCTCCACGTCGACCGGGCCTCCTTCGGTTGGCGGCTGACGAGCGCAGGGGGGCGAGACGAACGGATCGAGTCCTCGGCACTGAGCGAGGCCTTCGACGCCATCGCCGAATACGGTGACGGCTACACCGGCCAGGTTCAGATCTCTCTGCCGGGCCCGTGGACATTGGTCACCGCGTTGAGTCTGAGCTCCGGGGCACCCGTCCTCGGGGACCTCGGCGCCCGCCGCGATGTCATCCAGGCCTATGCGTTCGGCATAGCCGAATTCGCCGACAAACTCTGTGCACTGGGCATGCAGCCGGTGGTCCGACTCGTCGAGACCCGCCTGCACCCGGTGCTCACCGGCACCTGGCCGACGGTCTCCGGCTGGGCCACCCTGCCCGCGGTCAGCGAAACCCAGGTCTACGCCGCGCTGGCGTCGACCCTGCGCCATCTGCCCCCGGTTCTGCTCAGCCTCCCCGACTTCGAACCCCTGCATCTGCAGGGCAAAGAGATCACCGCCGCCGAGGTGGTCCGCAACTCCGGTGCCACTGCCGTGTCAGTGCCGTTGGCTAGCCTGAAGGCACACGGGTGGGAACAGCTGGCCATTCTCTCCGAAGCTGGGGTCGGGACATGGATGGGGCTGCCTCCCACTGCAGGATCACAGCCGAAGGAGGTCAAACACTGGCTGAACCGGATCATGACTCCGTGGACCCGCATCGGCATGGGTGCTGCCAGTCTGCGTGGGTTCGGAGTCCTCGCGGGCGAAGAGCTGCCGATGGCCTATCCGCCCTTGCTGACCTCGGTCGAAGGGGATGGTGCCGCGAACCTCGGCACAGGAACGATGATGATCGCCGCCGGTCTGCGGCGTGCCATTGAGGAGATCGAATGACCGCAACACCCGACGACTCTGACCTTTCCAAGAGTTCTGACCTGTCGGACGCCACCGCGCGGGCTCAGGCGCATGCTGATCTCGTGGAGACGATCGAAGAGCAGCGAGCCGCCTACTACACAGACGACTCGCCGCTGGTCGCCGATGCCGAATACGACGCTCTCGTCCACCGGCTCGAAGATCTCGAAGAGAAATTCCCCGAACTCGTCACCGACTCCTCGCCGACCCAGACCGTCGGCGGCAACGTCGATACGTCCACCTTTGATCCGGTCGAGCACATCGGCCGGATGTACAGCCTCGACAATGTCTTCGACTTCGAGGAGCTGAGGGGATGGTATGAGCGGGTCCGCGCGGCCACCTCGGCGACGTCGAAGTTCCTGTGCGAACTCAAGATCGACGGACTCGCCGTCAACCTGCTCTACCGCAACGGTGAACTCGTTCGCGCCGCGACCCGCGGTGACGGCCGCATCGGTGAGGACATCACCGCCAACGTCCGCACCCTCTCCGACATCCCCGACAAGCTCGACACGGACTACCCGCCTGCAGAAGTCGAAATCCGCGGCGAAGTGTTCTTCCCGCTCGAGAAGTTCACCGAACTCAATGCGGCACTCGTCGAGGAAGGCAAGACACCGTTCGCCAACCCCCGCAACTCCGCAGCCGGGTCACTGCGACAGAAGGATCCCGCCGTCACGGCCGTGCGTCCTCTGCACATGCTCGTCCACGGCATCGCCGTATGGACTCCCGCCGATGACTCACACCCGGAGCCCGCGCACCAGTCGGAGGTCTATGAGCAGTTCCGTTCATGGGGTCTGCCCATCAGCGAGTACTTCACAGTGTTGGAGACGATCGATGAGATCGAGGACTTCATCACTCACTACGGGCAGCACCGTCACGATGTCACCCACGAGATCGACGGCATCGTCATCAAGATCGACGACATCGCCGTCCAGGAGACCCTGGGCTACACCTCACGCGCGCCGAGATGGGCGACCGCCTTCAAGTATCCGCCCGAAGAGGTCACGACGAAACTCATCGACATCCAGGTGCAGGTGGGCCGAACAGGACGTGTGACCCCGTTCGCCGTGATGGAACCGGTCACCGTCGCCGGTTCCACGGTGGAGAGGGCCACCTTGCACAATGGCTACGAGGTCACACGCAAGGGTGTGCTCATCGGCGACACGGTGACCTTGCGCAAGGCCGGCGACGTCATCCCCGAGGTGCTCGGCCCGGTGGTGGCCCAACGCGACGGCAGCGAATACGAGTTCGTCATGCCCACCCACTGTCCCTCGTGCGGCACGAAGCTGGGGGAACAGAAGGCAGGCGATAAGGACAAGCGCTGCCCGAACGCCCGGTCATGCCCGGCCCAGCTGGCCAACCGGATCTTCTATCTGGCCTCCCGTGCCGCCTTCGACATCGAGGCCCTGGGTGAAGAGGCGGCTCTGGCGCTGACCGCTCCAGCCGAGCCCGAGGCGCCGCCACTGACTTCAGAGGCATTCCTCTTCGACCTCACAGCCGAAGACTTGGCCGATGTGAAGATCTACCGGAACAAGAAGGTCAAAGGTGTGGAGACGGGGGAGCGCGAACTCGTGCCCTACTTCTACACACGAGCAACCGCGAAGAAGCAGAGCGCTCCGAGTGCCAACACGAAGAAGCTCTTCGACGAACTCGACAAAGCCAAGGACAGTGATCTCTGGAAAGTCCTCGTGGCTCTGTCGATCAGACACGTCGGTCCGACCGCCGCACGCACCCTGGCCGCGCACTTCCGCACTCTCGAAGCGATCCGAGCCGCCGAGCTCGAGGAGCTCTCAGCCGTCGACGGCATCGGTTCGACGATCGCTGCGAGCATCCGCGACTGGTTCGCCGTCGACTGGCATGTCGAGATCGTCGAGCGCTGGGCTGTGGCGGGAGTACGGATGGAGGACGAGGCGCAGGAGGCCGGAGCCCAGACCCTGGAAGGTCTCACGATCGTGGCTACCGGTTCGCTGAGTACGTTCACCCGCGACGGGATCAAAGAGGCGATCCTCGGTGCTGGCGGCAAGGCGTCAAGCTCCGTGTCGAAGAAGACCGACTACCTCGTGGCGGGAGACAGCGCCGGGTCGAAGCTGGACAAGGCCGAATCCCTGGGAGTCAGGGTCCTCGACGAGGACACGTTCCGCACGCTCTTGGAGACTGGCAGCCTCGACTGACCAGACAGAACCTGACCCGACCAGAACCGAAGTCACCAGACCTTACCCGACAAGGTATGACGTGACCTGACGCACGGTTGTTATCGATTCGTCATCGAATGTCAAGCATCATCACAGCGACAACGAAGTGGGGGAACAGCTTGGCGTGGAAGAGTGAAGACATGAAGTCAATTCCTCGATTGGTCGCCGGCACCGCCGTCGTTCTCGCCGCAGTCCTCACCACCGCGCCGGTGACAGCAGGCATTGCCGACTTCGTCCTCAATCCGGGACAGCAGCCGGTCAAGCGGGCCGCACCCGCGCTGACGGGGTCCACCACGTCGCCGCTCGCACCGAGCAGAGTGCGTGAAGACGACCGGGCGGGAGGCGATGAACGCGCCGGTGATCAGAATCGTGAGAGTAACCACGCCGCCAACGCGCAGTCCCACACGGAGACGACGCCCGACGGCGGGCTCGACTTCGCCAACGCCACGGCACTCAGTGAGAGTGCGGGCCTGGTGGCACACACCGTTGCCGACGCTCAATCACGAGTCACAGATCTCGCCGGAGATCTGCAGGCAGGAGTCGCGGCCGGAGAGTTTTCCCAAGCTGACGCCGACAGGGTGCTAGGGGACATATCGAGCTACATCAGAGGCGAACGCATCTGGCCCGAACAGACCGCCACCTGAGTACTTTCCTACGAAAAACTTCGCCAGTCCTTTCACCTCAGCGAACTGAGGGAGAGGCCCATTGGTGTCGGGCGATCGTGATTCGGTCGACGGCATCCCGATCGATGCTGATGCCGAGTCCTGGTCCCTCGGGTAGAGGTACTCGACCTGAGCGGATGGCAAGCTTCGCGATGTCCTCAGCGATCATTTCGGGCCCGACCAGCTCGTTGGACATGATGGCCGAGTGTGCGAATGCGACGTGGACGCCAGCCATTGTCCCGATGGCTGACTCGACCATGGAACCGATCTGGCAGAGCATGCCCGCGGCCTCAGCGAGCGAGGCCAGAACCAATGAGGGTTTTATCCCTCCCGCCTTCATTAGCTTGATGTTAACCATGTCCGCTGCTGACAGGCGTATCGCTCGGAGCAGGTCGGCCGGACTGTGGACTCCTTCGTCGATCATTAGTCGAGCGTCCGTCGCACGCGATAACGCAGCCATGCCCTCTATCTCGTCGGCTGGTAGCGGCTGCTCATACCATTGGACGGCGCAGTCCGCTGTCTGATTGATGACGTGCAGTGCGGTCGCACGACTCCAGCCCTGATTGGCGTCGACGCGCAGTCGAGCTCTGCCGTCAACAGCGCGATGCAGAGAGCGGATACGGCGAACGTCCTCGCCGTCGTCGCAACCGACCTTCAGCTTGATTTCGGTGTATCCCGCGGAGACCGCTGTTGACGCCTCGTCCGCAACCTCCTCTGGTGTCTTGATGCTGATGACATAGGGCTGTGTGAGGTCATCGTGTAGTCTCCCGCCCAGCACCTTGAACAAGGGAACATCCAAAGCTGTGGCGAAAGCATCATGGACCGCGATATCGACCGCTGCTTTGATCGAGGCGTTACCCCGCAGAACGCGATCCATGCGTAAGTGAAGTGCCTCTGTGTCGAAGACGGTTAGTCCCTCGAGGCAAGGAAGCAACGTATGTTGCAGGGAAGCGATCGCTCCTTCGAATGTCTCACCAGTGACATGGGGATCCGGCACCGCTTCGCCCCACCCCTCGACGCCATCGTCGGTGACAATCCTCAGCAAAATCGACGGCATGTCGTCGAACCGGCCGTAGGAGACCACGAACGGCTGGTGCAGAGGAAGCCGGACTGCGTGGATTTCTGCTCTGACGATCAACATCGTGGCTCCTATGCATTTGGCGTTCGCGTGCTTCGGATCAACGTTGCGGTTGAAATTTGATGGTAAGGGTTTGCTCGGGCGCTCATCAGCTCACAGGCCAGATGAATAGGTGAGCGACCAGAACGAACAAGCCGCCGAGCACGTACTGGATGAGAATGAGCGGCCAGATCCAGCGAATCCATTTCGACCAGGAGACTCCTGCAGCAGCCAGCGCGGCCATGAAGTATCCGGAGGTGGGTGTGAGAATGTTCGAGATGCCATCACCGAACTGGAAAGCCAGCACAGCCGTTTGTCGGCTCACTCCGACCAGATCGGACAGAGGCGCCATGATCGGCATGGTCAGTGCGGCTTGACCGCTGCCGGAAGGGACAATCAAGTTCGTCAGGCTCTGTGCGCCGTACATGCCGAGCGCCGCGAACTCCGTCGGCAGATGTCGGACCGAATCCGCGAGGCCGAGGATGATGGTATCCATGATGTTGCCGTTCGTGAGTACCGTCAACACCGCATACGCGAGACCGATGACCAGCGCTCCCATGGTCATCGCGAGAAAACCATTCACGAAGGCTTCCGCTGTTTCGCTGAACCCGAGGCCACCGATCAGCGCCATGATGAGCCCCATTGCGAGGAACAGTCCGGAGATCTCTGGAATGTACCAGCCGAAGGCTATTACTCCACCGGCGAGAATGCAGATTGTCAGTAGCAGGACTACGAGATTGGCGATATGGCGGCGGCCGAGGGGAGCTGATTCGGCCGGCCCAATGTCATCTCGTTTCTGGTCGTCGTTGTGAACGGGGCTAAGCGACGGCTTTCTACGAACACGCACGGCGTACCAGGTGACGTAGGCTGTGCTCACTGCGACGAAGAGTACCCAGAATACGATGCGCGGCCCCAGCCCTGAAAATATGGGCAACCCCGCAATGCCTTGTGCCACACCCACTGTAAAGGGATTCATGAAGGCGGCTGCGAAGCCGGAGCCTGCTCCGACGAGGACGATTGCGGCGCCGACCAGCGAATCGTAGCCGAGCATGATGGCGAGAGGCGTGATGATCATGATGTAGGGAATTGTCTCTTCTGCGAGGCCGAAGACAGCGCCGCCGACAGCGAAGAAGAGCATAAGCGCGGGCACCACTAGAATTTCTCGGCCGCCGGTCTTGGCTGCGATTCGTGAGACCGCAGCATCAGCAGTTCCCGTGGCACGAAATACTCCAAATGCGCCACCGACGATGAAGATGAAGAAGATGATTGGAGCCGCTTCGACCATTCCTGCATGTACCGAGGTGAGGACGTCCATCACGCCAGCCGGTGACGATTCTGATGCTTGATAGCTGCCGTCAACGACGACCTGTTGCCCTCCAGCGTCTTCGACTCTGTCGAAGGAACCGGCTGGCACGATGTACGTGGCTGCAGCTGCCACGACAATGAGACCGAATATGATGACGTACACATGAGGGACACTCAGTCGTCGGTCTGCGACCTTCCGTCGCATGGTTGTCAGAGCCGACATGGCGATCTTCCCGTTCCTTGGATAAAAGTGAGCGTTGTCACACAGTATGATTCGAATCATATGGCCCTCACAAGCAAGGATTTCTGGCCCCTGAGTTAAGGAAAAGTTACATGATGGATCTGCCCCGTTTGCGAATGCTCATGGCAGTACAGGATGAAGGCAGCATCACAGGGGCGGCCAGGACCTTGAACTACACAGCGGCCGCCGTCTCTCAGCAGATGTCGAAACTAGAGCGTGAGACCGGGCTGTCCTTGATTACGCGGCATTCTCGTGGCGTCACATTGACATCTCCTGGTGAAGAGCTTGTGGTGGCTGGGAGGGACGTGTTGGCGCGACTTGCCCTGGCAGAAGACAGTGCGAGGCAGCTCGCCGGGCTGGAGAGGGCCAAATTGCGGATTGCGACGTTCCAGTCGGCGTCGGCCGGCCTGCTGCCGAAGATTCTCGCACCACTGAGTCAGCGCTTTCCCCGGATGAGTGTGGAGTTCGTTCAGGTCCCCCGCGCCGAAGCGCTCCATTTGCTGAGGCAGTACGACGCCGATGTCGCGCTGGTCCATGAGCACCCGGAGTCGCCGGGCGACATGGATCTCACTGGGTTGTCCCTGGAATTCCTCTTCGCGGATGCTCTTCGGCTAGTTACAGCGCCGCGCCATCCGGCAGCGCACTGGCAAGAGCCGGTCGACTTGGCGCAGCTCCATCAGCAGGACCTGATCGTGGGACGGGTTGAAGACGACGACCGATATGTCCTCGACGCCCTGTTCGATGAACTGGAAGTGCTTCCGGTGCACGTGGCTGAGGTCGGTGAGTATTTCGTCGCCGCGGCGATGGCCAGTTCCGGCATCGCGGTCACGCTGATGCCGGAACTGGCGATTCCGACCGGCTATTCACTTGTGACGAAAAGACTGAATCGGCGCCTCGAACGGCGCGTCTTCCTGATTACGAGACAGAACGAAGATCATGCGGCGGTGGACGCATTCCGGCGGACGACTTTTGAGGTGATTGAGCGAATGCCGCCAGCGTTCGTTCCCTAACCAGGAACAAGCTGTTTCGTGTCTGCTTCTGCCTCAGCGAACCTCACATCGATCCCTTCAGAAGTGGTCCGGCAAAGAGACTAGACT
>JAKDSA010000083.1 GCA_030457025.1 Brevibacterium sp. | reverse complement strand
CGCGGATGTATCCCACCGCATCGGCCCGATGTCGGGGCACCAACTCGTGCGGATGCGCATCCTCGAGCTGGCTCTCCATGCGGCCGATCTCTCTGTCGGCACAGGAGGTGAGTGGCCGATCGACGATGAGCTCGCCGAGTTCATCGACACGCGACTTCGCGGGCTCATCGTGAAACTGGGCTCGTCAGGAGGTTACGCCCCGCCACGGTCACGAGAGCTGGGGTCGCATGCCGAACGTGTGCTGGCGATCTCCGGGCGCTGAACACTCACGAGCACCCACCGGCATACGGTGTGACTCAGTGCTGACCAGCCAGTCCACGCACCCGGGCCTTGTCTCTTTCCGGGTCGGCGAAGATGAGGGTGATGATCGCACAGACTGCAGAGGCGACGCCAAGAGCCTGGAACGCTGTGGCGTAGCCGAGACCTGGTGTCGCGGCCGCATCGACGATGAGTCCGGTGACATAGGGCCCGACGAGCCCTCCCACAGCCATGAGCGCCAGGAAGACCCCCAGTGTTCCCGCCGTCTGTCGGGGAGGACAGATCTCCGAGACGGCTGCATTGCACAGCGGCAGCACGACCACGCCGACTCCGTACCCGATGGACACGATGGCCACGGCACTGGGGGAGCTTGAGATCGAGGGGAGGAAGAAGAGGATACCGCCACCGAAGACTACGCAGATCGAGGGAGCGACGATTCTCACGACCCGAGATGACCAGCCTTTGGCCAACAGGCGATCGGAGAGCAGAGTTCCGCCGATGAGGCTGATCAGGCCGGCGATCGAAGGGAAGGCCAGCATCGACCCGGACTGGAGACGACTGTAGCCAAGGCCCACTTCGAAGTACGACGGCAGCCAGGTGAGGACCACGGTCACCAATGCGTAGATGCTGGCGACCAGCAGCGCGCCGCTGATGAATGTCCTCGTCAGGAGGATCTTCCGCCACGGCACCCGAGGCTCTTCATCCGGGTCGAGCGCATGCTTCACGGCCTTCGCCGGGATGTAGGGACCGACTTCCCAGTACCGCGTCCAGAAGAAGCACCACACGACACCGATGACGGCCATCGTGATCAGTGCACTGCGCCAACCGAAGGTGACCGAGAAGTAGGCGAGCAGCGGGGCCAGGGCAATCTTGGCAACGGAGGCCGCGCTGGCCAGAAGTGCTCCGGGGAACCCGCGCTTCTCCGGCGTATGCCATGAGTAGGTGGCCGTGTGGATGAGGGCTGAGCTGGGACCTTCGGCCAGGCCCAGGAGCATGCGGGAGGCGAGCAGGACGCCGAAGGTCGCAGCGAAGACCATCGGCAGCATAGCCAGGGCCCAGACGAGAGCCAAGACGATGAGAACGGTGCGCAGGGACAGCCACTTGTTCAACGCGCCGGCGAAGAATCCGCCGATGGTGAATGCGAAGAAGAACAGGCTGCCCACGAGTCCGATCTGTGCCGCGCTGATGCCGAGTTCGTCCTTGAGCGACTGGGCAATGATGCCGAACGCGGCCTTGTCCCCATAGTTGACCACATACAGAACGACCAGCAACGCAGTCAGTGACCACGCCTTGCGGCGGGACTCGGTGCCTGGCTCTGCGGTTGCAGACGGGGGAGAGGTGAGCTTGGATGGGACCATGATGCTTCCTTGCGTCGTGGTGACAATCGTGAGAATCTGGCCCGCTTGTGTGGGGCCAGCCATCCAAACCTATTGAACGTTCGTTAGAAAAGTCAATCGGCAGGGAAGCTGTTCATCGGCTGTGCACGTTTCCAATCTGCACATTGCAGGCAAGCCTCCTTGGAAACAAGCCGCCAGCCGACGGCAGCCCGGAATCCACAAACACCGCCAACGTCAACACCCAGTCATCATGGGATGTCAGCGAGGCACGCGATGGGGACGTCACGACAGCACTGAAGCGCCGGGCACCAGAAAGCTTCGGCACACAAGGCGGCACGCCCAAGGCGCTGCGACAAACGAAGAGGAGCGGTCGCGGAAACGTGTACTTAACATAATGTATATTATCGGCGTTATGCACGAATGCGCGTCGATCAGGAGACTGTGCTCAACGCCGTGCTCAGATCCGCGGCAGCAACGGAAACGGCCGCGAATAGCTCGTCTGCCATCCGCGGCCGTTCCTGTGCTGACATGTGTCAGCGAACTGCGTGTGAGTCGGTGACATGCGTGTCAGCAGTTCATCAGTCGACTCAGCTGCCGCCGAGTCCGACCTTGCCGTCGTCCTTGGAGCCGCCATCGTCCTTGGATCCGTCACCTTCGTCTGCAGCGCCATTGGCCTTCGTCAGGCCGGCTTCTTCACCGCAGACCGGCCACGCGCCTGGCCCCTGCTCCTTGAGAGTCTCCTGGGCGACGTCGATCTGCTCTGCCTTGCTGGCGTTGTGAGGCATGCCCTCACCGCCGAAGGCCTCCCAGGTCTGCTGCGAGAACTGAAGTCCGCCATAGTAGCCATTACCGGTGTTGATGTGCCAGTCACCGCCAGATTCGCACTCGGCGACCTTGTCCCAAACGCCACCCGAGGACTGAGCCCCTGTGGAGGCCTGAGCCGGGCCGGCCATTCCCGTCAGTCCGGCGGCGGCGACCGCGCCGGCTCCTGCGACGAGGGCGACCTTGCGGAGGCTTGTGCTGTAGAGGTTCACTGTCTCATCTCCGTAATACGACTGCATTTCGGTTCTGTAACCCGATCGTTATCGGGCCGTTATTCACCGTAACGGATCTGACGCCTTGAGTGAACCGAAATCCATCATTGAGCGCTCAGAATCGGCTCACAGAAGCCATAACGCGGCCTGGATGCATCTCCGCTGCTCGTCTCCCCCGACAACCTCGTCTCCCCCGACAACCGAGTTACACACCTGAGATATATGCGGTCAAATGCCGCGCGGTCAACGTCGCTCCTGGACCCGCGGCAGAGGCGACGAGCTGGCCCGGGGTGCCTTCGAACACGACTCGGCCACCATCATGTCCGGCGCCGGGGCCCAGGTCGATGATCCAATCGGAGTGAGCCATGACCGCCTGATGATGTTCGATGACGATGACCGTTCGGCCTGCATCCGCGAGACGATCCAGCATTCCGAGCATTGTCTCCACATCCGCCAGGTGCAGGCCCGTTGTCGGTTCGTCGAGAATGATGACCGATGCGGAATCTGCAGCCTTGGCCGATAGATGCGTGGCTAGTTTGAGGCGCTGCCGCTCGCCACCTGACAAGGTCGTCAGCGGTTGTCCCAGGCTGAGATACCCAAGACCGACCTCGGCGAGATGACCGATGATCGTGCTGACTGCAGGTATCCGCGACTCCCCTGCGGCAAAATACTCGACGGCCGCCGTCACCGACAGATCGAGCACCTGACGAATGTTCTTGCCGGCCAGCGTGTACTCGAGGACCTCTGCCTGGAAACCCTTGCCCTCACAGACGTCGCACGGCGCCGACATTCCGGCCATCATTCCGAGGTCGGAGTAGATGATTCCGGCGCCGTTGCAGACCGGACAGGCGCCTTTCGAGTTGGCACTGAACAAGGCGGGTTTGACGCCGTTGACCTTGGCGAAGGCCTTGCGAATGGGTTCGAGCATGCCGGTGTAGGTAGCCGGGTTGCTGCGTCGTGAACCC
Organism: Brevibacterium sp.; assembly: GCA_030457025.1. Taxonomy (GTDB): domain Bacteria; phylum Actinomycetota; class Actinomycetes; order Actinomycetales; family Brevibacteriaceae; genus Brevibacterium. The sequence continues at coordinate 10,269 of JAKDSA010000083.1, read as the reverse complement.
TTGATCGGTGCCTGATCGATCAGGATCACACCGTCGCGGTGACGCAGCGATTCTGCGATGAGGGTGCTCTTGCCCGAACCGGCGACACCTGTGACCGCGGTGATCACTCCGAGGGGCACATCGACATCGACGTCGCGCAGGTTGTGGGTCGCCGCGCCCCTGATCTCGAGCCTCCCCGTGGGCTCGCGGGGTGTCGTCTTCACTTGGGCGCGGTCGTTCAGATGCTTGCCGGTGAGTGTGTCACTGACTGTGAGTTCGGCGACAGTGCCGATGAAGCAGATCTCTCCCCCAGCCGTCCCGGCGCCCGGCCCGAGGTCGACGACGTGATCGGCGATTCTGATGGTCTCGGGCTTGTGCTCGACGACGAGGACCGTGTTCCCCTTGTCGCGCAGTGCGATGAGCAGCCCGTTCATCGCTTCGATGTCGTGAGGATGCAGACCGATCGTGGGCTCGTCGAAGATGTAGGTGACATCGGTCAAGGAGGATCCGAGGTGGCGCACCAGTTTGATTCGCTGCGCCTCTCCCCCGGACAGCGAACCGGCTGACCGGTCAAGGGAGAGGTAACCCAGTCCGATGTCGACGAAGGCCTGCACGTCTGCTGCCAGTGACCGCACAAGAGGACGGACTCCCCCGGAGTCGACCTGCACGAGCCAGTCGAGGAGGTCAGAGATCTGCATCGCACACGCCTCGGCGATGGACAGTCCAGCCAGCCGCGATCCACGAGCGGCGGCGTTGAGTCGTGTGCCCTCGCATTCGGGACACTGCGTGTAGACGACCGCACGGTCGACGAACTCCCGCACATGCTTCTGCATGGCATCGCGGTCCTTGGACAGAAACGAGCGCCGGATCCGTGGAATGAGACCATCGAAGGTCATATTCGTGCCCTTGATCACGATCTTCTCGCCCTCGGCGCGGAGGAGATAGTGCCTCTCCTCATCCGTATAGTCGGCTATCGCCTTGTCCGGGTCGAAGTATCCCGAATCCGAGTAGAACCGCACATTCCAGCCGCCCGGTTTGTATCCGGGTATCGTGATCGCTCCCTCGTCGAGAGACTTCGACTCGTCGACCACCTCGGCGATGTCGATGTCCGTGGCGGTGCCCATCCCCTCACAGCGCGGGCACATGCCGCCGTTGACGGAGAACGTGCGTCGTTCGACCTGTTTGTCCACGCCTTTGTCGATCGTCACCGCGCCCTTGCCGCTGATCGTGGCCACATTGAACGAATAGGCGTTGGTCGAACCGAGGTTCGGCTCGGCGCGCCTCGAGAACAACGTCCTCAGTTTCGCGTTGATGTCGCTGACGGTCCCGACGGTCGACCGAGGGTTGGCGCCGATGCGCTCCTGGTCGACGATGATGGCAGTGGTCAGCCCCTCCAGCACGTCCACCTCGGGGCGTGCCATCGCGGGCATGAAACCCTGGACGAAGGCACTGTAGGTCTCGTTGATCAGGCGCTGCGATTCGGCGGCGATCGTCGAGAAGACCAAGGACGATTTCCCGGAACCGGACACGCCGGTGAACACGGTGAGCCGTCGTTTGGGAATGTCGACGCCGATATCCCGGAGGTTGTTCTCGCGAGCTCCCTGGACACGGATGAGCTCATGGCTGTCGGCTGAGTGAGTCACGTCATTCAGCCGCGCTGCTGGACGCGGATCATATTGCCAGCCGGGTCGCGCAGGGCGCAGTCCCGCAGACCGTAGGGCTGATCCATCGGCTCTTGGACGATGTCCGCTCCCCTGGCCTCCACCTCGGCGAAGACCTCATCGACGTTCGTGCTGGCCAGGACGATGGCCGCGTAGCTGCCCTTGGCCATGAGAGACTCAATGACCTCGCGCTCGGCATCGCTGATGGTCGGATCGCTGATCGCGGGGGTGAGGACGATGGAGGTGTCGGGCTGGCCTTCTGGGCCCACGGTCAGCCACCGCATCTGCCCGGACCCGACATCGAGGCGAACCTCGAAACCGAGAACATCGCGGTAGAAGGTCAGCGAGGCCTCGGCATCGGTGTGGGGCAGGAAGCTGGCATTGATCGAGACATTCATGATCGACATCCTAGTGCGGGCCGACGGGCGGAACTTCTCGATTCCTGACCGGTCGCAGAACATTCTTGACGATGAACGTGGGCAGGTCATGATCGCCGTCGACAACGGCAGCTCGATAGCGGGAGGGTGAGAGCCCGACGAGTTCGCTGAATCGGGTGGAGAAGGTGCCCAGGGACGAAAATCCCACGGCGAAGCAGATATCTGTGATCGATTGGTCACCCCGACGGATCAGCGCCATGGCCCGTTCGATCCGTCTGGTCATGAGATACGAATACGGAGACTCCCCAAAGGCAACCCTGAACTGGCGACTCAGGTGACCGGCCGACATATGCACCCCGGCCGCGAGCTCCTCGACATTGAGCGGCTGGTCGAACTCCCGGTCGATCCGGTCGCGCACACGCCTGAGCAGGAACAGCTGCGCAACAGCAATAGCATCCCCACGGGGCCCGCTCACCCTGTGTGCACCCCCTGTGTCAGGGTCTCACCGCGGAAGTAACCGGGATGTCTGCGTGATTGGATGATCATGATGACCACACCGAGGAGAAGGACTCCGATGCCCAGAACGAAGACCAGTCCGATGCCGAAGACCGAGGATCCAGAACCGTAGTCGGGATCGAGGGAGTCGATCGCGGTGGTCACGAAGATCACCAGAAGTGTCACTCCCCCGACCAGCGGGAAGAGGAACCGGAAGAAGAAGTTCTTGGGCCCCTTGAACAGCGACCGGCGGAAGTACCAGATGCAGGCCAGGCCGGTCACACCGTAGTAGAAGCAGACCATGAGACCCAGCGCTGTGATCGTGTCCCACAGCGCATTCTCCGACAGCAGGCGCATGACGACGTAGAAGATGATCGCTGCCGCCGCCGAGGTGACGGTGGCCACCGAGGGCGATTTATACCGGGGCGAGATGTTGCCGTACTTCTTCGGCAGAGCACCGTAGTGGCCCATGGCCAGGATGGTGCGTGAGGGAGAGACCATCGTCGACTGCAGTGAGGCCAGCGAGCTGGAGAGGACGGCGATCGAGACGAGGACGGCGAAGGGCCCCATCACAGGCCCGGCGAGGGCTGCGAAGATGGATGCCTGGTTCTCCGGGTTCCCTGCGCCCAGTCCCTCGGCGCCGACACCGGCGAAGGAGATGACTGCGACCGTGCAGGCGATGTAGATGATGACGATCGCGACGATCGTGAGTATCGCGGCGCGACCGGGGGTCTTTTTGGGGTTCTTCGCCTCTTCGTTCATCGTGATGACCGTGTCCCAGCCCCAGAAGAGGAAGATCGACAGGGACACTGCCGCTGCGACCGTGGAGAAGTCACCGGCCGCAGCGGGGTTGAACCAGCCGAGTTCGACCGGGGTGGGGTCGAATGCCGTCCCGTTGGACACGTGGACGAATGCCGCGATGACGAACCATCCGAGGGCCAGGACTTGGAAGGCGACCAACCAGACCTGGATCTTCTGGGTGGCTTCGACTCCGCGGTAGGAGATCCACGCGGCGGCAGCGGTGAGCAGGATGGTGACTGGAATGTTGAGCCACAGCACCCGGGTGAGATCGGCGATCCCGGAATCGCCGAAGATCTGTGCCAGCAGCAGGAACAGGAAGTCCACGGCCACTGCGGCCAGGTTCGACAGCACGAGAACCGTGGCGGAGATCAGACCCCAGCCTCCCATCCAACCCAGCCAGGGCCCGAAGGCGCGAGTGGCCCAGGTGAAGGTTGTGCCGGAATCGGGCATGGCCGTGTTGAGTTCGCGGTAGCCGAAGACGACGAGCAGCATCGGCACGAAGCCGATGAGCAGAATCGCCGGAGTGTGGACCCCGACCTGTGAGATCGTGGGCCCCAGACCTGAGGTCAGTGTGTAAGCGGGCGCAATGCAGGAGACGCCGATGATGGCGCCGCCGATGGCGCCGATCTTTCCCGCCGACAGCCCCTTCGAACTGAGTCCCGAGCCGGAGGCATCGGACGGACTACCCGACGGTCCGGGAGATGACGGTGCAGTGGTCATCGGCTCCTTCTCTCAGACGCCATCTCAGGTGCTCAGAATCTTATCTGCAGTGTCCTGCCCGATTCGGATCGCCCCATCGACGTGCTGATAGCCCTGCGCGGCGATGTCCGAACTCGCGAAGTGGATGGGACCGACCGGATCGTTCTGAAACCGTCCCCACCGGTGCAGTCCCCCGAGGTCGTAGCTCGTGGCATAGGCGCCCCGGGTCCATTCCTCGGCCCCGAAGTCCGAGAGGTAGAACACCTCGGGTTCCAGGGCCTGCGGGCCGAGGAAGTCTGCGAGCGATTCGAGAATGCGCTGCTTCCGAGTCGCCTCGTCGAGGGCGAACATCGCATCGGCATTGACGTCGGAGATGAACCCGACCAGAGTCCCGCGATCCTCACCATGGTTCGTGTTGTCGTAGACCTCCTGCACCAGCGCTCCAGCACCGAAACCGGTTCCGCACAGGCCGTCCTCGCGCCAGAACGGTGTCGGGTACGTGGCGTGGACCTTGATCACGAGCCCCATCGACTGGTGCTGGTGGAAGACCTGCTGAAGTCGCGGCAGGTGCGGTGTGTAGCTGATGCGCGAATAGAGATTGGGAGGAACGGCCACAATGACATGATCGGCCGCCACGCTCATCGTGTCGGTGCCGACCGTGACGGATCCCTCGCTCCACTCGATTGTGCGCACCGGGCTGTTCAGGCCGACGACGCCCTCGCCGAGTTCGGCCGCCATCTGCTCAGACACCGACTGCATGCCTCCCACGACTCGGCGGTCGAGGATGAAATGGTCGTCGACGAGGTGGGAGAACGACCCCGCCGAGGCGGCCATGAGGATCGCCTGCAGCGTGGAGAATGCGGTCGCGGGCTTCGTCAGCATTCCCCCGGCGATGAACATACCGATGTTCGCACACGCGAGTTCATCGTCCGAGTGGCTCCGGAGCCAATGGTGGAAGGACACCGAATCGAGTTCGGCAGCGTCTTCGGCCTCCCATGGGGCGGTGGGGCCGATGCGGGCGGCGAGCTCGTCCAACCGGGAGATCAGCCGTTCCATCTCCGCTTGGGTGGACTCCCCCACTGGGAACATGTCGCCGCTGTAGACGGTGCGTGTCCCATCGGGAGCGATGTAGACGCTGTCGCCCTCGCGGTACCGTTGGTAAGTCTCTTTACCCAATTTTTCGACGAGGTCCAGGAGTGCAGTCTGATCGGGTGAGATCCACTGGCCACCGATTTCGTACATCTGGCCATCGATGTGTTCGGTCCACGTCCGGCCTCCGACTCGGTCCCTGGCTTCGAGAACACGGACGTCTTTGCCTGCCGCCTGCAGTGTTCGGGCCGCGCTCAGGCCGGTCGGTCCGGCTCCGACGATGACGACATCGCACGTGTGCTCCGACATTGTGCACTCCTTCGAAAGATCCGCTTGTGTGCTCACAGTAGCCAGGGTTCTTCGGCGTGCCAAGGCGGAGGCAGGTGTGTCGGAGCCGGTGCGGATTCGGTTTCAGCGGTAGGTACGCGCGTTTGCGCCCGAGTCAGCCTCCTTCGCCGCCATGAATGCCCAAGAATCAGGTCGCGAGCCATCGATATCGTCGACGTCGTAGCAATCGGCCAGACCGCGGCTGCTCAGCGTCTTCGTATTGAAGCGGTGCCGATCGGGGTCGGCAGCCAGTGCCACGACTGTGCGACCGAGCAGGTGCGGGGTCTCCGAGATCGCGAAATCTGCTGGCGGCAGCTCACGCGCCACGTCAAGTGAGTCCTTCATCCAAGTCTCCTCGTCTGTGTCGAAGACATCGAGCATCATCTCCGACCTCAACCACCCGGGGGTGATCGCCACCGCGGTGCATGCGTAATCTGCCAGTTCATGACCGAGTCCGAATGCCAATCGGCTGACAGCGGTCTTCGTCAGGTCCAGATAGACGCTGTCTCGATAGTGAGTCTCATTGAACTCGTGCGTTCCGTCGGTGACCTCGATGTGCAGGCCCCCGGGATTGCGCGTCAGCAGCGGCAGCGCGGCGTGTGCCGTGTTCAGGTGGGTAAGCAGACCGGCACGCACCAGGCGCATTCCGGCGTCGAAATCCGTCGCCCAGAATTTCTCGCCCCAGTCGACATAGGCTTCTCCCCCGATGTCGTTGACCAGAATGTCGAGTCGTGCCCAGCGGTCATCGATTCTCCCTACCGCGTCTGCGATCATCCCCGGTTGCAGATGGTCGCAGACGAGAGCTTCGGCCTGGCTTCCCTCGGCTCGGATGAGTTCGGCCGTGCCGTCGATGATCTCGTCTCTGCCATAGTCGGAGGGCCGCGACGAGGTGGACCGTCCTGTGCAGTACACGTAGGCACCGGCCCGGGCGAGATCCCGCGCAATGGCACGTCCTGCCCCTCGTGTTGCACCCGCCACGAGTGCGACTCTGTCCGCCAGTGTGTGTTGGATGAAAGGAGTGAAAGCGGGTGCTGTTGATGTGTTGTGTGACGTCATGGTGACAGCATCTCGTGCAATCACTGACACGTTATGTCAGTGACCACGACTATTCTAGGTGGGCATGAAGGCAGCGAGACTGGTGTCGGAGATCGTCATCCTCAGTGCACGTGCAGTGCCGATCACTGCTGCCAGTCTGGCCGCGCGGCTCGAGGTCACAGAGCGCACTGTCTATCGCGATCTCGGCGAGCTGTCGCGGATGGGTGTCCCGGTCGTGGCGGAGTCCGGTCCGGGCGGTGGCATCAGCCTGCTCGGTGGTTGGACCTCTCCCCTGTCGGGCATGACCTCCGATGAGCTGGATTCTGTGCTCATCGGGGGTCTCGCGGCAGCTGATCTCGGGTTCTCTGCGGAACTGGCGACCGCTCGGGAGAAGATCCTGTCAGAGACGGATTCCGTCTTCTCCTCGAACGTCCTCGTCGACGGGCCCGACTGGTTCATGGCGAAGGAGAGTCCGGAGGAGCTCTCGGTCATCGTCACGGCTCTGCGCTCTCACCGTGGGCTGGACTTCGACTACCAGAACAGAGCTAGGACGAAGGCCCGGACAGTCCTTCCTCTGGGTCTCGTGGTCAAGTCCGGACGCTGGTATCTCGTTGCTCAGCCGCCAGGAGGAACGCCACGGACCTACCGAGTCAGCCGCATCTCTTCGCCCACACTTCACTCCGGCTCGATGACGCGGCCAACCGACTTCCACCTCGGCGACTATTGGACGAGATCTCAGATCAAGTTCGATCGTGCGATCCGATCGACGAACGTGAGACTGCGGATTCCGATGACCAGCCTCACCGATCTCCAGCGTGCGATTCCCGGCCAGGTCACCGCCGAGGCGATCGAAGCCGGTTCCGTGACGGATGACGTGTGCTCCCTCGACCTCCCGATGGAGCCACTGGAGATTGCCGTGTCTCAGCTGATCACAGTTCCCGGAGCCGAGGTGATCTCACCGTTCGAGGTGCGCGTGGCACTGTATGAACGAGCCCGTCAGGTCGCACAATGCAATGCGCCCTGAGGCCCCGCAGCAACGGTCACTGGACTTGGTAGCTGCCAGTGATCTGTCCGGCCCCGATGCCGCCGACCGCCTCCATGGCAGCCTTGGACAGGTCGAAGCAGCGGTTGCCGTGGTACGGTCCGCGGTCATTGACGCGCACCGTCACGGACTGTCCGTTGGCCTTGTTGGTGATCTTCACCTTGGAGCCGAATGGAAGTGTCTTATGGGCCGCGGTCAGCTTGTTGGTATCGAAGATCTCCCCGTTGGCCGTCTGCTGGCCATCGAAACCGTCCCCTCCGCCGTAGTAGGACATCGGGCAGGAGCCGGACTGTCCTGCGGATTCGCCGGACTTCGAAGGACTCTCATTGTCATCCGGTGTCGAATCCTTCGTGCCTGAGCCACCGGTGGCCGACTCCTTGCTCGGCGACTCTGCGGACGTGGATTCGGTCGGCGCCGGGCTCGGGGTCTCGATCTTGGTCTCGAGGGAGATCTTGCCCGGTTTCTCTTTGGCCTGCTTCTTCGCTTTGGCCAGGAACTCGTCCGGGGACTGCGTCACCTCTGATTCCGCGACGACAGGGGTCTCGGCAACGACCTGCTGACCACCGTTTGTGCTGTCGGGGACCATCGCCAGACTGGATGCGACGACAGCGGCAGTCGCTGCTGTAGGAACGATGAATGCCGAGAGCACAGGCCGTGAGCGCACCGAAGCCAGTACTCCCCCGGCAGTGTTCGCAGCACTCTGAGCACGCCGCGGCGAATGCCGTCCTGACTTCTTCGGTGATTTGAGCGCAGACAAGAGCGAGCCCGTCGTTTTCGAACGGGGTGAAGAGTGTTTTCCCACAGTGAGTCCTTGTTATCATCAGCCGGTGTTCACGGCAGCCATGAGTCGGAGCGATCGAGCATGCCACAACACCGACCTCAAGTTATCGGATCGTTACCTGAACGCAGTCTAATGAAGGAACTGTTACAAACGCAATGCGGCACGCTCCACGAGCATGCCGCATTGGTGAGTTTCAATTTACTTGGTTGTGCGCGTGACCAGTCTGCGCACGCCGTCTGCACCCGTGGTCACGGATTCCTGGGCTCTGTCGAAGGCACGCTCGACTTTGCCGCTGCGCACCGCGTCGTCGATCGCGTGGGAGACATTGCCCAGGGCCTTCTTCACGTTCGTCTCAGTCACCTCGATGAGACGGGGGCCCGACGTTGCTTCGCGAGCGTTCTTCACACTGCTGCTGGCCGCATCGTAGGCGCGGGTGGCTGCCGAACGCACCTTCTCGGTCGGTGTCCTCTTGGTGGAATCGATGACGTAATCAGGTTCGATGGGATCTTGTGTTCGGCTCATGTCCCCATAGTTGTCGAACCCGCCCGCCAGGTCAACAGCAACATAGGATTGGACCATGAATTCCCAGGCAGAGATCATCGCCCACAGAGGCGGGCAGTGGCCCGGCATGAGTGAGAACACCCTCGAGGCTTTCACCGCCGCTCAGCAGGCAGGCGTGGCATGGATGGAGACTGACGTCCACGCGTCCGCCGATGGAGTCCTGTTCGCAGCCCATGATGCCGATCTCGCTCGCATCGCCGAATGCCCGCACCGCATCCGCGACCTCAAAGCCACCGACCTCGACTCCATCGAGCTCAGCGCGGGGGGCCGCCTGCCTCGGCTGACCACTCTCTTCGAAGAGCTTCCGGCGGTGGCGTGGAATATAGATGTCAAGGCCGCCCACAGCGTTGCGCCGATGGTGCGCGTCGTCCGCAGACTCGGTGCCGAGGGGCGGATCCGACTCGCCTCGTTTCACTCCACGACACTGCGCAGGCTGCGCGAAGCCCTGCCAGGGGTCCGGACCTCGACAGGAGTTTCCGAGACCGGCCTGTTCGCCGTGGGAGGCCTGCCAGGTGTGCCGGAGTCCGGCCCCTGTCCCCTGCCCGTCGACCTCGATGCACTGCAGGTGCCGATGTCGTTCAAGGGCATACCCGTCGTCACCCGGGATTTCGTGTCGCGGGCTCACCGCTCGGGTCTGCAGGTGCATGTGTGGACGATCAATGACGCGGCCGCCATGCGCATGCTCCTCGACCTCGGTGTCGACGGACTCGTCACCGATGACGTTCTGCTGGGACTGCGTGAGGCGGCGGCGTGGCCCTGAGCGCGGGGAATAGGCACACACGGTAGACTGTTGACCCGTATGAGAAGTCTGCAGTCGAGTCGGAAGGTGAGAGAGATATGAGCGAACGCAGTCTCCGCGGTACACAGTTGGGCTCACGCAGCCTGGAGTCGGAAGAGGGTGTCGAACCGGCACCCCGCCAGATGGTCGAGTTCGAATGCGAGGATGGAACCAGGTTCAAGGTTCCCTTCTCGATCGAAGCCGATGTTCCTTCGGCCTGGGACTCAGGCATTCACGGAGTCGGCACCCGTGTCGGCGTGAACGAGCCCGACGGTGAGCCGGGCAAGCACGTACGGTCCCACTGGGACATGCTTCTCGAACGCCGCTCCTTCGACGAACTTCAGGTTCTGCTCGACGAGCGCCTCGCAGTTCGCCGTGGTGAGGTTCCTGCGCAGGTCTGAGCACCGAAGAGCAGATTTGCACGAGCACACTCGAGTATGAAGGCGGGGGGGGGGGGGGAGGGGCGGCCCCCCCCCCGGAAGTTATGGCCCCGGGGGGGGGCGCGCCGCCCCCCGGGGCCCGGGGCGGCCCGGATTCCTTTCACCATCCCCCCCCGGCCCGCGCCATCGGGCCCACGGTGGATGCAGGACCCACCACGGCCGGGGTGAAGTACCGCTTGGAATGGAGCACTTCGCCGCGCAGGT
>JAKDSA010000082.1 GCA_030457025.1 Brevibacterium sp. | reverse complement strand
GCCAGGACTCCCGTGCAACTCGAAACCGGTTCTCATACCGTGACGCCCACCACACGTCGCCAGGCCGCCAGAAGACTGCCGGTCAAAACCCGTCGCTGCCTGTTGCCGGAGCCTGGGCTGGAGGCCGTCGCGTACCCGGCCGGAGAGAACTTCGATGTCTCCAAGCAGTGGCCCCATCCTGATGTCAGTCCAGCCTGTGGCGCACCCATGCGCCCCACATGCACCCACGCGCCCCAAGCACACCGAGTGCTTCGCTGTCACTGACACGAAGCAGACATCACCAGCGGGGCCGCTGTACGAAGTTCGGCCGCGTCAGCACCGTCCACTAGGCTGGAGTCCATGACCTCGGCACCCACAACCTCCCCGCTCGACGTCCTCCACGATGTCTTCGGCTATGACGAGTTTCGGGGTCAACAACAAGCGGTCGTTGATCAGATCGTGGGCGGTGGTGACGCCGTCGTCCTCATGCCCACCGGCGGTGGAAAGTCCCTCTGCTATCAGATTCCAAGCCTCGTCAGGCCCGGCACCGGCATCGTGATCTCCCCGCTGATCGCACTCATGGCCGATCAGGTCGCTGCCCTGGAGAACCTCGGTGTGCGAGCGGCGTACCTCAACTCGACTCTTGACTTCGAGGAAGCGCAGAACGTCGAACGAGCGCTCCTGGCCGGTGAGCTCGATCTTCTCTACCTGGCACCTGAACGCCTCGTCCTGCCGCGCACAATGGCGCTGCTCGAGCGTGCACAGGTTGCTTTGTTTGCAATCGACGAAGCCCACTGTGTTTCGCAGTGGGGCCACGATTTCCGTAGTGACTACCTGGGCCTGGGAGTGCTGGCCGAACGATTTCCCGACGTTCCACGCATCGCACTGACCGCCACGGCCACACCCGCCACTCACGCAGAACTCACCGAGCGTCTCCACCTGGGCGATGCCCAGCATTTCGTCGCCAGCTTCGACCGCCCGAACATCACCTATCGCATCGAACCGAAGCAGTCTGGCCGCTCGCAGCTCATCAACTTCATCACCACCGAGCACGCTGGTGACTCGGGCATCGTCTACTGCCTGTCCCGTCGCGGTGTCGAACAGCTCGCCGAGGCGCTCGTGGCCAGGGGCATCAACGCCCTGGCCTATCACGCAGGACTGCCCTCCGAGGTGCGCGCCGACCACCAAGCTCGTTTCCTCCGCGAGGACGGCCTGGTCATGGTCGCGACGATCGCCTTCGGCATGGGCATCGACAAACCCGATGTCCGCTTCGTTGCCCACCTCGACCTTCCACGCAGCGTCGAAGGCTACTACCAGGAGACCGGTCGCGCCGGACGTGACGGGCTGCCAGCCGATGCGTGGATGGTCTACGGCCTCGGCGATGTTGTGTCCCAGCGTCGCCTCATCGAATCGGGCGACGGCGATCGCACCTATCAACGACGCGCGATGTCGCACCTCGACTCCATGCTGGCTCTGTGCGAGACCGTCGACTGCCGGCGCGTGCAGCTGCTGCGCTACTTCGACGAGGAATCGGGGCCGTGCGGCAACTGCGATACCTGCATCACACCCCCAGTGACCTGGGACGCAACAGTGGCCGTGCAGAAACTGTTGTCGGCAGTCATCCGCCTCGACCGTGAACGCGGCCAGAAGTTCGGTTCAGGACAGGTCATCGACGTCTTGCGCGGCAATGACAATGAGCGCTCCCGCGCGGCCGATCACGAGAGCCTCAGCGTCTGGGGAATCGGCGACGATCTCAGTGAGACACAGTGGAAGACCGTGGTCCGTCAGGTCCTCGCTCGTGGTCTCCTGGAATCCCACGGTGACTACGGCGTCCTCGTCGTCGGCGAGGCCGCCGGCCCTGTCTTGCGCAGCGAGGTGGAGATATCCTTGCGCGTGGATCCCAAGAAGTCCGGATCCAAGAAGGCAGGAGCCAAGCGCCGAGGTGGCCCCGAGGTCGAACTCGGGACCGCGGACACAGCCCTGTTCGAAGCCTTGCGTTCCTGGCGTGCCGATCAGGCGAAAGAGCAGGGCGTCCCCGCCTACGTCGTATTCCCCGATGCCACGCTGTACGGAATCGTCGAAGCCAAGCCGAACTCGATCGCCGAACTCGGCCAGGTCAGCGGTGTGGGCCTGAAGAAACTCGATCGTTATGGACCCGGCGTTCTTGAGGTCCTCGAGTCCAGCACCGGCTGATCGTTAGTTCGTCTTGGTCACGGTGACATCGATGGGTGTGGGGTTCGTGAAGATGTCGAAGACAGGGCAGTGGGCGTCGACCGTTGTCTGCAGCTCCTGGTAGGCCTCATCGCTGTCGGGTCCCGTGATGTCCACATTGACGCGGACTGCAGCGAAGCCCGGCCGCACTGTCTCATCGGCTCCGAAGAGTCCCTGCACGTCGAGGTCGCCTTCTGCGGTGACGTCGAGGCTCTCGATCGTCAGTCCCAAGTTGTGCGCGTAGAGCCGGTAGACGACGATCTGGCATGAGATGAGGGCGCCCAACGCGTATTCGACAGGGCTCGGGGCTACATCGTCGCCGGCCAGTGGGGTCGGTTCGTCGACGGTGAAAGTGTGTTTTCCGGCCGTAATGACCGAGGACACCGAGCCCTGGGCGCTTCCCCTTGCGGAGAAGGTCAGCTGTGCGTTCTTCGCCGAGGAGGCGATCCGTTCATTCCACGCCTGGCCTGCAGAAGCGAGCCGTTCGGCACGGTCTTCGGCACTGATCGGAGCGGTCGTATCTGTGTTCGTGATGGTGTCAGCGGTGACGGTCATGGGGACGTCTCCTTCGTTTGGGTGATCCCCACACTAGGAACGTCGATCTCACCGACGAGGTCCGCTCGTCAGATTCCGACGCAGTCCGTCATACACACGAAATGCGATGACGCATTTCGCCACGATCTGTCTCCAGCGGTGCGGCGGAATCTCATCCTTCTGGACGACAACAGCCCTGATCAGCGACTTGTAGGGTCGCAATATGAGCGAATCCCCACTGCAAAGACGACTCGCGACGACGACCCTGCTCATCTCGGCAGGTACAGTCCTTGGAATCGGTGCTCTTGTCTTCGGCACTGCCGTCATCATCGGCCTCAATGTTCCCGGAGTCCCAGCACATCTCGATCTCCTCATCATCGCTGCGATGCTGGTGCAGAGCGTGGGGACTCTGATTGCGTTGGCGTTCGTCCTGCGCCGCCGCGGACACCGAATATCAGCCATCGGCTTCTCCCGCCCCACCGGGCGCCTCTTCCATCTGCTGTGGCAGATTCCCGCTGCTGTGATTGTGGTGCTCGGGACACAGCTCATCGTTTTCGCCGTCACAGGTTCGGAGCCCGTCAGTGACTCATCGACCGATTCGATTGCGGGGAGCGTCGGCCCCGTCGCTGCGATCTCGATGTTCGCCGCCGTTGCGATCATCACCCCGCTCTGGGAGGAGCTGTTCTTTCGCGGCGTGATCTATGGCTATGTTCGTGACCGCCTCGGGCTGAAGGGGGCAATTCCGATCAGTGCCGTCGTCTTCGCGCTGTGCCACGGTGTCCCGATCCTCCTGCCCTACATGCTTGCGCTGGGCCTCTGCCTCGCACTGCTGCGGACATTCCACGGCAATCTGTGGGGGCCGCTGGGACTGCACGTAGCGATCAATTCGACGGCGTCACTCGTCCTCCTGCAGGTCGCCTTCACTTGACGCGCTTCCTGCAGGACCTCGAACCTCACGGTCGGTGGTGGCCGAACACGAGGCTGGTCTGGGTATGGGCGATTGTGGGATCCGAGAGATGCTCATCGATGAATGCGTTCAATCCGGTCGGATGGGCCGCGGCGATGTGCACAAGCAGGTCGCGTTCCCCCGAGACTTGGAAGACCTCAAGCGTCTCTGGGGCCCGGAGCAGTCCGGCGATGACGGCGCTCATCTTCGACCGTCCGACCGGCGACATCCGCACCGAGATCATGCCGAACACGTGCAGTCCGAGTGCTTCGAAGTCGATGTCGGCGCGAAATCCTTTGATGATTCCGCGCGACCGCAGGGCGCTGACTCGCCCCGAGCATGTGGATGGGGCCAGGCCCACTCGGCCGGCGAGATCCTGATTGGAGATCCGGGCATCGGAACTGAGCTCGCGCAGGATCGCCAGGTCCACCTCGGCGAGGTGGGAATCGTTCGCTTCCGACCGATGATCGACGATCAACTCCGAATTCACCACAAGAACCACTCCCAGTTTCCGTCATCTGTTCGGATTGCTTCGATGATATCCGTGATCTGGGTAGTCTGTGAGAAGATCCGCCGCCACCAGCACCACCGGCCCACGCCCGACCCGATGAAGGTGACCCATGACGACTCCCGAGCACAGCACCCCACGTGACCGCAAAGCCTGCGAGCGCCTCGATGCCGAGGATCCGCTGCGCAGTTTCAAGGACGAGTTCATCCTCCCGCCCGACACGATCTACCTCGACGGCAACTCCCTCGGGGCGCGGACGAAAGGTGCTGCCGAACGCGCTCAGGAGGTCATCGAAGACGAATGGGGCACCGGACTCATCCGCTCCTGGAACACCGCCGGTTGGTTCGACCTGCCGGCCACGCTGGGTGAGAAGGTCGCAGGCATCGTCGGCGGCGGGGCCGGCAGCACCGTCGTCACGGACACCACCTCCATCAACCTGTTCAAGGCCGCCTCGGCCGCGCTGAAGATGCAAGCCACGGATGCACCGGAGCGTCGCGTCATCCTCACGCAGCGGGAGAACTTCCCCTCCGACATCTACATGCTCCAGGGCCTGGCCGAGCAGCTCGGCGACGACTACGAGGTTCGTCTCGTCGACGATGAAGAGGTCACCGCGGGCTTCCCGAACACAATGTCCGACGAGGTGGCCCTGGTCGTGCTCACCCACGTCAACTACCGCACGGGGCGACTCTTCGAGATGGAATCGACCACCTCGGCGATCCATGCCGGCGGCGCCATGGTCATCTGGGATCTGTGCCATTCGGCCGGCGCCCTCGAGATCGATCTGGCCGGATCGGGCGCGGACATGGCGATCGGCTGCACGTACAAGTTCCTCAACGGCGGGCCCGGCTCCCCCGCCTTCATCTGGGTTGCCGAAGCGCTGCAGAACCGTTTCACCCAACCGCTCTCAGGCTGGTGGGGGCACGCGAAGCCCTTCGAGATGTCACCGGACTATGCTCCGGCAGACGGCATCCGTCGTTACCTGACGGGCACGCAGGGCGTCATCTCCATGTCGGTGGCCGAGCTGGGCCTCGACATCGCCGCCCGCGCCGATATGGCAGCGGTGCGGGCGAAGTCGCTGGCGCTCTCGGACCTCTTCATCGACCTCATCGAGGCGCGCCTGAGCGATCACCCCGTCGACATCGTCACCCCGCGAGAGCACGAGCATCGCGGCTCCCAGGTCTCGATCACCCATCCGGAGGGCTTCGCGATCATGAGCGCCCTCATCGAGCGTGGAATCATCGGCGACTACCGGGAACCTGAAGTGCTGCGCTTCGGACTGACACCGCTCTACACCGGCTTCACCGATGTCTGGGACACCGTTGAGGCACTGCGCGACATCCTCGACAACCACGCCTGGGATGCCCCACAGCACAAGGTCCGCGGCGCCGTCACCTGAAGTTCGGGATCGCCCAGAGGCGAACCGACTGCTCAGCCCCAGCGACGCCCTGTCACCACGTACGCGCCGATCCCGATCGCACCGACTGCCAGAACCGTGCCGCCGATCGTCACGGCCTGCGGAATCGTGGCGATCGTGCCGAGCACACCGACAGTGACACCGGAGAAGGTCTGCATTCCGGGGCCGAACGTCGCATAGGATCCGATGACCCGTCCGCGGATCTCGGACGGCGCTTCAAGCTGAATGATCGCCATCTCCGTCGCCTCGGCGGTGATCTTGCAGACACCGGCGAGGACGAGCACGCTCAGCGCCAGCCACAGATGCGAGGTGAAGGCGAAGACGACCGAGCTCGCCCCCAAACCGGCCGCAGCGACCGCGGCCGCAGCAGGCGTGGGTCTGACCCACCCTGTGGCCTCGAGGAAGAACCCTCCGAGCACTCCACCGGCACCCAGGGCGAAGAGCAGCAGCCCGTAGGTGAAGTCACTGTCGCCGCCGGGGCCGGAGAGACTGTCGCCGAAGACCGGCATCGCGGTCTGCAGGACTGCACCGATCGTGATCGAGGCGAGCGCCGCCAGCAGCAGCATGCCGATGATCGACCTGTTGCGGCGCACCTCGGCGAGGACCTTGAGCGACTGCACCAGAGTGGTCCTGGCCGTGCGGACACCGCCGCTGCGCGTATGGCCGGTGAATGGTGTGCGCATGAGGAAGATCGTCAGCGGCAGGTAGAAGACGATGTTGATGAAGATGCCCCAGGTCGGGCCGAAGGCGAGCAGAAGTGCCGAACCGACGACGGGCCCGAACAGGATGCCGAGGCTGCGGAAGGTCGCATTCATCCGCACCGCGCTCGGCAATTCCTCACGATCGACGAAGTCGTGGAGCATCATCTGCTCGGCCGGACCCCACAGACAGCCGGCCAATCCGTGGATGATGAGCAGCACGCATGCCTGCCACAGCTGCAGGGAGTTGGTGAGGAACAGGATGCCCCAGCACAGGGACACGAACATGAACATGACCTGGCCGATCTGAATCAGGCGTCTGCAGTCGAATCGCTCCGCCAAGGATCCCGCGTAGACAGACAGCAGCAGGAACGGCAGCCAGTGGCTGATGAGTTGGAATCCGACGAGGGCGGGGGATTCGAATTTCTGCCACAGCACCCAGTAGGTGATGACATGTTCGATGTTGTCGCCCATCATCGCCGTGCCCGAGCCGATCAGATACGGCGCGGTCTTCCAACTCCGCAGCACCCCGAATCGGCGTGGATTCGGGGAACTCTCGGCAGCTTCGTCTCGACGCTCACTCACCCGACCCATTCTGGCATCACCGGCACGAGTTCGAACGCGAAGCACCGAAGCGTGGAACCCGTGATCGCCGAGGTGGCCCTGCCCTTCGGTGCGCAGGCTCCCTTGATCGTCTCCGATGCTCACACCACCGAGGATCTCAGCGAGTGGGGTGCACCACCAAGCAGGTGGTCTCCCATACGAATCTCCACTGGGGCGTCGAATCAGGGCCGGCCGCAGCACGCGAGTCCAGAAAGTCGCCGAGGTCGAATTCACTGCATCGGGCAAAGGTTCCTGAGACACAGCCCCGTGTTCGCCAGAGGCATGGGTTCCCGAGATCAGTCGAACCCTGACATGATGAGTCCATGAGTGAAGACACACGCAGCATCGAACTGACCAGGATCGCCGAGAACCACTACCGCGCCACTGCGCCCAGCGGTGCGAGCATCGAATTCGGCCGCGGTGAGGGTCTGATGACACCCGTCGAACTGCTCCTCGCAGCTGTCGCCGGTTGCTCGTCAATCGATGTCGACACGGTGACGAGTCGACACACCGAGCCGACGCGCTTCGACGTCTCGGCCAAGGCCGACAAAATCGACGAAGACGGTGCCTCCCGAGTGGACAACGTCCACCTCGACTTCGACCTCGCCTTCCCCGACGACGAAGACGGACGCAAGGCCGATGCGCGCATCGAGAAGCTCGTCGGCCTCTCCCACGACAAGTACTGCACGGTCTCCCGCACCGTCGAGCACCCGACAACGGTCGACTTCAGCATCAACCGCGACTGAATCTCTTGCACCTCATGTGACTGGCGACGATCACGACCGACGTTCACCCTCGCCGAGGTGGAGCCTCAGCTCTCGACCAGGCGTGCGGCCCCTTTGCGGTCTGCGCGGACGACGTCCCAGGGTGCCGCTTCGGTCCACGCGCTCCATGAGTCGGTCCTTCTGCTCGTCCGGGGAGATGTGGAGCATGACCGTGATGATGAGCACGTCCTCGTCGTGGAAACGGTCGAAGGCACCGATCATGCCGGGCCCGGGCGTTCGTGGCCGGCTGCACCACAAGAAGTCGTGGGCGAGTTCCTTCTTCATCGGCTTTTCGAATGCTGCGAACTCGACGCCTCGCGGATCGACGGAGCCGACGACGTGGCGCACGATTCCACCTTTGCCCGCCGTGTCCATCGCTTGGAGGATGAGGAGGACTGCCGGCCCAACTCTGGACTGTCGTTTCGCTCATGAGTTCATGAGTTCATGAGTTCATGAGTTCATCTTTGCAGATCCTCAGTCAGGCTTCCGGAACACGGACGGCAGCTTCTTCATCCGGCGGCCGGTATCACGATAGGACCACTGCCGCATCGGCTGCGGCACCCGCCACTGCAGCTTCCAGGCGAGCATGCGGAAGCCGAAGGCAGCGGCCGCGATGATCAGCGAGATGCCCCCGTTCAGGATTCCGACCATCTCGGCGAGAATCGTCAGGCCAGAACCGAAGAGGGCCGGCAAGAGGTAGATATCCGTGCCGCGGAAGATGGCCGGATCCTCGCTGGCGACCGCATCGCGCATGAGACCGCCCCCGCAGGCCGTGAGTGCACCCATGAGCAGGGCCGCCGGGTAGTTCGCACCGGCGCCGAGGGCGATCGTCGTCCCGGTGACACTGAAGATGGCCAGGCCCAACGCGTCGAAGGTCACGATCCAGATGCGAGCACGCGAGACGTGTTTGCCGATGAGGTAGATGAGCAGGGTGGCAAGAAGCGGCGTGGCCAGATAGATCGGTTGGCCCAATGCGTTGGGAACTCGATCAAGGAGGACGTCACGGATCATGCCTCCGCCGATTCCGGTCATCAGCCCGAGAACCAGACCGCCAGTGATATCGAATCCACGTCTGGCGGCGAGAAGAACACCCGAGACCGCGAAGACGAAGGTGCCGGTGAGGTCGAGCGCGAGAAACACAGCTTCCTGTACGTCCACGGCTGCTCCCCTTCCGGCCCTTCAACGGCTCACCTCAGGCAATGCTGTGCTTGGTCAGCATCGCCGACGCCGGACCTCCGATCTCGGCGCCTGGGCACCACTGTAGTATCAGCGCGCCGAGGTGGTGGCGTGTGCCTGCCTCAGCTGAGTTGGAAGTTGTCCGGGTTCTTGTAGTCTTCGATCTCGACGCTCGGGCTGCCCTGTCCCTTGAGCAGCTTCGAAATCGGGCACCGGGCGTGGGCTCGACCCGCGTACTTCTCCGCGTCTTCTGCGGAGACTCCTTCGATGGAGATGTAGGCCCTGGGTACGAAGTGGAATCCGGCGTTGGACTCACCGTGCAGGTCGACCTCGACGCGGACTCCGGACAGAGCTTCGACCTCGTTGACGGCCAGCACCACTTTGAGGGTTTCGCCGAGGCAGGTGCTCCAGGCCATCGCGAGGAACTGCTCCGGGTTGCTGCCCCGATCGGTGTGCGAGGTGGGAGCCGTGGCCAACGTCATTCCGTCTTCGACTCGCACTTCGCCCGAGGTCCCGCCGAGGTTCTCGACCTTCGCGGTGTAGATGGGGGCACTTGCGCTTCTGGGTTCGTCCGAGTCTCCGCTTGGCGCCTGCGGCTCGGCGTATCCTGGGTTCTCAGTCATTGCACTATGCTACGCCAGCTTGAGAGCAAGTTCACTGACAATTTCGTGAACGGGACGGGACACAGCAGCGAATCGTCACACCCTGATCGCCCATCCGAATCGTCGTCTGCTCCGAATATCCGTACATGAGAAGCCCATTTAGCGCCGCCCTTGCTGGGCTCGTCGCCACCCTTGTCCTGTTCGGCGCCGCTGACCTGATCGCCCGCGCGTTCGGACCGCAGTCAGCTCCTCTGCTGGCACTGGGTCAGACGATCATCCCGCTCACCCCGACCGAAGTCGTCAAGCCTGTCATCGACCTCTTCGGCACCAATGACAAGCTTTTCCTCATCCTCACCACAGGATTCGCGGCATTGGTGCTCGGAGGGCTCATCGGCTGGCTGGCATCTCACCGGCTCCGCCTGGCGACCGGACTTCTGGTCGTGGCCGGCCTGGTTCCCGTCCTCGTCATCCTCATCCGTCCCGAGTCAGGTGTCATCGACATCGTCCCAACGCTCATCGGGCTCATCCTGGGCATGGCTGTCTTCCGGGTCCTCATGAGGTTTGCAACGAGCCGGACCGAGACCGGAACGGCACCCGCAGCCCCACGGGCGTTCCCTGCTGCCGCCCGTCCCGCCCACTCGTCAACGCCCGGCCCCTCCCAGTCGGAGGACGGCTCATCCGACTCGTCCGAGACACCGGCGACATCTCCATCTCGCCGCCGATTCTTCGTCATCACCGGCATCATCGGAGCAGCGGGGGCCACCGCAGCGGCGGCAGGACAGACCGTGGCCTCGTTGACTCTCGACGCCGGTGCGGCGGTTGCCAAACTGGTATTGCCGACGCCTGCTAAGAAGGCTCCTCCGATCCCTGCCGATGCCCACCCCGACGTCGAAGGTCTGGCCCCATTTCTCACGGATCCTAAGGACTTCTACCGCATCGACACGGCCCTCGCTCCCCCGGTCATCGACCCACAGGAATGGTCATTGCGGATCCACGGGATGGTCGAGTCGGAAGTGACGCTGACGATGGATGATCTCCTCGACCTCCCCCTCGACGAGCACCACATCACGCTCACCTGCGTGTCCAACCCCGTCGGCGGCGACCTCGTCGGCAACGCCACATGGCTGGGATACCCCGTCCGAGAGCTGCTGCGCCGGGCGAAGCCGCATCCGGACGCGGACATGGTCCTCTCACATTCCTTCGACGGCTTCACTGCTTCGACCCCGATCGAAGCTCTGACCGATGACCGGGACTCCCTGCTGGCTGTCGGAATGAACGGCAGCCCGCTTCCTCCCGAACACGGTTTCCCAGCCCGCCTCGTCGTTCCCGGGCTGTACGGATTCGTCTCCGCCACCAAATGGGTCACCGAACTCGAAGTCACCCGCTTCGATGAGAAGACCGCCTATTGGACCGATCGGGGGTGGGATGCCAAGGCGCCCATCCTTGTCGCCTCTCGGGTCGAAGTCCCCACACCGCTGGCGAAGGTACCTGCGGGGGATCTCGTCGTCGGTGGTACAGCCTGGGCGCAGCAGAGCGGCATCGAGAGAGTCGATGTGAAACTCGACGACGGGGAGTGGACCCCGGCCGAGCTCGGCGACGAGGTCAACATCGACACTTGGCGCCAGTGGAAGACCGGATTCAGCGACGTCGATGCAGGATTGCATACCGTCACGGTCCGTGCGATCGATCAGGACGGGAACGTCCAGACTCCGGAGCGGAGGAAATCGATCCCCAACTCGGCAACCGGTCACCACCACATCCAGTTCAGCGTTGAGTAGAGCAATCCTCAGCCTGGCACCGAACCACACCACCACGGCCCCAGTCACCGCATACAGGCGGAGGCTGGGGCCGATCTGCGCAGGTCCGAGGACAGCGGCAGAGAACTCCGGGAAAAGAAATCCCAAGAATCTTCGAGTTTCACCCATCCAGAACCACGCGGGTTGCGAATACCAAGTACACAGCGAGCAATGAAGACAACTTCAGAGCTGTGCGCTGATACGCACCACCGTTGATGCACCACTTCAATTAGGAGAAGAACGATGAAAACGCTGCTTCGCACTCGCACCACCACCATCCTCGCCGCTGGCGCGATCGGCCTCATGGCCCTGAGCGGCTGTGGGGACATGGGCTCCGACTCCGAGTCCGGTGACACCGAGACTCAGTCGAGCGATACCGCCGAAAGCGGCGACGCACCCGAGAAGTCGGACGATGCCGCCATGGCCGGCGGAAACCTCGTCGGACCGGGCTGCGCAGCCTACGCCGAAGCCAACCCCGATGGCGGCGGATCCGTCGAGGGAATGGCTCAGGACCCGGTCGCCACTGCGGCATCGAACAACCCGATGCTCAAGACCCTGACCAAGGCTGTCTCCGGCGAACTCAACCCCGATGTCGACCTCGTCGACACGCTCAATGGCGACGAGTTCACCGTGATCGCTCCGACCGACGACGCCTTCGCCGACGTTCCCAAGGATGACCTGGACGCACTGGCCAAGGACTCGGACATGCTGAGCAAGGTTCTCACCTACCACGTCATCCCGGGACAGCTGTCCCCCGATGAGATCGCCGGTGAGCACGAAACCGTCGAAGGCTCCAAGGTGACGATCACCGGCGAGGGCGATGACCTCAAGTTCGACGATGCCGGCCTGGTCTGCGGTGGAGTCGCAACCGCGAACGCCACCGTATACATGGTCGACAGCGTGATGATGCCCTCGAAGTGACCTTCGGGTTCCAACAGGGTAAGTGACCTTCGGGTTCCATCAGGGCAGTGGCCAAGGACCGATTTCGACATCTCGGATCGGCCCTTGGCCACCACCGTTTTCGATGGATGCGCGGACCGTTGCAGAACACACGCCGATCGAATGACATGATTGGACAATGAGTTCAGATGATCCTCCGACTCCAGACCATGGGCCCCCGGGGTATGACGCCCACACGGCAGACGGCACCGTCACCACGGCAGCCGACCCCTGCGGCGACCAGCTGGTTCGAATCGCCAACGGCAGCACCGGCGCTTTCGAAGAGCTCTTCGCGGCACAGTCGCGAATTCTCATGGCCGTGATCCTGCGGATCGTGAAGAGCCGTTCGCTCGCCGAGGAGGTGCTTCAGGAATGCTTCACCGAGGTGTGGACCCGATGCTCCGGATTCGATTCCGACCGTGGGACCGGCAGGGCATGGCTGATCACCCTGTGCCGCAGGAGAGCCATCGACTGTGTGCGCAGCGTTCAGGCTCAGCAGGATCGCGATTTCGCCGATGGCCTGCGAGCATCCGCAGGAGCGGGCGAGCAGGTCGAGCAGACGGTCATCGACAAATCCGAGTCGGACCGGACCGTCACAGCGCTGAAGATCCTTCCCGAGGATCAGTCCAGACCCATCGTCATGGCGTTCTACCAAGGACTGACACACGCTGAGATCTCAGAGAGCCTCAGGGTGCCCCTCGGGACCATCAAGACGCGAATCAGAGACGGAATGAAGAAGCTGCGAGAAGAGTTGGAGGCAAGTCGATGAACACCGATCGTGACTATCTGGCTGCCGGTCTGGCACTGGGCGGACTCAGTGATGCCGAACTCACCCAGGCACAAGCCCTCGTGGACACCGATGACGAATTCCGCTCCGAGGTCGCGGCATATGCCGACACCATGGCGCTCGTGGCTGAATCCGATGACCCCGAACCCGTCAGTGACGCCACTCGCGATGCGATTCTCGACATCCCGAGCACGCATGCACAGGACAACGCCGTACCCGAGCCGCGGCCGGGTCAGGAGCAGACATCGTCCGCACAGGGCCAGGCTCGACCCGAAACACCCGCGCAGTCGCAGACCGATTCGCACGACCGGCCACATCAGGACGCGCCTCCCCCGGCCGACCTTGCCGAACACCGGAGGAAGCGCCGCCCCTGGGTATCGATGGCAGCCGCCGCTGCCGCCGTCGTGGTCGCTGCGGGAATCGGAGTGAATTCCTGGCAGAAGCAGAACGAACTCGAGGAGGACTTGGCGGCGACTCAGCAGCAGCTCGACGAGACCTCGAAGCTGATGCAGGCAGACGATCTGCGCAGCAACACAGCCGAACTTCCCGACGGAGGCTCTGTCACTGTGGTGTCTTCCGAAAGCGAGCAGCTGATCCACGTCAGCTCCGCAGGCGTTGAAGCTGAAGCGGGCAAGTCCCTGCAGATGTGGGTGATCGGCGACGACGGCCCCGAGAGCGCAGGGCTGATGACCGAGGCTGCGACGAATATCGATGACCGTCGGTTCACCTCCGGCAACCTGTTCGGCATCACCGTCGAACCGGAGGGCGGATCCGAACAGCCGACGACCGACCCCGTGGTGGCCCTCGACCTGTAGAGTCCTCCACTGAGCTCGTCGACGGCGGGGCCCGTTACACGCGGCCCGGCTGGCGGGGACCCGCCCCCCGGCCGGGTGGGCCACACCCCCCTCGGCCCCGACCCCCACCTGCCCGCCCCGGGGG
>JAKDSA010000081.1 GCA_030457025.1 Brevibacterium sp. | reverse complement strand
GCCTTCGCCTCGATCCTGTCCAGCCACGGCAAATACCATGTGAGCCTGCCGACGATCGATCCGATCACGGCCATCTCACTGATCCGAGAGGCCGGCGGGGTCTCGGTCTTCGCCCACCCGCGCGCTGCGATGCGCGGGCTGGTCGTGCCCGACACGGCGATGGCTGATTTCATCGCGGCGGGTCTCGACGGTCTTGAGGTCGATCATCGCGACAACCCGCCGAACGAGCGTGAGGTGATGCGCAGGCTCGCCCACGAACACGATCTCATCATCACCGGGTCGAGCGACTACCACGGCACCGGAAAGCCCAACCGACTCGGCGAGCATGCGACGAGCGATCATATGTTCTCGAAGCTCCTCGAGCGTGCGAACTCCCGCCCTGGGGGAGTCGACTTCATTCAGGGCTGAACCTCGGCTGGCAGGGGCGTTCTTCGTCAGCCGAGGATCCTGCGCAGCCGCAGCCTTCCCCACGCCAGGCTGAGCGAATACGACAGGACCGCCGTCAGGCCGAGGTAGCCCAGGTACTGCACCACGAGCACCACCGGCGAGGCGTCGATGACGAAGAGGTGTTCGAAGAAGAGCTCGAGGAAGAACACGTGCACGAGGAACGCTCCGAATGAAGCCCCGGCCAGTGTGGTGAAGAACCGTTTCGTGCGTTCTCCCAGTTCGATGCGGGAGATGATGAGGATGACACTGGCTGCCAATCCCACGATGAGCGGGTTCGCATTGGCGATCGGGTACGAGTAGTCCGATTCCCACCAGAAGACCCCCAGAGCGCAGGCCCCGAAGGTGAGCACCAGCGCCCACATCGGCGGACGGATGTCCTTGGCATAGTGGATGAAGAACGCACCCAGACAGAAGTACACCACCTGGTAGGTCGCGATTCCCCACTTCCAGGCGGTCTGGCCGGAGCCGAGCTGCTCGAGCACGAACGGTGCCCAGACACTCGATCCTGCCAGGATCACGCAGAGGGCCGCGAGCTTCCACGGTCTCAGCCCTCGCCAGAACAGCACGAGAGTGCCGAAGATGAGAACGAGCGGAATATAGGCGTAGAGGTACCAGAGATGGAACGCGGGACGGCCGGCTTCGAGAAACGTTCGGGCCAGATCATGGCGGACGTCGACGCTGTCGGTGTCGAAGAAGTTGAAGCCGAGGATGAAGATGAACGACCACGCGAACAGCGGCACGAAGTGGCGGATGATGCGATCCCACACCTTGGCCCCGGTCCGGGGTGGGGCACCGACGAGGGTGGCCCAGCCGGCGATCATGAAGAACATCGGGACCGCCCACGGATTGACAGCCTCGGCGAGGTGTCCCAACAGCCAGGCGTGATTCGTGTCCGCACCTTCACCACGGCCGATGAGGACTCCACCGGAGTGGCCGACCATCACGGTCAATCCCGCCAGTACGCGCATGACGTCGACATCATGGCGGTGGCCACGTGAGGCGAGGGGGAACTCCTGCGACCGTGTCTGGGATCCGATTCCGTCCCGCGGTGCTGCTTCGACGGACTCCGCGTCCGGTCGGTGTGAACCGAACAAAACTCACTCTCGTTCATGCTTGACGACATGGGCTCCGTCATTGTCTGGGCACGAATTGAACGCAAGATGAACGAGCGGCCCCGACCATTGGTGGTCGGGGCCGCTGCTCGGCTGAGACTGGCTCTGGCTATTGCCTCATTCTGCTGAGGGCTGGCTGTCGCTGTGGGCACTCGAGGTCCGTCCCACAGGCTTGCCGCCACGGGTGCGTCGACGTTCGCGGTTTCGGCGGGGCTTCGTCCGTCCCTCGCCACCTGCCGAGGATCCGCTGCCACCGGACGAACCGCCTCGGCGCTGTTCGGACTTCTTCGGCGCCGAGTGCTCGTCCGAACCTTCGGTCTGCTGCCTGCGCAGACGTCCCTTCGTGCCCTTCGGGATGGCGAGGTCGGCGAAGAAGTGCTGCGAAGTCGAATAGGTCTCCGCAGGCTCGTCGTGGTCGAGGCCGAGAGCCTTGTTGATCAGTCGCCACCGGGGCATGTCATCCCAATCGACCAGCGTCACGGCGATACCCGTGTTGCCGGCACGACCGGTGCGCCCGATGCGGTGGATATAGGTCTTCTCATCATCGGGGCACTGGTAGTTCACGACGTGGGTGACATCGTCGATGTCGATTCCGCGTGCCGCGACATCGGTGGCGACGAGAACGTCGACCTGGCCCTCGCGGAACGACTTCAGGGCCTTCTCCCGCTGCACCTGACCGAGGTCGCCGTGCAGCGGCTTGACCTGGAAGCCGCGGTCGCCGAGCTCAGCGGCGAGCTTGTCTGCGGTGCGTTTGGTGCGAGTGAAGATGATGGTACGTCCGCGACCCTCGGCCTGGAGCATTCGTGCGACGAGCTCGCTCTTGTCCATCGAGTGGGCGCGGTAGACGAACTGTTTCGTATTTTTGCCCAACAGAGACAGGTCTTCGTTGTCGTGGGCTCGAATGTGCGTGGGCCGGCTCATGTAGCGGCGGGCAAGGGTGATGACCGCGCCCGGCATGGTGGCGGAGAAGAGCATGGTCTGCCGGTGCGCGGGAACGGCGTTGATGATCTTCTCGACGTCGGGCAGGAAGCCGAGGTCGAGCATCTCGTCGGCCTCATCGAGTACGACCGTGCGGACCTTGTGCAGCCGAAGGACCTTGCGTCCGTAGAGGTCGAGGAGACGCCCGGGAGTGCCGACGACGACATCGACGCCGGACTTGAGCTTCTTGATCTGTGGGTCGAAGTCCATGCCGCCGTAGATGGTCATGATGTCGATGTCACGCTGCGTGGACGCAGTGACGAGGTCAGCTGCGACCTGCTTGGCCAGCTCTCGTGTGGGCACGACGACCAGAGCCTGGGGGAGTCGTGTCTGGGTGGTGTCAGCCGCCATCTCAGGTGTGGTCTCCGGATCGGCCGGTGCGGCACCATCCTCATCCTTGGCGACGACGCGCTGCAGGAGCGGAATGCCGAAGCCCAGCGTCTTACCCGTCCCGGTCTTTGCCTGTCCGATGATGTCTGCTCCCGACAGTGCCACGGGCAGAGTCATCGCCTGGATCGGGAAGGGGTGGGTGATGCCCTTGGCAGCCAGTGCGGCCACGATCGGTCCAGCGACTCCCAGTTCAGCGAAATCTGGTTCTGTATCCGCCATGTTTCAAACTCCTTTTAGCGCCTTCGCGCTCGTCATGGTCGTGAACCGGTACTCTTGAGTTATGCCCGATTCTGCCCCATTGGCCGGTAATAATGCTGCTACGCTCGCACTTCTGGCGTTCGGCGAGCTGACCGCTTTCGAACGAATGGCCACCAACGCAACCACCGCTGTGCGCATGGACGATAAAGTCACTTTGGCGCGGTTGGCCTCTCTGTCCTTTGCAAACTTCGAAGAGCTCTCGCAGCACATCAGTCGATTGGGCCAGGATGCGATCGAGCTCTGTCAGCATTTCGAGCCGACGTTCACCGTGCTGGCGGAACGGACTCGTCCTCGTGACTGGCACGAAAGTCTCATGAAGGGATTCGTCTTCGACGGAATCATGAATGACTTCTACCGCACGGCCGTGGATGAGCTCAGCGAGCCCGGATACAGCCTGGCAATTACTGTTCTCGATGATACACGGGCGACTGAATATGTGCGCAATCGCCTGACAGCTGACGTCGCTGCCGACTCTCAGCTGGCTTCGCGTCTGGCATTGTGGGGACGCAAGCTGGTAGCCGAAACCTTGGGCCGAGCACGCAATCTCCTCACCGATCCCATTCTGGGCATTGATGAGGAACTGGTGGTGGCGTCGATGCCGGCGGTGACAGCCAACCATTCGAAGCGGATGTCGGCGTTGGGTCTTGTGGCCTGAGGTTGTACGAATCCGGGCCGTGAATAGGTTGGGGGCCCGGTCAGATACCGGGCCCCCAACCTATTCACGGAAAGTTCACCGACGTTCGGCGTTCATCCGTTCACGAGATTCTGCGCAGGCAGTCGCTCAGGCACCGAAGCCGACGCGACGGGCGGCTTCCGTGCCGATTTCGACATAGGCCAATGCAGCGGAAGGGACGAACACCTGGCGTCCCTTCGAGTCTGTGAAGGACAGCAGCGATTCGGCCTTGACGGATTCTTCGATGCGCGCGGCCAGATCCTTGGCGTTCTCATCAGATTCCATGACGATTTCTCGCGGTGACTGCTTGACGCCGATCTTGATTTCCATTGTGCTCCTTGTGCGGGTCGTGGTTTGAGTCGTCCTCAGCATAACGTCAGCGAGGCCGTGTTTTCTTCCTTCGTCAGATGATTGTTCCCCGTCACTTCGTGGTGAAGGACTGGAGCCCTCCCCAGCTCATCTGCGTGAGCAGGTTGACAGCTGAGTCGACGTCGATCTGCGTCGTTGACTCGAGCTGCTTGACGACGACCTCGGCGGTGCCGATGAGCGTTCGGCACAGCAGCCGGGCCTGGATGTCATCGAGATCGGTGAACATCTTCAGCGCAGTCAGGACCCGAGAAGCGGACCGGTCTCGCAAGTTGCGGATTCGCTCCTGCGCCTCCGGTTCGTAGACATCGGAGTTGAAGAGGATGACGAACTCCTCACGATGGGAGACGACGAACTCGAAGTACGAACGATAGGTGGCTCGGATCTTTTCGTGCGGATCCGAGGTCGATCCGATCGCGGCGTCGAGGGTGGTGCCGAGATGCGCGGCGGAATCGTCGATGAGTGCGAGATACAGGTCCTGCTTGGACGCGAAGTGCTGGTAGAGGACAGGCTTTGAGACTCCGGCCGCTTCGGCGATCGTGTCCATCGAGGTGGTCCGGTAACCGCGCGTCGCAAAGACGGTACGCGCCACTCCCACCAACTGGTCACGACGCTGTTCACGGGGCAATCTTTGTTGGGGACTCGACATCCCTTCATGCTACGCGAAAACCGAAGGGCGGTCCTTCCAACGCGCTCGACCCTTGCCACATCGGACTCATGTCCGTGGCTCATGATGGAATACGAGTATGGATGAAGTGACTGAGGGGATCTGCGCGAAACTGCTCGCGGGGGAGTCGGCGACGGTCGTCGGACGCCCCGGGACGGGCAAGACGACGATGCTCGAATCCGTGTACGCGCAGCTGATGACTGGGATCAGCCCTGCATCGGTGCTGGTTCTGACTCCCAACCGTGATCATGCCGACGGGCTGCGCAACCGTCTCGCCGTGCCCCGCGATGCGGTGCTGTCCTCAGCGCCTGCGCGAAGCATCTCTTCGTTCGCCTATGGACTTGCCCGTGCTGCTCACGCTACGCAGACCGGTGACGATCTCGAGTTCATTTCGGGCGCCGACCAGGACGTGTTCCTCGCCGACCTCCTCGCCGGTCACGAACTCGGCCACGGCAGTGGTCCCGTCTGGCCGGCCGAGATCACCGCAGAGGTGCGATCGACCTCGGCATTTCGGACCGAGGTCCGCGATTTCCTCAACAGGGTGATGGAGTTCGACTTCGGTGTTCGGGTTCCCGCAGCCACCGGTGGGCCGGACCAGGCACCGCAGCTCGTCTTCGACTTCGGGCGCAGCGCACTGGATCGCGCGCTGACGAGGCATCGCGATCCCCGTTGGGAAGCGGTGGCCCAGGTGCTCGACGAATATCTCGACATCATGAGCATGCCCGGCTACGGAGGCACCGACTCGGCGACGGTGCTCGCACGGGCGGCGTTCGAGGTTCTGCGTGAACCCGCCGAGGTGACTGCAGGCCGGGCCTGGACCTTCGCACCGGATGTCGTGCCCACCGTGGTCCTTGCCGATGGAGTTCAGGATTTCCCCGCTGCGAGCTGGGGGCTGCTTGAGCAGCTGCGTGAGCGCGGCAGTGCTCTGGCGCTGTTCGGAAGTCCGGAGACCGTGACCGGACGCTTCCACGGGGCCGACGCTTCGATCATCGATCGCAGTGCCGCCGACGATGGTTTCACAACCGTGATTCTGCCCGAGGTCAAAGGCACAGGTGCCGAAATCGTCAACGTCAGCGATGACTTCGGTCGCCGTATCACCACACGATGGGGCCTGCGCCATATGCCGCGCCCCAGTGGTGGGCCGGAGCCCTCGGACGAGAGCCCGACTGCCGCCGACGCCTACACCCCCGTGAGTGACATGCCTGAGACGGTGGAGACCCATGTGTTCGAGGGAGCTGCCTCGAGCTATCGGTATCTGGCACGCAGAGTGACGAACTTCGTTGAAGACGGGCATGCGTGGTCGGATGTGGCCGTGCTGTGTCGGAACACATCGACAGCGCGAGTCGTCGCGAACGAACTGAGTGCCTCAGGCGTGGCGACTGCGAACATCATGGCGCCTCTCAGCATCGATCCCGCAGCCGCGCCGCTTCTCGAGCTGCTCTCACGCACCCCGGATTTCGATGATGACGAGTCGCTCGCTGCACACGCGCTGGCTTTGGCTTCAAGTGTCTACGTTCGCCTCGACCCGGTGCAGATCCGACGGTTCAAACGAGTGGTGAGGAAAAGATTCCCGGCAGCGAACAGTTCGACATCACTGGCACAGGCGCTGCGCAGCGATATCGATGACTCATCCCCGACCGGACTGGCCACGATCTCCCGTATGCTGCAGGCCGCAGCCGAGGTCCGATCGGTCGACCCGCACCAGGCATTGTGGATGATCTGGGAGGCCTCGGGCGTCGCAGAGAAATGGCAGTCGGAGGCCCTTCGAGATCCGGAGTCAGTGGCGAATTCACTCCTGGATTCGGTGCTGCGGCTGTTCACTTTGGCGGAGAAGATCTCCGATCGCGGAGGATTCACAGCGCGATCGTTCGCCGGGATCGTGGCAGAGCAGGATATCGCCCAGGATTCCCTGGCCGCGCGGGCCGGCACAGATGATCACGTGCAGGTCGGCACCCCGTCATCACTGGCACATCTGCGTGTGCCGCTCGTCATCGTCGCCGAGGTGAACGAGGGGGTTTGGCCCAACCCGAAGATCCGTGGCGGCATCCTCGGGCTCGATGACCTCACTGCCGTGCTGGCGACCGGTGAGACCGCGACCGGCGACCCGGGTTACCACTCTCATGCCAAGCGGAGGAATCTGCGTGAAGAGGGTGAGCTCTTCTACACGGCGCTGACCCGCGCCGAAGAACGTGTCATCATCACCGCAATCTCTGATGCCGAGAGCAGCCCCTCGCCGTTCTTCGACGTGCTCGCGGCACGAACGGCCAAGGGCACCGAGGACGCAGATGGCTACGCGCTCACTCATGAGGACGAACTTCTGCCGCTGTCTCTGGAGGAGATGGCCGCGCACGCTCGGGCCCGGCTGTTGAGAGCCGCCGCAGACCCTGCACCGGAAGCGCCCGAGGACGACGTGGAAGGCTGGGCGCAGCTGATGGCGGCACTGAGTGCCACCAGCACTATGGTCGAACCGCCAGAGCAGTGGCGGGAGACAGAGGACATCACCTCGACACAGCCTCTCTTCACTCCCGAGGACATGGTGAGGGTCTCTCCGTCCCAAGTGGAGTCCTTCACCGACTGCTCACTGCGGTGGTTCCTCACACGCAACGGAGGAGACAGACCTGGGTCGTTGGCACAGAGTCTGGGGACGATCATTCACGCTGCGGCGGAGAACTTCCCACAGGGCCCGGCATCGGCAGTACGGCAATACGTCGATGAGGAATTCACAGCACTCGAATTCGACGCGGAGTGGGAACGGGATCGCGAACACACCTTGGCAATGAAGATGGCTGACCGCCTCGGCGAGTACATCAAGACCGCACCGGGGGAGCCCATCGGCGTCGAAGCCCAGGTGTACGCCACCGGGGTCGACGACAAAGGCCAGGAGTGGAAGGTCACCGGGCGTCTCGATCGGCTCGAGCACACCGCCGACGGCATCCGGATCGTCGACTTCAAGACAGGAAAGAACGTCGTCAAAGGTCAGGACATGCCCCGACACGCTCAGCTCGGTGTCTATCAGGAGGCGATCAACTCCGGAACCATCACCCTTGGCGAGGGTCGGGTCATCGATGCCAAGGCGTATGGGGCAGAACTCGTGTTCCTGCGGAACTCGGCACAGACGAGGAGAGAGCAGTCCGCACTGGAGATCGATGCGGATCCGGGCTGGGCCCGGGACCTCATCAACGATGTGTCCGATGGCATGCGCGCCGCCGAGTTCCCCGCCCGAGTCGAACCTCAGAAATGTCTGAGCTGTCCTGTCCGCACCTCCTGCCCGGCCATTGGGCCCCAGACGTTGGAAGAATCCTGATGCGCTTCACCGCAGAACACCTTGCCCGCCTGACCGCCGTCGATCCTGGCCAGGCGTTCCCACCCAGCGAAGAGCAGAGAATCATCATCGAAGCCGAACCGCAGCAGTCGATGAAGGTCACCGCCGGCGCAGGGTCAGGCAAGACGACGGTGATCTCCCAGCGGGTCGTTTGGCTTGTGGCCAATGGTTTCGTCGCGCCTGAAGAGATCCTGGGCCTGACTTTCACCCGGAAGGCAGTGGGCGAACTGGGCGGTCGGATCAGGGTGCTCTTGGCTCGGCTGCGCCACAGCCTCGGGCTGGGTTCTGACATGAGCCTGCCTGGTCTCGACAATCCGACGGTTTCGACCTACAACTCCTATGCGGCCTCGATCGTGAGCGAACACGGAGTGAGCATCGGCATCGAACCGGAGACGGTGCTGCTCGATGACGCCGCAGCCCACACGATCGCAGGCGAGATCATCGACTCGGCCTCAACAGAGGAGATCCCCGGCAACTTCGCACGAGAGACGATGATTGCCGACATCATCGCACTGGCAGCGGCGATGAACGATCATGGTCGCGACGTCGACGAGGTCACGGACTATCTTGACCAGTGCCTGCAGGCCTTGATGTCGAGCAAGGGGAAACCAGTCGACCCCAGCGGCCGACGAGCGAAACTCGAAGCGAAGATGAAGACCGCGAAACTGGCCGACGCTTACATGGTCGCCAAACGTCGCAACCTGGCCATGGACTTCTCGGATCAGGTTCGGTTCGCCCAGCGTATTCTCGACGAAGTGCCGGCAGCACGCAGTGCCGAACAGCAGAGGTGGTCAATCGTTCTCCTCGACGAGTTCCAAGACACCTCGGTCGCCCAGCTGAAGCTGCTGCGCGATCTGTTCGACTCGACAGCGGTGACAGCCGTGGGTGATCCCAGACAGGCCATCTACGGTTGGCGCGGCGCCAGTGCCGACAACATGATCCGCTTCTCCGCAGACTTCGACAACGTCTCGGCGTTGACGCTGAGCACCAGTTGGCGCAACGACCACTCGATCCTGAAGGTCGCCAACCGGATCGCGGACGGTTTGGCAGGCAGCCAGGAGAAGCCGCTGTCGGCACGCGACGGTGCAGGCGATGGCGGCGTGGCCGTCGATATCAGCTCGGGAGCCCATGACCCGGACTTCCTCACTGTCGGCCTCAGATCCCTGACGGAATGGGTCGCCAGCCTTCCCGCAGGGTCATCCACGGCCGTCCTGTGCCGCAAGCGTGCCCATTTCGCGCCGGTTGCCGCGGCTCTGGAGGCGGCGGGCTACGCCGTTCACGTTCACGGCTCATCGGGCCTCCTGAGTGACCCCTTCGTCGCCGACCTGAGGGCAGTGCTCACGGCAGCCGTCGATCCGATGGCCGGTGACAGTCTGATGCGACTGGTCAGCGGCCGCCTCCTGGGTCTCGGTGCCACAGACATCGCCGCTCTGCAGGCATTCACTCGGAAGCAGAACGATTCGCGACTGGTCGAGTTCATGGGTGAGGATCCCGATGGTTCCGGAATCGTGCCCGAGTCAATCGATCAGCCGACGATCGTCGAGGGCCTTGACGAACTCGTCGACCTGTCCGACGCGCTGTCCGGGGCCGTGAACGTCGCTGGCGCTCGAGCAATGGTGAACAATTTCCGCAATTCGGGTCTGTCGACGATCGCACTTGACCGACTGGTGAGACTGGCACGGGCTCTGCGCCATGTTCGTTCCGGATCCGGGACCATCGCCTCGATCATCCGTACCGCGATGACCGAGACCGGTGTCGACTCCGACATCTGGGGATTGAACGATTCGCTGCGCAATCTTCACCGTTCAGCGATCGACTCCTTCCTGTCCGCAGCAAGCCAGTACTCGGCAGCCGACGACCAGCCGTCGGTGACGGGTTTCCTCGAGTGGCTGACCCTCATGGAGGCGAAGGACTCACTCAGTGTGGCCGAACCGAGTTCGGCTGCAGACGCGATCGACATCATGACGGTCCACGCGTCGAAGGGCCTCGAGTTCGACGCAGTCGCTGTGCCGTCATTGGTGGTCAAGGACTTCCCGACGGAACCGCGGGACAAGGAAGGATGGATGGACAGAACGGCACTGCCGTACCCGCTGCGAGGCGACCGTGCGCACCTGGTTGACTATGACCTTCGCACCGCTGACTTCGACACGAAGAAGGCACTCGACGAGTGGGTCAGCGAATTCATCAAACCGGCAATCGCCGAGGCACATGAGGAAGAGGAGAGGCGACTCGCCTACGTGGCCTTCACCCGTGCCAAGCACTACCTGTGGTTGGGT
Organism: Brevibacterium sp.; assembly: GCA_030457025.1. Classification (GTDB taxonomy): domain Bacteria; phylum Actinomycetota; class Actinomycetes; order Actinomycetales; family Brevibacteriaceae; genus Brevibacterium. Next base: position 3,856 of record JAKDSA010000081.1, on the reverse strand, counting down.
GCGGAGCTGATGGGAGCCAGAGCCAACCCTGACGATCCGTCCCCGTTCCTGACCGAAGCGATCGAAGTGCTCGAACGCGACGTCGACATTCCGGAGCCTGCCGACGAGTCCGCTGAGGACCGCATCGAGACAAGTATCTGGCCCGTGTCCCGAACGGATCGAGTGACCACGGCCCGACGTGCTGCCGAGTGGGTCAGCTCTGCTGGCCCGGCGGGCCTTGACGAGCTGGCGCAGAGGCCGAGCCTCGTGGGGGAATACGCTCGACAGGCACTGCGGATCAGCAGCCGCCCAGATACGGCCAGCACGGGAAGTGTTCCGGACCGTCTGTCCGCAACAGCTCTTGTCTCGTGGCGCAGGGACCCACAGCAATTCATCACCCAGGCCCTGCGGCCCATCCCGAACCCGCCGAGCCGAGCAGCAGAGATCGGGACCACCTTCCATTCCTGGGTCGAGCAGCATTTCGGACAGGCGAGCATCGACATCGAAGACGGACAGCAGGTCCAAGCCATCGACAAAGGGACGATCGAGCGTCTGCAGCAGACATTCATCGGCTCCGAGTTCGCGATCCGGCATGCCGACCACATCGAGATGTCGTTCGAACTCGTCCTCGGGCGATTCAGGGTCCCCGGAAAGATCGACGCAGTCTTCATCACAGGCGATCACGCCGAAGTCGTCGATTGGAAGACCTCGAAAATGCCCGATGAGAAGACGCTCGAAGTGATGAAATGGCAACTTGCTCTCTACCGCTTCGCCATCCAACGGGTGCATCCCGAGATCACCGAGGTGACGGGAACCTTCTACTTCGTCGGCAGCGACGACATCGTGAGGTTCACTGAGCTGCCGGAGGAGACTGACATCATCGCGTGGTTGGAGGCCAACGACGGCAACTGAGCCGGCGAACCGATCTGCGGCGAGAGTCAGATCTGTTCTTCGGTCGAGAAGCTGAACAGATCAGGGGCGATGAGAGTCATCTGTCGGATCAGCTTCGTCCGGTTCAGCTCCCTCGTCGACGAGGCTTTCGACCTCGGGTGCGGACCCAGACTCGGACTCAGGGTCCTCTGGCAGGACCTCTGCCACTGGAGCCGAGTCGTGGTCGCTGCTCGGCGCCGGTGGGTCGGTGGCAGTGACACTCGGGCCTGAAGTGTCCTGCGAGAACAAGACGTCGTTGAACGAGGACAGAAGTTCACCTGCGTCCTGGATCGCCTCCTCATCTCCGGAATCCACTGCTTCGAGCAGCCAGTCGAGGACGGCGAACTCGGCCAACAGTTCGGCACGGGTGATCACGTGCTCGTCGGCGCGGGGTCGTGAGTTCCTGTACTCGCTGAAGAAGGTCGGGACAGCGGCAGGGTCGATGAGTGCCGAGGCTGCGGCCAGATCGATGGCAGGATCGGAGACCCGCAGACGTTCGATTCCTGACAGAGCGAGTACACGTTCCTGGTCGGTGTAGACAGTCGTCTCATCGATCGCACCGTGGATGGGGGTGGCGAGGAAGCGCCAGAGAGCGACCTTCTCGAACTCCTCTTCCCAACGTTGAAGCAACGCTGACGGCACCCGGCCTGTGGCCGCGGCCTGATCGAGCCTCTCCAGGAGCTGAAACTGGAATCGGGACGGGTCTTCGACGGGGAACCCCGCATCGGAGATCGATTCCGGCGCCGCCGAATGCAGGGTGGCCAGAGCCTGCGCCAATGAGCTCGCTCGGGCAACATCAGCTATGGACTGATCACCCACCGGCGCACCGGGCAAGGGCTCGATGAGAGTCACTGTGGTGGATGTGGAAGTGCCGAAATAGTCGGCGTCGACCTCGGTGATGGCGCGCAGATGTGGCCAGGCGAACCCGGCATGCGGATACATTGTGTCGTAGATCCGACCTGCTTCGGCCGCAGAACCGGTGTCTGCGGACCGATCGAGACCAGTCTGTGCAGTCGCCACCAACTGCTGCTGACCATCGTCGACGAGAACTCTGATCCCCAGACCCAGCGACGGCAGGGGGACCCATTCCGTCGGGGAGAAGTCTTCGAGCATCGTTGCCGCGACAGCTGCCAACTTGAGCGCCTTGGTATTCACCCTCCCCAATCTACCGTCTGGCACGGCTGGAGACCGGAGATTGGGCCGTTGAGCGTGTCAGCTCCCACACTTCCTGCGTCAGGGCCCTGCGTTATCGTGGAGGACATGAAGCCACTGCCACCCGTGAAGCCGATCAGTCTGGCCCGCCATGGAATCGATCGTGACCATCTCTCACGCGGTCAGGACGGTGACCTGCACGAACTGTGGGCCAGCGGAGCGAAGCCCGTCTTCGAGCATCGTGGGTCACTTCTCGTCGCGGCGGGCGGCCTGTTCTTCAGCGAGCCCAGCATGGTGCCGGAACAGCAGACGGAGATCTACCTCGGCCGCGACGCCGAAGGGACTCGGTACGTCGGGGTCTCCCTGGATGATGCCGGCCGAAGCAAGATCGACACGTCGCTGGCGACGTCGCGTGCTCGCGACGCCACCGATCTGCTGACGTCGCCGGGGGAGGGCATCGACAGCGCCGAGCCCGTATGGCTGCCGCTGCGTCAGCTGGCGGAGTCCCTCGACGACGTGCAGGTGTCCCTGTCGTGCGAGATCGTGGGCCTCGGCAATTGGCACAGAGCCCACCAGTTCTCGCCCCGCACCGGACATCCGACCCGTCCCATCCTCGGCGGTTGGGTGAGATCGGACCCCGACAACGGCAGCGAACACTTCCCCCGTACAGACCCGGCCGTCATCGTCCTCATCATCAACACTGACGAGGACGGGATCGAAAGGGTGCTGCTGGGCAACAACGCAGCGTGGGAGGCAGACCGATTCTCCTTGCTGGCCGGATTCGTCGAACCCGGTGAAACCTTGGAACGCGCAGTCATTCGGGAGGTCTTCGAAGAGGCCCATGTCGAAGTGGTGAATCCGCAGTACCTCGGATCACAACCCTGGCCGTTCCCGTGCTCCCTCATGCTCGGCTTCTCAGCTGAGGCGCCGAGCCTCGAATTCGCCGCCGATGAAGCAGAGATCGCCACCTTGACCTGGTTCACTCGGAAGGAGCTGCGATCGGCCATTGAACGTGGCACGGTTCGGGCCCCCGGAGTCGTGTCGATCGCCGGACAGCTTCTCTACAGCTGGTTGGACAACGTTTGAACGCTCAGGCTGCGGCACTGCTCGATGCTCTCGACGAAGAGCAGAAGGAGGTCGCCACACAATTCTCCACACCGGTCATCGTGTTGGCCGGCGCCGGGACGGGCAAGACCCGTGCGATGACCCACCGCATCGCCTACGGGATTGCCACCGAGGTGTTCCCTCCCAACCACGTTCTGGCCCTGACCTTCACAGCCAAAGCCGCAGGGGAGATGCGGTCGCGCCTGCGCGAGCTCGGCGTCCCGGCGGTCCAGGCTCGGACGTTTCACTCCGCTGCGCTTCGCCAGCTTCGCTTCTTCTGGGATCGGTTTGCGCAGGGAGACTTCCCTCGGATCATTGACAACAAGGCCGGAATCCTCGGCTCCGTGCTGCAGAGTATGGGGATCGAGACCAGCCGGGAGCTGAATCGAGATGTGGCCTCCGAACTCGAATTCGCTGCCGCGTCCCTGCTGGGCGTCGATGACTATGCCACCCAAGCCGCCGCCCGTGATCTTCCCGGACAACTGAGCGTCGAAGACATGGTGCGCATCTTCGAGGAGTACAGCGAAGCGAAGACACGTGGCCGGCTCATGGACTTCGAGGACGTCCTGCTCGTTCTCGACGGAGTTCTCGCAGAGTATCCCGCCATCGCGGCAGAGATCCGCGATCAGTACCGACACTTCGTCGTCGACGAATTCCAGGACGTTTCGCCCCTCCAATACGACGTCCTCTC
>JAKDSA010000015.1 GCA_030457025.1 Brevibacterium sp. | reverse complement strand
CGGGCGACGACTGCCGGGTTGCCGAGGCGCAGCGGGCGGGCGAGCTCCTCGGGCAGCTCGACAGCCCAACCAGGCAAGGGCACACCGGGCGCTCCCCCGCCGCCGACGCGCCCGTCGTGGGCGACGACGGTTCCAGCCGCACGTGCGGCCAAGCGTTCGGTGCGCTCTTTGAGGCGATCGACGTCGATGTGCAGAGCCTCATGGACCGGGTTCTCGGTGTTGGCAACCGTGGCCTCGATTGCGGCCAGCGTGAGCTTGTCGGTGCGCATCGCACGGGCCAAAGGATGCGTCGCGATGCGCTGGACTGCGTCGCTGCGGCCAAGGATGAGCCCGGCCTGCGGGCCACCGAGGAGTTTGTCCCCGCTGACGATGACGACATCGGCCCCGGCGGCGAGCGCGCTGGCGATGTCGGGCTCGTCGGGCAGGTACGGGTCGGGTTCGAACAGTCCGCTGCCCAGATCGGCGATGAGGGGAAGGTCGTGTTCATCGGCGAGTTCACGCAGCTGCGCGATCTCGACGGAGGCGGTGAAGCCTTCGACTCGGAAGTTGCTCGTATGGACCTTGAGCAGACTCGCAGTATCGGCGGTGATGGCTTGGGCGTAGTCGTCGAGGTGGGTGCGGTTCGTCATTCCGACTTCCCGGACCCGGGAACCGGTCGTCGCCATGAGGTCGGGAAGGCGGAAGCCGGCTCCGATCTCGATGAGTTCCCCGCGACTGACGATGATCTCGCCTGCCACCGACGCGTCGCTCGCACCGGCAGAACCGTCGTTTCCTGACATCTTGTCACCGCGCAGCGCAGTGACCGCGAGCAGCAGCGCAGCGCCACCATTGTTGACGATCAGTGCGTCCTCGGCTCCCGGGCAGGCTCGCAGAATTGCCTGCTTCGCACCGATCCCCCGCTTGCTGCGTCGACCGGTCTCCAAGTCCATCTCGACATCGACGTAGCCGGCCGCACTGGCCACGGCCCGTCGCGCCGGTTCGGACAGAGGAGCGCGGCCGAGGTTGGTGTGGACGATGATTCCGGTGGCGTTGAGCACCGGGGTCAGTGAGGAGGCCGAACGGGAACTCAGGTGTTCGATGACGGTGGGGACCACCTCGGCGACGGGGATCTCACCGGCGCGAGCGGCTTTCTGAGCTTCGACGATGATCGCCCTGATCGTCGACTGGCTCAGCCTCTCACCTGCGGTGATGACCTCCGGGAGGTCGAGGAGGTGATCGGTGCGCGGAATGCTGCGCCGCGGATCCGTATGGGCCAAGGCTGCATTCTCCTTCACTGCGGTCGAGCGCGACGACACCGACGATGCTGGTGGCGGAGGCGGACGGGAATCGAACCCGCCAGACCGAGATACTCGGTCTCACCGGTTTTGAAGACCGGGGAGCCCACCAGGACTCGGACGCCTCCGTGAAGAATCCTACCCCGGCGTGCAGGGCCCCGGCTCCCCGCCTGGACAGGGACAACGCTGATTGTGTCCACACTGACCTCCGGGAGAGGCTTCTCGCCTCGAACGCAGAATGCTAGCCTGAAAGTGGAGGGGCGGCGCGCTCTCCGATGTCGAAGGGGACATCCATGCCGATCGGCTACATCATCACAATTCTCATCATCGGGGTGTGCACATTCACCGCCCTGATCAGGGTCACGCGCTTCGGAATCCTCGCCTTCTACCTCACGATGGTCATCAACGAGATCCCGCATCTGGCAGCTCTCCTCCTCGTTTTCTCCACTGTCCTGGCACTCAGCGAAGGCGATCTGCACGGTCTTCTCGGATCCGTGCTGCTCATCGTCGCGGGGCTCGAGTTCGTCGGTCTCCTCGAACTGACCAGGCGAGCAACCCGTGCCCGGTCAGTGGTCGCCTCGACCGCTGCCGACCACGGTGTGCAGATCAGCAACGATGCGGCTCAAAGCTGGATACGACCGCTCGTCTTCCCGGTGCCTCTGCGGCCAGGGGCGGTCAAACGAATCGGACGCTTGCCCTACGGCGATCATCCTCGCCAGCGCCTGGACGTCTACCGGCACAGGAACGGTGATCTGTTCGGCCCGATCCTCGTCTACTTCCACGGCGGCGGCTATTCCTCCGGAAGCAACCGGAATGAGGGCCGCGTCCTACTTCATCGTCTGGCCGTTCAGGGCTGGACGTGCATCAGCGCCACCTATCGCCTGCGGCCCGACGCCGGATTCACCGACCATCTCGACGATGCGCGCGCTGTCCTGCGATGGGCCCGGGACAACTCCGAGATCCACGGCGGCGATGTCACGAGGATCGTCATGGCCGGCAGTTCGGCCGGCGCACATATGACCGCGATGACCGCGCTGGCTCCTCCGAGTTCCGCCGAGGCGGTGCCGCGGATCGCTGCCGCTGTGTGCTTGTACCCGTGGATCGGTCGATATTTCGGCCGAGGCGAGGACGAGTCACAGCCGTCAACGGCACCGCCGATATTCATCGCACACGGTGATCATGATTCCTGGGTTCCTGTCGAAGAAGCTCGAGCCCTGTACGACCACATTCGCACCGGGTCGCCGAACACGACCTGGTACGTCGAGCTGCCCGGCGCCCAACACGCCTTCGATGCTCTGTTCTCCTGGCGCAATGCCGCCATCGTCGCCTTCCTGGAACCAGCGGCGATGCCAATGAACTGACCGATTCACGCCGATGAAAGGACACATCATGTCGGATTTCACTTGGGATCCGAACACCTACCTCGACGTCATGGCCGAGGAGATCCCCGACTACCGACGGCTCCAAAGTGAGCTTGCCGCAGCCGTCGCCGAGGCGGATCCGCGCACGATCCTCGACCTCGGGGTGGGCAGCGGGCTGACCGCCAGACGGGTCGCCGAGGCACTGCCGCAGGCACACATCCACGGCATCGACGAAAGTGAGGAGATGCTGGCCGGTGCCAGGAAGGTTCTCGATCATCACCGCAGCACGCTGAGCCTCGGGCGGCTGGAGGATTCGCTGCCGAACGGTCCCTTCGACCTCGTCATGTCGACGCTTGCGGTGCATCACCTCGGCGGGGAGGGGAAGGCCGATCTGTTCTCACGGATCGCACGGGTCCTTGTTCCTGGCGGCCGGTTCGTGCTCGCAGATCTCGTCGTTCCACCCGATCCGGCAGATGTGATCACGCCGATCGACGGGGTCATCGACACCCCCAGCCCGCTGGCCGAACAACTCGATTGGCTGAGCGAGGCAGGGCTGACACCTCGCGTGGCCTGGCAGCACCGGGATCTCGCGGTGGTGGCAGCAGACATGGTCGATTGACAGACGGTGCACCCTTCACCCCCGCTTTCACTCTTCTGACCGAGTTCACTCAGGGTTTGCTCAGGTGTTGTCATGGTCGCCTTAGGCTAGCCGGGTCTCCCCGCTGTCTTTCCAGAAAGACCCCATGTCTTCACGCATCCTGCCTTCGTCGAGTAATGCCGCGTTCACCAGGTCATTCGTTCTCGTTCTCGCAGTGATCGCTGCACTCCTCGCTCCGGGGGCGATAGGCCCGGGCGGACTCCTGGCCACCTCGGTGCCGGCGAGCGCTGCCCCGCCCAGCGATGAGAATCTAGGCAAAGACGGGTCGGTCCTCCGCTCCTCCGAGACGAAGCGGGTCGCACCGGGCCTCGAGGTCACGGACTTCTCGCGTCTTGAGGACGGTGGCTGGAACAACGGAAACGTTCTCACCGCCGATCTCACCACGGATTCCCTGTCCCTCGACGTCCGCGACACCGGCACGGTCGCCAGCCACGACACCACGAGCGAGATCATGAAAGGAGGCAAGAACGGTGCGAAGGCAGTCGCAGCGGTCAACGGTACGTTCTTCGACATCAACCACTCCTATGCCCCCATCTACACCTCGGTGAGCAGAAACGGAATGCGGATCGGCTCTCAGACTCCCAAACCGGCATTCACCCTCGCCGACAAGAAGGCCGCTGTGACGATGCTCTCGGCGGCGGGCACACTGACCGCCGACGGAGAGGAGACAGACCTCGGTGGGCTGAACAATCCGAACCTGTCGAGCGATGCGATCGGCGTCTACAACGAGGCCTGGGGTGACTACTCCCTCAATCGGCCCGTCGGCGGACCCGATGCGATGGCAGAGGAGGTCGCGCGGGTCACCGTCGTCGACGGCGCCGTCACGAAGTCCTCCGGGATGATCGACGAGGCCGGGGATCCGGACGTTCCCGAGAACGGCCAAGTCCTCCTCGGACGTGACTCGGGAGCGAAGACTCTGTCTGAGCTCGAGGTCGGCGACGAGGTGGAGATCGAGATCGGTCCCAGCGAGGACGTCGACCTGGGCATCGGGGGGAGCCATCAGGTCCTCAAGGACGGCGAAGTCCCCGATATGGGCAAGGACAGCTTGGTGACCACCGCGCATCCGCGGACAGCCGTAGGCATCAGCAAGGATGGATCCGAACTGTTCGTGACCACGATCGACGGTCGCAGCGAGTCATCGGGCGGAATGAGCCTCGACGATATGGGCGAGTTCTTCTCCGACATCGGCGCTCACAACGCCATCAATCTCGATGGCGGCGGTTCGACGACGATGCTGGCACGCGAAGCCGGAGCAGATGCGCCCGCGCTGCAGAATGACCCCTCCGATGGAGAGGAACGCTCGGTCGGCAATGCCCTCGTCTTCTACTCCGATGCGCCGGCACAGACCATCGACGACGCGCAGATCGAGCCCGTCATCGAAGACGAGGACTCCGTGTTCAAGGGGCTGCACCGCAGTCTCACAGGCACAGCTCTGGGCGCGAACCTCGAGCCGATCGCCGCCTCAGGTTCCTTCTCTGCCGAAGGTGGCGTCTCGCTCGCCGATGCGGATGAGGACACCGCTCGTGTAGCCGGCGACGCGACAGGGACCGGACGGGTCTCCTACCAAATCGGCGGTCACACTGCGCGACAGGAGCTGCGGGTGCTGGGTGAGGCCATCGGCCTGCAGCCGAGCACTCGCGCGATCAACCTCGAGAAGACGGGGGCGAGCGAGAAGGTGCGCGTCCAGGGCTTCGATTCTGAGGGCCGGCGCGCCCTCATCGAGCCACGGGACATCGATATCGAGTCCTCGGAGGGGCTCTCGACTGAGGACGACGGAACGGGCGGCCTCGTCGTCACCGCCGAAGGCGATTCGCCCACGGGATCGATCGGACTCACCGTGGGCGAGGCCACGACGACCATCCCTGTGACGGTCGGCACGGAATCGACCGAAGTGCTCGACTTCTCCGACCTCTCCGGATTCACCGACGCCTCGGACCGCGCGACAGGCTCCTTCACGGCAGGAGAACCCACCGATGACGGCAAGCCGAGCATCGACCTCTCCTATGACTTCACCACCTCCTCGGCGACCAGAGGCTACTACCTCGTCCCGAAGGAACCGGTGCCGGTCGAGGGCAACACCTTGGCCTTCGAGATGATGCTCCGCGGTGATGGTTCCGGTGCCTGGCCCCGACTGCAGGTGAAGACCGCCGACGGGACGACGACGAACATCGACGGGGACCATCTCACCTTCGACGGCTGGCAGAAGGTGCGCTTCACCGTGCCCGCCGGCCTCTCACAGCCACTGACCCTCGAGCGGATCCGCTTTATGGAGACTCGATCGGCCGAGAAGTACATGGGCGAAATCTCGATCGCCGACCTGCGCGCGGTCTCCACCCCGCAGACCGATGACCCGAAGACGCAGGCGATCCACGATCCGGCCCTGCTGAGCACCGGCTCCGTCGCGGGCCGACCCCAGCAGGTTGCCGTGATGAGCGATGCCCAGTTCGTCGCCACAGATCCCAACTCAGAATCGGTCGAGGGCGCGCGGCGGACCTTGCGTGAGATCCGCAAGGCCGACCCGGATCTTCTCGTCATCAACGGCGATTTCGTCGACGAGGCCTCACCTGCCGACTTCAAGCTCGCCGAGTCGATCATCGCCGACGAATGGACCGAGGACATCCCCTACGTCTACGTCCCCGGCAACCACGAGATCATGGGCGGGGAGATCGAGAACTTCGAATCCGCGTTCGGATCACCGACAACTGCGAGGACCGTCGGACGCACGAAGGTGCTCACCTTGAATTCCTCGGCCGGGTCCCTGCACGGCAGCGACAGCGAGCAGCTTCGTGCACTCGAGGATGCCCTCGCTGAGGTGGATGAGAGTGATCATCTCACCGGTATCACCGTGTTCTTCCACCATCCTCCGCAGGATCCGCTACCGTCGAAGACGAGCCAGCTCGGTGACCGTCGTGAGGCCGCGGAGTTGGAGAAGAAGCTCGGCGAGTTCCGGGAAAGCAGCGGAAAGTCTGCCGCGGTGATCAACGGCCACGTCGGAGTCTTCCACGGGGCTGCCGTCGAAGGAGTCTCGTACCTCATCAACGGCAACTCAGGGAAGAATCCGGCGGGCACGCCTGCCACCGGGGGATTCACCGGCTGGACGATGCTCGGCATCGACCCCGGCGTGGGTGAGGTCGGGAAGAACCCTGGCACCGCCGACCGAGTCGGTTGGATGGCCGCGGAGACGAAGCCGCACGTGGACTCCATCTCCGTCGACGCGCCCTCATCGATGGCGCCAGGACAATCGGCCGACCTCGCCGCCGAGTTCACCCAGGGCGAGCGCACCGTGCCGGTGGGCTGGCCGGCCACGGCACAGTGGGGCGGTGACGGGGTCGTCGTCGATGCCGGCGCCGAGGTGGATATGCAGAAGGCCGCCGGCGTGAAGGTGCACGCCCAAACCGAAGGAACGTCCGCCCCCGAGGCGGCTTCCGATGTGGTCCGCATCAACCCGGCCACCGGCGAGATCACGGCCGAGAACCCCGGCACTGCGGTTGTCGAGGTGACCGTCAACGGTCAGACCGCGAAGGCCACGGTCGAGGTCGCCGGAGACGAACCACCTCCGACCCCGGGCGATGACGAGGGTGATGAGGACGCCGGCGCTGATGAGGATGGAACGAATGCGTCGTCCGACGGTTCGAACGACGACGGGGCTTCGGCAGGGTCAGATGATGGCACGTCGGCTGCGTCGGACGACGGCGATGACGATGCGAACGGTTCGGACGGTGCGGACGGTACGGACGGTTCGGACGGTTCGGATAGTGCAGAAAGTGGAGCGTCTGTCAGCGGCTCGGATGACAGCAACTCATCCGACGATAGCTCCAACGAGTCCGGCAACAGGGACGGTTCGACGAATGATGGCTCCGCCACGAGCGGCGGTGCCAGTGCAGGGTCGGATTCAGACGGTTCGTCCGACGGTGGCGGAGATCTGCCGAGGACCGGCGGACCGGTGCTGCTGACGGCTGGCCTCGGCGCGCTGCTGGTCATCGGCGGACTCATCGTCGCAAGGTTCGCCCGTGCCCGCATTGCCGGCCGACTGGGGAACCAACAGTGACGTCTTCGAAGCTCCATGGCTGCGATCCGAAGGCGCCTGATCGAGGGCGAATGACCACTTCTGGCCTGGGTCTCACCTCGGTGTTAGTCTCGCGGTATGACTGCCATCGTTGATCGTCTGACCTCATTCGCCCACGGTGGAGGATGCGCCTGCAAAATCCCACCGGGTGAGCTCGAAGAAGCCGTGAAGGGACTGACCGGTCAGCCGGGGGCTGACGTCCTCGTCGGCCTCGATGACGGTGATGATGCCTCTGCCGTTCGCGTCCGCGATGACCTCGCGGTGCTCTCGACCGCTGACTTCTTCACCCCAGTCATCGACAATGCCTACGACTGGGGGCGGATCGCGGCGGCGAACGCCCTGTCCGACATCTACGCGATGGGCGGGACGCCGATCACGGCGATCAACCTCGTCGGCTGGCCGCGAGAGAAGCTGCCGATGGAGCTGCTGACCGAGGTGCTGCGCGGGGGCCTCGACGTCGCCGCGCAGGCGAAGTGCCCCGTCGCTGGTGGGCATTCGATCGATGATCCCGAGCCGAAGTACGGCATGGCCGTGACCGGCATCGCTCATCCCGATGAGCTCATGCGCAATGATGCCGCCGAGGTGGGCCTGCCGTTGACGCTGACGAAGCCGATCGGGGTGGGCATCCTCAACAACCGACACAAGCAGACCGGTGAGAACTTCGACGAAGCCATCGCAACGATGACCGCGCTCAATCGCGATGCGGCGCAGGTGGCCGTGGCGGCTGGCGTGCGCGCGGCCACAGATGTCACCGGCTTCGGTCTGCTCGGCCACCTGTTCAAGATGTGCCGTGCCTCAGGCGTGGGAGCGGTCATTGATGCGGCCGCGGTGCCCCGCCTCGGCGGAGTCGATGAGTCGATCGCCTCGGGGTACGTCTCGGGGGGAACTCGCCGCAACCTGGACTGGGTTCGCCCTAACCTCACGACCGATGGCTCCGTGACCGAGGACGATCTGTTCCTCCTCGCCGATGCTCAGACCTCGGGTGGACTGCTGGTCGTCGGTGAACTTCCTGGTCACCCGGTCATCGGCGAGATCACCGTCGGGTCGGGTGTGCACGTGCGGTGACCGCTGGGCCAGGGTCCCCTCGTCGTTGCGCACCCCTTACCGTTGGGCACCTTCGCCGTTGGGTGCCCGCCCCTCATCGTCAGCGCCATGAACAACCTTTGCAACAGGTGGTTTCGTCACCGGCAGGGCGGAGTAGTGCACAGGTACCTGTAGACTCTGTAGCCAAGGGTAGGAGATGGCGCTCCGTGTACGGCATGCCTTCAAACCGCAACAGCCCTTCCCCATCTTCAGTTCAGGAGGGCGTGACGTCCTGGTTGCGGACTCGTCGGATTCCGCTGATGACTATCCAATAGAAGACGCCAGTCAACAGCGCGCCGAGGATAGCCTCCGCCCAGCTGAAAGTGCCATGGCCCCAACCGATCAAGTGCATGGCGAACCGGACCAGTGGAACGAGCACAGTCACGACCGCAGCTTCCTTGAGGCTGCGCCGGTCCGCGAGTAGCTCCTTGATTGCCTTCTTCATAGATTCTCCACGCTACGGCACATGCTGTACTTTGCAACACATGTTGCCAATTTCTCGGAGCGCCACTCGCCGTTGAGCAGTCACCCCTCACCGTCAGTGCCATGAACACCCAGCGCAACAGGTGGTTTCGTCACCGGCAGGGCGGAGTGCGCAGGTGCCTGTAGGGACTGAAGCGAACGGTAGGAGATGCAGCTGCGGGTGCGGCATACCTCCGAAGCACGACATTCAGGAAGGCGTGACGTCCTCATCGCGGAAGCGCCGGAATCCGCTAGTGAAGACCCAATAGACGAACCCGATCATTGGTGCGACGATCAGTGTCTGCCACCACGAGAACATGTGGTTGCCCCAGCCGATGAGGTTCATTCCGTTGTAGATACAAAGAGCGAGGATGGCCACAATGGCAGCTTCTTTCAAGCTGCGGCGGTCGGCGAGAAGCTCCTTGATTGCGTTCTTCATAGGTGTCCCACGTTACTACTCGGGGAGTTTTTCGCAAGCCATCTTGGCTATTTCGCGCACTAGGCCCCGGTCGTGATCGAATCGTCGACGATGCCGCGGGCACGGCGTTCTTCGAGGCGAGCGCGCTGCGGTTCGACCACGTGGCGCGGATCCTTCGTCGATTCGAGTCCGGCTTCGAGCACCCCGAAACGTGTGTACGCCGAGGCGGCTGCGAGTGCCGCACCTGAGACGACCGACAGTGTCCGCAGGGCAGCTCGAGTCTTCCAGCTGCGCCCCCCTGAGGCAGAGACCGCACCCGTGCCCAGCTTCTTTGCGAAGACCCTGGCCCCCGCCTCGGCGACGGCCGTGCCGATCGCACCGGCGATGAGCAGCTTCTCTGCCCGATGGAGTTTATGGCCGGGTTCGCCCTCTTCGAGCGGGTCCACCTCGGCGGGGTGCATGCGCTTCTTCATCTGATCCATTGCGAACGACTCACCGGCTGTACCCGCCAGCGCAAGCAGACGAGCGGGCCCGGTCTCACGCACGGGAGCCAGCGCCATAGCCGCTCCCCCGGCAGCCATGGCGGCCGAGGACACGAACACGTACGACAGTCCATTGCGACCGGCCGCGTTCCAGGTGGGAACCGCGGTGTCGCCGAGGAGCGCTCCCGTGTAGGCGGCCAAGGGAGTGGCGAAGAGCGCGGACTCGATGGCGGCCGGTGTTTCGAGAGCATGGAGCACCCGACGCAGCGGACCAAGCGGCAGGCGCAGCCTAGTCAGGCGGTCGACCTCGATGGCGGTCAGGACGCCCGAGCCCACGCCGAATCCCGACAGTATCCAGGTGCCCAGGCTCATCGGCGAGCTCACCTTGAAGACGCGCATCATGTTGAGGAACCGTTCGGGCCGGCCGAGATCGGCCACGAGCGCGCCTCCACCGACGGCCGTCGCGGTGATCGCTGTCAGCCGTGTTGCGATGCGCAGTCCCGGGCGATCACTGAACTGTGCACCGAGACCCAGGAGGCTCGACCCTCCGGCCAGACCGCCGAGGAACAGGTAGAGCGAGATCTCATCGCCCCACGGCGGGGCTTTGACGATCGGCCTGCCGTAATAGGAGGAAAACTCGACGTCCTCGACCATCGGCATCTCACGATTGCCGTCGGACCCGCGGTTCTTCCACCCCTGGCCGCCAGCGCCGTCACCACCCTGACCGCCGCCACGCCCGGAGTCGCCACGTCCGGAGCCACCGCGTCCGCCACCGGGTCGACCGCCTCGGCGGCGCTTCTTCCGTCCGCCGTCCAGCTCGGGTGGGCGGTAGGAGTCGTATTCGGATGTGCTCATGGACGGCGGCTCCCGAGGAACGCGAGCCCGGCGGCAGCGACCATGCCCAATGCCGCCATGCCAGCGGTGGCGTACATCTGCGGCAGATCCTTCGTCGGCACTCGCGGGTCCGGCGGTAGGCCATAGACCTCGGGTTCGTCGAGGATGAGGAAGACGGAGCCTATGCCGCCGACGCCGTCGTTCGGGTTGGCACCGTAGAGGCGCGCCTCGGTCATACCCTTTGCGTGGAGGTCGGCGACGCGGGTGTGGGCCTTGTCGACCATGTCCTCATGGTCGCCGAACTTGATCGACTCGGTCGGGCAGGTCTGCGCGCATGCCGGTTCCTGTCCCTCGAGGAGGCGGTCGTAGCAGAGCGTGCATTTGTTGGCAGTGTTCTTATCCGGCACGTCCATGTCCGAGGCGCTGCGATCACGGTCGGTCGGCGTATTGATCGTGCCGTCGTCGCGGCGTTCGATGACGCCGAAGGGACAGCCGGCCACACAGGTGCCGCAGCCGTTGCAGACGTCGTTCTGCACGACGACGGTGTCGAATTCCGTGCGGAACAGTGCGCCGGTGGGGCAGACGTCGAGGCAGCCCGCGTGGGTGCAGTGCTTGCACACGTCCGACGACATCAGCCAGCGGAAGTCCGCGGTGTCCGGCGGTGTCGTGTCGAGCTTGGCGATGTCCTCCGGGTCGCTGGGGTCCAGGGCTCCGGGCGCCAGCAGGTCGATTCCCATCGGCGGTGTCGAAGGCAGACCCCCGCCCGATCCGGAAGCCGCCTCACCCAGGGCACCGCCGAGGGGCTGAGCACCCGCGGACTCATCAGTCCGGGGACGGATGGACGGCATACCGAGGTTGACGAGCTTCCGTCCGGATTCCCGGGCGGCTTCGATCCGCTCGCCGTCCTGTTCGATGAAGGCAACATGTCGCCAAGTGTTGGCGCCGAGGCTGCCCGTGTTGTCATAGGAGGAGCCGAGGAGTTCGTAGGTCCCGTCCTGCGGATTGTTGTTCCACTCCTTGCAGGCGACCTCACAGGCTTTGCAGCCGATGCAGATCGACGTATCGGTGAAGAATCCCTTGCGGTTGTGCTCGGAATTATGCCAGTGCCCGTCCGCAACAGGGTCGTTCTCGACGGTTGAAGTCGACATCAGTCCTCCTCACCTTTCGATCCATGGTCCTTCGTATCATCCTCTTTGTCCTCCGAGCGCCCACCATCAAACGATCCCGTCGGAGTGTCGCCGTCGCCGCTGTCTTCGCCGTAGCCGTCGCCGTCGACCGCTCGCGGAGGACTGTCACCACCGTCAAGGGTGCCATCATCGGCCACATCGGACCGGGTACCATCGTCCGAGGTCGCTTTGGCGCCGAACTCGTCATCCACGGCGCCAGCTGGGCGGATGTCGACCGGTCCCCGACGGTCCTCGGCGCTGTCGCGCAGACGGACGTCGGCATCGGCGGGACCCCGGTTGTCGTCTTCTCCGCTGGCCGTCTTTCCTGCTGCGTCGCCCTGATCGCTGCCGCGGCCCTGCGCCGGTCGGCCGTAGGTGCGACTCGGTGAGACCCCGACCGCGGAATCTCCACCGCGATCGCGGTGACCACCGGAATGAGCCGAGGTGTCGGCGTTCGCGGACGCGGCCACCACCTCGTCGGGCACAGTCACCGCCGCATTGCCCGATTCCGGAGTCAGTCCGGCGTTCGCCTGGAACTTCTTGACGAAGTCGACAAGCGCCGGTCCCCGCGGGCGACGGCCGGGGACTACTGCTCCGGCGACGTGTTTGCTGTTCTGGATGAAGACGTTCGGATCCATGGTCACGCCGAGGAGGTCGTTCGCGGAGTCGCCCTCAACGGTGGCCCCCCCTCCGCCGACTGCCCAGTGGTAGGGCAGACCGATCTGGTGGACTGTCTTCCCACCGATCGTCAGCGGCGTCATCCGCTTGGTCACGAGCACTCGTGCTTCGATGGCGCTGCGAGGTGAGACGAGGGTGGCCCATCCGTAGGGTTCGAGTCCCACCTCTTCGGCGAGCTCCGGAGAGACTTCGCAGAACATCTCGGGCTGCAGCTCAGAGAGGTAGGGCTGCCAGCGGGACATGCCACCGGCAGTGTGGTGCTCGGTCAAACGGTAGGTGGTGAACACGTAGGGGTAGATCTCTGCGCCGGGATAGCCGGCGCCAGGGGCCGAGAGGTTGTCCTCGCGCTTCATGGTCAGTCGAGTCGGGCTGCTCTGCTGATCGTAGAGCGGGTTGGCCACGGGTGATTCCTGCGGTTCGTAATGAGTCGGCAGAGGACCGTCGACCATCCCGCTGGGAGCGAAGAGCCAGCCCTTGCCATCGGCCTGCATGATGAATGGATCATCGCCGTCGAGGTGGCTCGGACCCCCATACGCCTGATCGGAACGTGCACCGGGAGCACGATCGATGGGGAAGTCAGGGACGTCGGCACCGACCCAACGCTCCTTCTCCTCATCGAACCACACATACTTCTTGCGTTCCGACCATGGTGTTCCGTCGGGGGCAGCAGAGGCGCGGTTGTAGAGAATGCGTCGATTGAGCGGCCAGGCCCACGCCCATTCCAGAGCAGCCTCGTCCTGCTCGCTGCCCGGTTTGCGACGGGCGGCCATGTTGACTCCACCAGCGTAGATGCCCGTATAGATCCAGCAGCCTCCGGCAGTCGTCCCGTCAGCGGTCATTTCGTTGAAGGTCGACAGGGGCTTGCCGTCCCTCTCCCCGCCGATATGGTAGCCGTTGATCTCACTGAGGACGGATTCGGGATCGACCTCGCCGTCCTCGTCCACCGGGTAGTCCCAGGTCAGATCCAGGATCGGACGGTCACGCGGGTCGGTGGAACCTGCCAATTTCTCTTTGACCCGTTTGCCGAGCTCGAAGAAGAAGTCGAGTTCGCTCTGAGCATCGCCGGGCGGATTGACGGCCTTGTGCCGCCACTGCACGAGACGTTGCGTCTGAGTGAAGGTACCGGCCTTCTCCGTGTGGTTGGCGGCGGGCATGAAGAACATCTCGGTCTCGATGTCCTCGGTCTTGAGTTCGCCGGTTGCGATCTCGGGACCGTCCTTCCACCAGGTGGCGGATTCGATGAGGCGGAAGTCACGGACGACCATCCACTTAAGATGGCTCATCGCCATTCGCTGCATCTTGCCGTTGGCGGATCCGACAGCCGGATTCTGACCGAGGATGAAGTAGCCGTCGACACCGTCGGCGAGCATCCTTTCGGTGCTTTGGTATGTACCGTGTGCGCCGTTGATGCGGGGAAGGTAGTCGAAGGCGAAGTCGTTGTCCTCTGTTGCCGCATCGCCCCACCACGCCTTGAGCAGGTTGACGGCATAATTGCGACCGTTCGCCCAGAACCCTTTGTGCGTCTCGGGGGTGCCCACTGCTGACACGTAATCGTCGAAACTGTCGTGAACGCCGGCGCTGGGCATCGGCAGGTAGCCGGGCAACAGGTTGAACAGGGTCGGAATGTCTGTCGAGCCCTGGATCGTGGCGTGACCGCGAAGCGCCATGATGCCACCGCCGGGACGGCCCATGTTGCCCAGGAGAAGCTGGAGGATCGAGGCCGTGCGGATGTACTGCGCGCCCAGGGTATGTTGGGTCCAGCCCACGGCGTAGGCGAAGCAGGTGGTGCGCTCGCGACCCGAGTTCTGAGTCACCGACTCGAACAGATACTCGAAGTCGGCAGGCTTGATTCCGCAGCTCTCGGCGACCATCTCAGGCGTGTAGCGAGAGTAATGGCGCTTGAGTATCTGAAAGACCGTGCGCGGGTCGCTCATACTCTGATCGGTGACCGGGCCGCCCGATTCGTCCGTCTGGTATGACCAGGTCGAGTTGTCGTAGGAGTTCGTCTCCGGGTCGAATCCGGAGAAGAGTCCACCCAGGTCCTCAGCGTCCTCAAAGTCCTCGTTGATGAGGTTGCTCGCGTTGGTGTAAGCGCGGACGTACTCATCGAAGTACAGACCGTCGCTCAGGACACGGTTGATGAGCGCACCGAGTAAGACGATGTCCGAGCCGGCCCGGATCGGGACGTGCTTGTCGGCAATCGCGGTGGTGCGTGTGAATCGAGGATCGACATGGATGACGCGTGCGCCTCGGGCCTTGGCCTCGGTCACCCATTGGAAGCCCACTGGGTGGCACTCGGCCATATTGGATCCCTGGATGATGATGCAGTCGGCATTCGCCAGATCCTGGACGGGTTGTGTGGCGCCGCCTCGCCCAAACGAGGTTCCCAGACTGGGAACCGTAGCGGAGTGTCAAATACGCGCCTGGTTCTCGATCTGTATCGCGCCCGCCGCCGTGTAGAGCTTCTTCGCGAGGTAGTTCTCCTCGTTGTCGATGGTCGCCCCGCCGAGGCTGGCGATCCCCATCGTGCGACGCAGCGGGTGGCCGTTGTCGTCGAAGTCCTCCCAATGGTTGCGGCGGGCTTCGATGAAGCGGTCGGCGACCATGTCGATCGCGGTATGCAGATCGAGCTTCTGCCAGTCTTTGGCTCGCGGTGCTCGGTAGAGGACGTCGGTGACGCGTCCGTTCGCGTTGACCAGCTGTTCGCTGGCCGCGCCCTTGGGGCAGAGACGCCCGCGTGAGATCGGTGAGTCCGGGTCGCCTTCGATCTGGATGACCTTGTCGTCCTTGACGAAGACCTTCTGGCCGCAGCCGACTGCGCAGTACGGGCAGACCGACTGCACGACCTTGTCCGCCGTAGCGGTGCGAGGGGTGGTCTCGCGCGTTTTCTGGGACATCACCGACTCGCCGCGTCCCGACGCATCGGAGGAACGCAGCTGCCGGATCACCGGCCACTCGAGAGGACTGAACCGAGCCATGGCTCAACCCTAGCCCTTCTCTGTGGCCGGTGGTGACAAATTCGGTCACGATCTTCCGCCAGTGTTTCACGAGGTGAGATGCGGTGATCTCACTCGCCGAGGTGGTTCTCGGCTGACGCTGTCGTCAGTCGGTGATCCTGTGCGCCAGGAGCACGCTGTCGTCGAGTTCGGCCGGCTGACCGTCGGGTCCTTCGACCTCACGGGTGCGCAGTTCGGCGAAATCGATCTCCCAGCGGACGGGGCTGCCGCCGATGAGGAGAGCGAAATCGCCGTTCGGGGACACCGGCTCATGATGGTGACCGAGGCCGTGGCCCAGTTCGTCATCATGATTCTCAGCCCACGGCGGCATCTCGGCGTGCGAGATGAGCAGCAGGCGACCGTCCGGCGCGACATGCTCGGCGACTTTCCCGACGAGTTCCTCGCGGGTGTCGGGCAACCGGGTGTGGAGGAAGCAGCCGACGACAAGGTCATAGCCGCCTCGGCGAGGGTGCTCTGCCCCTGCTTCCGAACCCGAGGGATCCCAGGTGGAGACGTCGGCGACCTCGAAGGATGCGGTGACACCCTTCGCTGCGGCCGCTTCTGCGGCCCGGTCGACGGCGGTCTGCGACAGATCGATGCCGGTGGCTTCCCAGCCGTGCTCGGCCAGCCAGATGACATCTGCGCCTTCGCCGCAGCCGACGTCGAGGACCCGGCCGGGGGTGAGGCTGCCGACCGTGGCGACGAGCGCCTCATTAGGGTTGCCCGACCAGATCGCATCACCGGTTTCGGTGTATCGCTCTTCCCAGGCCGCTACGGAGTCGGGGACTCCCGCATTCGCGACCTGCTGGGGTTCGGTCACTGCTCCGTTCCGGGTTCGGGTGACACCTGCGAGGCCTCGGCGGCGTCGGAGCCTTCGGCTGCTTCGGCCGCCTCGGCTTCCTGCTTAGCCAGCTCCGCACGGACCTCGTCCATGTCGAGTTCCTTGACTGCGGTGATGACCTGCTCGAGCTGAGGTGCAGCGAGCGCGCCCGGCTGGGCGAAGACGACGATGCCCTCACGGAAGGCGACGAGAGTCGGGATCGAGGAGATCGAGAAGAGTCCCGCGATCTCCTGCTGCGCCTCGGTGTCGACCTTACCGAAGACGACGTCCGAGTACTGCTCGGAGGCCTCTTCGTACACAGGGGCGAACTGCTTGCAGGGGCCGCACCAGTCGGCCCAGAAGTCGAGGAGAAGGATCGAGCTGTCGGTGATGGTTGACTCGAAGTTGTCTTTGGTGATTTCAATCGTAGACATCCGGGCAGTCTAAACGCCGACCTTTAGTACTGTCTGGACACTGCCGCAGATTTGAGCGATCTGCGGCGTGTCACAGATCCGCATCGGCTCCGCTAGGGGGCTGCCGAACTGTCCAGGCGGCGGGAAGAACATGGCCGAATAGGAATTCTTCGAACTTTCTGGCGCCGATGCCCAATACACTCTGCTAGAGTTGAGTTGTTCCGTACGAAACGGTGCGGAACACATGACGCCGCGAGCGTAGGTAGATTCGCTCGGTGCCGTGCAGTTGCCAGTTGGCGCGTGTCTACCGTCCGTGCCTCTCAAGATTTTTCCAGACTTTTCAATCCAGCCGTTCTTCGGCTTCCGTCCAGCACCTTCGAGTGCATTACCGATACCGAGCTTTCCCGCTTTCGCCTGAGACAAGGGCTCTCTTCATCAGCACGAACTCCGGAACGTCGGTTTCACCACAGTTTTTCGTTGGATCTGCGTGCACTGCGGAGATCATCCAACGAGAAGTCACATTTCCAGACGATCAACTGACCGGCACTGTCGATCAGACCAGGTCTCTGAGAGTGTGAACAGCCGGACCCGCAAAAGGGCCCGACCATCCAGACCGCTCCGGCGGTCACCAGTTTAAAATAAGGATACAAAGATTATGGCTACAGGTACCGTGAAATGGTTCAACTCGGAAAAGGGTTTCGGATTCATCCAGCCTGACGATGGTTCAGCAGACGTTTTCACTCACTTCTCCGCGATCGAATCGACCGGCTACCGCGAGCTCGCCGAGGGCCAGAATGTCGAATTCGACTCGGAAATGGGCTCCAAGGGTCTCCAGGCCACCAGCGTTCGTCCTCTCTGAGAAACCCGTAACCCTCCGGTCCCAGTCTGACCGTTGTTGATTCGTCGATAGCGATCATCCGGCAGGACCGAAGTTACCCTCAGTTTTACCAAAAGCGTGTGTTCGCGTTTGGAGCTTGTGTTCTCACTTGCTCCGAATGCGGTCGCACGCTTTTCGGCGTCCGCGGGCCCAGTCCTGCGCGGAAGATCGATCAGACGTTTGACGGAGCCAACCTGCCCAGGAGCTCGGTCAGCTGCTCCTGCTCTGCGGAGTCGTAGAGGTCACCCAGAAGGGAGCTGGCCTTCTCCTCCGCGACCTTGACGGCATCCTGGTAGAGATCGGCCCCGACCTCGGTCACACACACGAGGGCGATCCTCGCGTCGTGCGGATCGGAGTCCCGGGTGAGGTAGCCGAGCTTCTCGAGCGGTGCCAGCAAACGAGCGATCCCCGACGGAGTGATGCCCAAGCGCTCGGCCAATTCGACTCGACGCAGACGCTGCCCAGGGGCGGCACACAGGCTCTGCAGAAGTGTCAGATCATTGAGCGACAGCCCCTGAACCTCCAGCCTTCGCCGGATTTCGGTGTCTGCTCGCGCGAGCCGCATGCACAGTTCCAGCATGAAGCACAACCTTTCATTGTTAACTCATTGAGTCCTCAACGATAGTTCATTCGTCCCCAATCTGCGAAACCGCGGTCGGCGACGTCGCACAAGCATGTGTTGATTGGGAACCTTCGGTCATCCTCGGGCTCAGGACCCGCGGAGGCGGCAAGCAACATCGTGCTCGTCCAAGTCTGAATAGTCTGTAGCGTACAGATCGAGGAATGTCTCTCACAGAGCAGGTGATGCCGCAATGTACCAGCCCACCGACCCGCGCCCCACCACCGTCGTCTTCGACCTCGGAAACGTCCTCATCGGATGGGATCAAACCGGGCCCCTTGCCGATCGGATGACTTCGGACGAGTGGAATGCCTTCGCCGCCGAGGCGGACTTCGCTTCGTTGAATTCGGCATCCGACAGGGGTGTGCCCGTCTCCGAGGTCATCGCTCGCGCCACTGAGAAGGACCCCCGACACGGGGAGATCGTCGCTGCCTACTACGAGCGTTTCGATCTGTCCCTGACAGGACCGATCGATGGCATGGCTGGGCTCGTCACTGAGCTCGGGGAATCCGGCGTCCGGCTCCTCGGACTCTCAAATTGGTCGGCCGAGACCTTTCACCACGCGCCCCAGGTCGCCCCGGCCATCAATGACCTCGAGGACATCGTGGTTTCGGGGCGAGAAGGGCTCATCAAACCCGATCCCAAGATCTTCGATCTGCTGAGCAGCCGATTCGACCTCGACCCCCGGCAGACAGTCTTCGTCGACGATCTGCCTGCGAACATCGAGGCCGCGAGCCGGCTCGGGTTCATCGGTCTGCTCTTCACCGATGCGAGGCAATTGCGAGCAGACCTTCGGAGCCTCGGGCTCCTCACACCCCCTGCTGACGTTGAAAACTGAGAACGGATCGTTCCCATACGCACCCGTAGACGAGGAGAAGCGATGACACGCACCGATGTCCTGGACACAATCGATTCTCAATTGGACTGGCAGCGAAATCTCTACAAGTCCTTCCACCGGGAGCCCGAACTGGGGTTGGAGGAGCACAAGACTTCGGCCCGCATCGAGTCCGAGCTCAATGACATGGGACTCGAGGCCATGCACGTTTCGGAGACCGGGCTCGTCGCCGTTCTTGAGAATGGCCGCGGCCCGACCGTTCTGGCTCGGGCGGACATCGATGCCCTCCCGGTGACCGAGGACACCGGCCTTGACTACTCCTCCACCGTCGAGGGCGTCATGCACGCCTGTGGCCATGACATGCACATCGCTTCCCTTCTGGGAGCCGTCCAACTCATGAATGAGAACCGCGACACCTGGTCAGGCACGTACATCGCGCTGTTCCAACCCTCGGAGGAGAATGCCGCCGGGGCCCGGGCCATGCTCGATGACGGCCTGACCTCGAAGATTCCGAAACCGGACATCGCGTACGCTCAGCACGTCATGCCTCTCCCAACCGGAACGGTCAGCACCAAGGCAGGACCCGTTCTCTCGGCCGGTGACTCGGTGAAGATCACTGTGCACGGTCGCGGAGCGCACGGCTCGATGCCGCACCTGTCCGTCGATCCCGTCGTGCTCGCAGCCACGATCGTCCTGCGCCTGCAGACCATCGTTTCGAGGGAGACCGACCCGGGAGAATTCGCCGTTGTCACCGTCGGTGCCTCAAATTCCGGATCGAAGTCCAACATCATTCCCGATCGTGCCGAACTTCTGCTCAACCTCCGCACCTATGACATGGGAATCCGAGATCGGATCATCGCCTCGATCGAGCGGATCGTCACCGGCGAGTGCCGGGCCGCAGGCTCCCCGAAGGAACCGACCTTCGAGTACTATGATCAGTTCCCACTAACGGACAACGATGCCGCTTCGAATGCCGCGCTCACCACGGCATTCGAGGACTGCTTCGACGTGGGAGTCGTCCAGCCGGCCAGCCCCGCCACCGCCTCGGAGGACTTCAGCGAGATTCCGAACGCCTTCGAAATCCCCTACGTGTACTGGATGATCGGCTGCGCTGACGCAGAGAAGTACCGAAGGGCCGAACACGCAGGGACAGTGAACACGGACATCCCCGCCAACCATGCACCCAATTTCGCTCCGGTCATCGATCCGACACTCGAACTCGCCACCAAGGCACAGGTCGTCGCGGCCCTGTCGCAGCTGTCGAGCTGATTCTCCCCACGCCTCGGCTGGGCCACCGGCTGTTCTTCTCTATCCTGAGAAATCAGTCGGTGACCGACCGCACCACGCGGGCCGGCGAGCCCACGACAATCGATCCCTTCGGCACATCCTTCGTCACGACCGAAGCAGCGGCAACCACGGAGTCATCACCGATCGTCACTCCGGGGAGGACTGTCACGTTCGAACCGATCCAAACGTTGCGACCGATGGCAACGGGAGCCGGGTGCATGTCGGCACGGCGATCCGGTGAGATGTCATGGTTGAGCGTGGCGATGACGGTGTTGTGACCGATGAGACTGTCATCGCCGATGATGATTCCGCCCTGATCCTGAAAACTGCACCCGGAGTTGATGAAGATCCTCTTCCCCAGCCGGGTGTTCTTTCCGAAGTCGGCATGGAACGGCGGAAACATCGTGACGGTTTCATCGACGGGCCTTCCGGTCAGTGAAGCCAGCAGATCTCTCACCTCGGCGGGCTCATGATAAGCACCGTTGAGTTCGGCGGTGATGCGCAGAGCCTCCTGGCTGCTGCGATGCATGACCTCGTGCAACGGTGAATCGCTGAGGATGGTCTGGCCGGTGTTGAGGGCCTCGAGCAGATCGTTGAGTTCCATGGTTTCTCTTCTCCCTCTTCTCACGACTGTCCTTGGTCGGTTCTCGTCGTATCGTGGTCACGGCCGAAGCAGGACCTTGATCGCCTCACGCCTGTCCATCGCCTCATACGCGGCAGCGGCATCATCCAAGGACAGCGTCTTGTCGAAGACCTTGCCTGGCTCGATGGTCCGGTTCCAGATGAGGTCGATGAGTTCGGGCAGGAAGCGCCTCACCGGTGCTGGGCCGCCGTGCAGATGCACGAGACCGAAGAACAGCTCTCCACCCGGCAGCTCGACATCGTGGGACACTCCCACGTACCCGATGTGCCCACCGGGGCGCGTCGAACGAATCGCCTGCATCATCGACTCCTGCGAACCCACTGCCTCAATGGCACTGTCGGCACCGAGGCCGTCGGTGAGCTCCTTGACCTTGGCCACACCGGCATCTCCGCGTTCCTCGACGATGTGGGTGGCGCCGAACTCCCGAGCCAGCTTCTGGCGGGATTCGTGGCGGCTCATGGCGATGATGGTCTCCGCGCCCATCTGCTTGGCCGCGAGGATTCCCATCAGCCCCACTGCACCGTCTCCGATGACCGCGACCGATTTCCCGGGACCCACCTCGGCGGCATCGGCGGCGAACCAACCCGTGCCCAGGACGTCCGAGGCCGCCAACAGGGAAGGAATGAGATCCTCATCCGGCTGTCCCGGGGTCGCCACCAGCGTGCCGTCAGCGTACGGGATGCGAGCGTATTCGGCCTGAGTGCCGATGCCGCCGTCGACGAAGGTGCCGTTGACGCACCTGGACTGGTAGCCGGCGGCGCAGATCGGGCAGGTGTTGTCCGAGATCACGAACGATCCGACGACGAAGTCGCCGGCTTGGACGGTGCTGACTTCGGCCCCGATCTGCTCGACGATCCCGACGTATTCATGGCCCATCAGCTGCTGGTCGGGGGTGTCGGCACCACGGTAGGGCCACAGGTCCGAACCGCAGACGCATGTCGCCACGATCTTGATGACTGCGTCACTGGGTTCCTGGATCTCAGGCTTGTTGCGTTTTTCCACCCGGATGTCGCCGGGGCCGTGCATGATGATTCCGCGCATGAGTGTCTCCTTGAAAATGGTGTTGCCTGGGTGGCCTACCGGTCAGTCGGCAGTCAGGGGCGGTAGTAGTCCGCCGTGGCCACGTGTTCGAGCCAAGTGGTCGTCTTCGCCGGCAGGGCAATAGACCGTCTGTCCCGGGTGAGCCTCGATGATCTCGCCATCGCGAGTGCCGAACAGTGCGATGCCGCTGGTCACATGCAGAGTCTGCCCCTTGGCGTGGGAATGCCATGCTGTGCGGCCACCAGGAGCGAATCGGACTCGGGCGACGACCATCGACTGACCCTCTTCCTGACGACTGGCGATGGGGTCAACCCACACGTCTCTGGTGAACTGTTCCGGCGGATTCTCAGCTGTCGACGGCGTGGGCAGGATTGAGTGCGACATGAGTCAGTTCCTTTCTTCGGAAACAGGCACAGAATCGATCTGCGGCTTATTCCATGAGGCGAGCAGTTGAAGTTTCTGATGGGACTCGGAGCCGGGTTCGGCCGTGTAGATGTAAAGGGCCAGCCCTTTCTCGGCGGTGACGCTGAGTTCCTCGTAGGCCAGGCTGAGTTCGCCGACGATGGGGTGGTTGAATCGCTTCGTGCCCGCGCCGTGGGTGCGCACGTCGTGAGCGGCCCACAGTTCCCGAAACGTCTCGCTCTGCGTGGACAGCTCACCCACAAGGTCCTGGATGCCGCGGTGATGCGGATCCTTCCCTGCGGCATTGCGAATGATCGCTACGCACATCTGCGCGAACAGATCCCAGTCGGGGTAGAAGTCCCGTGAGGCTGGGTCGAGGAACTGGAACCGAGCCAGGTTGGGCGTGCGCCCACCATCACCGATGATCGGCGAATAGAAGGCCCTGCCGAGCTCGTTGATGGCAACGATGTCCTGCACATCGTTGCGGACGAACGCGACGGAATCCCTGATCGAGTCAAGCACCCACTGGAGAGTTTCATGCGGTGGTCTGGCCGGTGAGGTCGGTCGGCGATGTCTGCCCGAGGTGGGGATGCCGTCTGCTGCCCGTGCGAGGTCGACGAGGTGGCTGCGTTCGGTGTCGTTGAGCATCAGTGCCGAGGCGAGCGCATCCAGCACCGATGTTGACGCTCCTCTGATCGCTCCGCGTTCGAGCCTCGAATAGTACTCAACGCTCAAGCCCGCAAGGATGGCGACTTCGCTGCGACGGAGCCCGGGCACCCTGCGATTGCCGATGGCTGGAAGCCCGACGCGTTCGGGCGTGATCTTGGCCCTGCGCGACATCAGGAACTCGCGAACCTCTGCTCGATTGTCCATGTCGTCAAGGCTAGACGCGTTTTCGGCGATGAGGGATGCCCTGTCGAAACACCCCTCCTCAGACCACCCGTGCCGAGATGCTGCCTTCAACGGCTGGTCATTGACCTCCGGTTCAGGATCCGGGACTACCGTGGGGATCATGACATATGTGATCGCTCAGCCCTGTGTTGACCTCAAGGATCGATCCTGTGTGGACGAATGCCCGGTGGACTGCATCTACGAAGGGGATCGGATGCTCTACATCCACCCCGACGAATGCATTGACTGCGGAGCCTGCGAACCTGTGTGCCCGGTAGAGGCGATCTTCTACGAAGATGACGTCCCTGAGGAATGGTCCACGTACTACAAGGCGAATGTTGAGTTCTTCGATGACATCGGGTCTCCGGGTGGGGCCGCCGCTCACGGTGTGATCCCCAAGGACCATCCGATCATTGCCGAGCTGCCGCCGCAGAATCAGTGAATCGGCACCTGGGAACAGTCACTGGCCACGTTCGAACTCGTCCTTCATCGCGGTGAGAGTTCTGTGGATGTTCAGTCGCTGGAAGTCAGCAAATGGGTAGCCCCGCGTCACCACGCGATCGAAGATCCCCGCTAACCAGTCAGGCCAACTGACGCGGTCATCGTTCCAGGTCTCTGTGACCAACGTCTTTCCGCCGATTTCATCGAAGTCGTAGGACCAGGTGGCGTTGCTGCCGGTGAGGGTCGGCGAGCGCGGACCGATCTTGCGCACGGTGAACGCGAACCGCGAGCCCGGCACCGAATCGATGACCACGCATTCGGTCACCCAGGTTGCTCGTCCGCGACGGTTGGTGCCCTCGAAGATCTCACCTACCTGCAGCGGCTGTCCGATCGCCTGCGTACTGGCACCGGTGTTCTCCGGACTCCAGCGAGGTATCTGTGTCGGATCGGCGACCTGCTTCCACATGGTGTTGGCATCAGCCTTGATCACGATGCTGTCACTGACCTGCATGGTGCGTTTCATGAAATTCCCTTCAGTCTTCGGACCCAGCCTAGGGTCTTGGCCGACTGATCTGCACCAACACTCCGACTTTGCCGACTATGACGAGGCTTGGGCACGTCGGATGAAGCGTAGTCTGAAGAGCATGCCTCCGAACGAGACACGACGTTTGAGATTCCGTGAGATGTCGACGGACGATGTGGACGTCATGGCGGACCTCCTCGGCGACGCCAGGGTCATGGAGTACTACGCGCACCCCAAAGACCGTGGGGAAACCCTCGGGTGGATCGACTGGAATCTGCGCAACTACGCCGAATACGGCCACCGCCTGCCGTGATTACGCCCGTTCACGTGCACTGGCGCGCCGAGTCGTCTCAATCATCCATCAGGACAATCGAGCCTCCCGACGTGTAGCCGAGAAGGCCGGAATGGTCCTCGAACGGACCTTGCACCACTCATCTCCGGACCACGTCGTCTACGCCATGGGCTTGCAGACCCCTGCTTCTCGCGGCCGAGGGTCCAGATCGTCGTCTACATTGAAGTGGCAATCCCCGCCTGCTGGTGGTTCACTCAATTGTTCTGGCCCACTATTGATAGTGACCAACGGGCAGCCCACTTGGTTCGAAGCCCGATCGAGTGAAGTAGCTTTCGCTTGCCGAGTATCGGACGTGCAAGTTCCAGGGGACTCGCATCCGATTCTTCCCGGCGTCCTCCAACGCAGCCGACCCGGTCATGAGAGCCTGCTGCATCATCTCGTCTGCGATCACACCCCCTCGATGCCGTTGGTCCAAGCAAACACCACATGCTTTGATGAACAGCTCGAGAACGTCGTTCGCCGCACCAATCTCGAGCCAGGCCGCTGCATCAATCTGGTGGTCTGGAGACAGACCACGACCAGCAAGCAACAGTCCGTGTGCTTTCAGATGCCGCGAACCATTGCGCAACAGCGCCTGAACCTCGAACTCCCATTCCTTGGGATGCTTGAGGGTACGTCCACGATCGGTGCGAGGGCGCTCGGTCGTACAGACGAATTTCTGCAGCTCAACTGCTGATTTCCGGTCTCGAAGAACCGACCATTCAAGACCCGTCAGATCCACCTCGACTTCCCCACCCTGATTTCACGACTCACGTTCGACTCCACCGGGAGAGTTGAACGGCCGGTTGATCAGTCGATCGGCGATCTCAGCCTCGGACTCTGGCTCTGGGACGTTGTAACTGTCGATGATGTCATCGACGCCCAAGTCAAGAACGGGACTGATGCAGCTGGGGAATCTGCACGTCGTTAGTAATGCAAGAGGTGTGGTGGCTGACGGGTGTTCGTGTGGTCGGGTTCATGGGTGGCGTGTGATCTCGTGTCAGAGATGCAGATGATGCTGGAACAAACGGTGAGAGCAGGTGATCACAGTGGCGTGGCAAGTATCGATGAAAGTGATCGAGACGGGCGAGCGTTGCCCGTTCTTCACCTCTGCGCAGCACCACCACTTGACAGACTTCGGAGCAAGACACAAGGCTGGAACTGGCAAGTAAAAGTACATTTATCTCCAACGACGTGAGGCATTACCACGTACTCGAACACTTCGCACCCAATGGCGAGGCCCTCGATTGGTGTTCTCACCGTCGTGCTGGCACTCACGCTCGCGATGTTCGCCGGACAGCCCGCCAACGCGACCACGACCGACTCCTCGGACGACCCGGGAATGTTCCAGGGGCCAGACGGCCTCGAACGTGGCATGGCCGAGGCTAAGGGTGGTCTTGGAATCCGCTTCGACCTGCAGCCAGGCGACGAGATTAAGATCTCCGACAACAAACAACTCGCGACCGTTATCGCCGCCGATGGGACAGAGCTCGTGCGGTTCGATAGCCCGAAGGTCGAAGGCTCAGAGCACGCTATCTTCCTCTATGATGACGACGTCCTCACAGCTGAGGCAGCCAATGCGGATGGTACCCCTGTCGTCTCCGCGCAGGGCTGCCCAAAAGCCTCCGCTATCAGCTGGGGTTGGACGATTCTGTGGGACGGCATGGTGTGCGTTCCCTTCGGGATCGCTACTGGAGGTGTTGGCGGATTCATGTGCGGGGCCGCCGGCAGTGGCGTCTCCTCCTTCGTCTCTTGGGACAAGGTCTGCGGCTGAGAGATGAGACACTTCATCCTCGTACTCGCTGCTGCGGCCACCACCTTTCTGATCGGGGCCGCAGCAGCCGTACTCACGCACAAGCAGACCGATCTGACACTGGTTCTGACTTGGCTCTTCAACACGGCGCTCATCACTGGAATTGTCGAATACTCGTGGTACACCCGAGCGCGGCCCACCCATAACAAGGAAGATCACCGTAAGGGACGTCCTGAGAGCCCGCGCGCAGACCGGCAGTAATCGGAAGCAACGGAATCTGCAAGAGCAGTAAATCGCTTCGCATCAGCGGCACTCCCGGTGGTGACGCGGTCAAGGAGATGAAGTGCGTATGACTCTCGACCGGGAGGAATCCCAGACGATGAACGATCTCAAGAATCAGCACCTCAAGAAGTTTGGGCTCAAGGCGCTCGTGCTGATCCCCACCGCCCTGCTCGGATGGCTGCTCGGGATGAACAGTCCCATGGGCGCTGCCATACCCGTCATCATCCTCGTCGGCGGGGTCGTCATCCTCGTCATCGACGGCGTCTTGAGATACAGGACAGAGAAACGCACCGCGCACGGCTGAGCGTCCGTGAGTGCGTTTTCACAACGACATGACATAGCAACAGCCCGTCACTTTCGTGGTGACGGGCTGTTGCTATGTCAACTTCCCGTTCGTTTCTCTCTATGTTCTGCGCAGAGAGTATTGACCCGGTAGGGGCCGATCGTGATGACAGTTGAGTCTGAGACGCCACACACCTCACAAATCGTGTAAGCCTCCGCTTCGGCTGCATCGACGAGTTTGTCCACACGTTCTCGGTTGTCGTCGTTGATGCTCATCTGGTCGTAGTAGAACCGCAGGTCCCCGAACTTTTCTTTGACCTGATCGACTTTGTATCCCGGTTCGATGCTGCCGATCTTGTTATCGAGATCGAGAATGAGCTGGTACCAGCCTGCCTGGCACTCCGGGTAGGCCCCTCGTCGACTTGGAGCATTGAGTCCACGAAGTACACGAGTCGATGTTGGGTCAGTTCCTCCTCGGTGGCTGGGTTTCCGCTCTCGGCCAGGTAGTCCTTGGAGGCGTACATGCCCAATTCGTAGTCGCCGAGTTTGAACGCTTCGGCACGATGCACCTGGGGCTCACCGACGACCACTTCGATGTCCAGACCTGATCTCTGCTGCAGTGCCTGACGCGTCACGGTCACGATCTCCACGCTGAGTCCCGGATGCTGACGTCGCAGCCTAGCCACGGCGGGAGCCGCCACATCGGCACTGAACCAGTCCGTGGCTGTCATCCGAACGACACCGGTGATCGTGTCAGGAGCATGATCTAGCTCGCCGAGGTTGAGCACCGCCTTCTCCACCTGCTCGGCCACCAGCACAGCCTCTTCACCGAGTTCGGTGAGTTCCCATCCGCCGGCCGCTCGCGAGAGGACGCGTCCGCCCAGCGCCTTCTCCAGGGCCGCGATCCGGCGGGAAATGGTCGTGTGGTTCAGACCCAGGGTCTGTACCGCGGTCGTGAACTCTGCCGATCGGGAAACCGTGAGCAGCACCAGGAGGTCGTTCGGCTCGTGTCCACATCTGCAATAGTAGGCAGAGGAACCCCGAAATTGGGTCTCAGGACGGCGACGTCTGTGCATGGATGTGCACGAGTCAGTCAGTCAGAACCGGTCGAACGGACCTGCGTATCGGAACGTACCACCCTGTCCGTCGTAGTCCGACAATGTGCGGATCTGAAAGTAGTCGCCCCAAGCTGTCTCGGGCGAAGCGACCGCGGTCGCTGAGGCTGGGACGAAGCCGAAGCGTGAATAGAATCGAGGCTCGCCGAGCAGACCGACGAGTGTCTCGCCTCTGGCATCAGCGGCGCCGAGCACCGCATGCATCAGGGCTGAGCCGATGCCGGCTCCCTGCTGTTCGGGAATTACACTCACCGGTCCGATGCCGAGGGCCGGTGCCGAGTCGACATGCGCACGGGTGGCCACCACATGTCCGATGATCTCGTCATCGTCGAAGGCGACGAGGGAGAGTTCGGGAATCCACGCGGGATCGGCCCGCAGCCATGAGATGAGAGTCGCCTCGCCGGGGTCTCCGCCGGATTCGACCGGAGGCGCACTGTGCTCCGCAGCGCGGAACGCGGCTGCCGCAATGGCGCGGATGGCTTCGGCCTCGCCTTGACGTTCTCGTCTGATCAGCATGGAAGTCAGCCTACGCTCCGCCGTCCGATTCGGGTGGTCAGTGCCTGGTTTCGTATCTGGTCAGATGCACACCGCCGGGAAATGGCCGGGTCTCGACAAGGTTCAGATTCACCCGATCATCCAAAACCGTGAAGAACGGTGTGCCATTGCCTACCAGAACAAGGTGGGTGACGAGGACGTGCTCGTCGATCAGACCGCCCGAATGGACGACGCTGCGAGGGTGGCGCCGCCGATGTCCATAGGTCCGCCATCCTCTGACTTGAGCTGAGTGATCTCCGTTGCAGCAACGCCGGAGACGCCGATGCTGCTTTGGCACGCGGCCGCGCATTGGCAGAACAAGGACCAGAGATCGGATATGCGAACTACTCGAGTTCGAAGCCCGCGCTGTCCCGATGGATCCGACGCATGGCACCGACAGAGGACTACGCTGCCGCGAGCATCGGCATCAACGGTGTCGGGCCTGGGCAGGTGCACCGGTATGACGAAGGATCTGTTCACAACAGAACAGGACCGAACCCTGGCCGGTGAGGCCTTGCCCGCTCCGTACAACGGGATTGCTGAAGCCGAAAACATCGTCGAAGAGGTCGCGAGATGCGCGAAGGGTGGCGGCATTGTAGAGATGCCCCATACATTGCACACAACACGCCAGCGTACTTTGCACAAAGCCGGTTCTGCCACGATCACTGTGCAAGGTAGCGGCACAGCGCTCGGCGCAGTACCACGGATGCCCAGACCACACGACTTGTCACCATCGATCATCCTGGCCCAAATCGAACAGCGGCACTGGCAGGCGCAAAAGTCGCTGGGACTGATTCAAACGATATGAATGGAATGGAATGCTGCAAGCACCCCAAACTCGAAGAAGGACTGTTAGCCAATTGCTGTGGGACCGTTGTCATACGGCACTGGGCTGATCGCATGAAGGTGCACAACGAGAGTGGCTACGAGAGGGTCTCCTCGATCTTCGGAATAAGCTTGTCGAGCGCATAAGGGACACTCAAGACCGTGTTATGGGAGAGCGCGTCGGATGCGGGCGCGGGATAGATATAGTCGCCGCGTTTCGCGATATCGAGTGACTTGAATGTGAGGTGCTCGTTGAGGTCCACTGTTGGAGCACCACAATCGTCAATCACGAGGAGGAGATCATAGCCGTCGATCATCGACAAATTCTCAGCGCTGATCTCCGCATAATAGTTGTCGGCGGCGACTTCATCGACTTCCTTGGGGACGGTAAAGCCCAGCTTAGTGAGAAACTCTCCACGCGGGTCTGTTGTCGGATACAGGGCGAAGCCACCGTTTTCCAGTGGACAACCAACGGCCGCAGTCTTCCCTTCGAATTCGGGGTGTCCGTCCCGCGCCTTGGTGAATGCGGCCTCTGTGTCCTTCACCCATTGATTAGCCTCGTCAGCGCGATCGACGGCGTCACCGATCATCTGCATTTCCCGGTCATAGGGCACCGCGTAGTGTGCAGCGCCCTTCGGGTTCGCAATCGTGGGCGCTACTTCCGAGAGGCGATCGTACGTCTGCTGGTCAAGGCCTGCATCGAGTCCGACGATGAGGTCAGGCTCCTCAGCTGCGATCTCCTCGAGGGGGAGGTCAGTCGCTGAGCTCGGGATGACGGCAGGTGCCTCACCGTCCAGGTACGGTTCGGACCATGGGCCCACCCCGGAGGAGTAGTTCGAATACCACTGGTGAACCATTACCGGTTGGATCCCTAGTGCTAGGGCGTGTCTGATAAATATCCCGGTGGGATTCTGAAACCCTGGAAACGTGTCTCGATTTCAACTGCTCACTGACCTGCCGCTACACACCGACCCTCAACACCAGCGCGAACATGAACAACCGCGGCGCCCAACCTCGACCCGCCTGGAAACGAGGCAATGTTTAATCATTATCGATTATGTGGGCAATCCACAAGTCCTTTGATGCGAGGCGGCGCGGCCGCACGCTTCCTTTATCTTGTCGAAGCCTGTGCAAGTCAGCTTGGAATGTTCGAACTCTTTTGACGTTCTCAGTGTTTGTGCCCTTCGAGCGAGGTGGAGATGGTGGTGATGTATTCGCCCATCCAGTCAGCGTAGTTCGTGTCGGCCGGCATGGTCTCAGCCAAATCGATGACCGGAACATCGGACTTCTCGGCCACCGACTTCAGCTTCTCGGCCTGCGGACCGGCCGCTTGCGTGTTGTACCCAAGCAGAACGGCCTCCCCGTCTGAAATCTGTTTCTCGGCCTTCTTCAGCACCAGAGGCGGCACGTCATTGCCCTCCTCGACAGCTTCGAGGAACTCGTTAGAGGTGATGTTCTCCAGCCCCATATCCTCGAAGAGCCACAACGGCACCGGCTCGGTCGCGGCGACCTTTTCGCCATTATGGTCCTTCTTCACTTCATCGATCTGCGACCGCAACTCCCCCAGGGTCTTCTTGTACTCATCAGCGTTGGCTATGAACTCCTCTTGGTGTTCGGGCACTGCTTCGCCAAGGTGTGTCGCCGCTTCGTCGACGAGCTTGGTCATCGTGGGAACCGAGTACCACACATGCTCATTGAACTCGCCGTGGTCGTGACCTTCGTCCTCGTGATCGTGGCCGTCTTCGTCGTCGCCGTGGTCGTGTTCATCTCCTTCGTCGTCACCGTGATCGTGGGGCTCATTCCCGAGGTCGTCAGAGCCGGGCAGTCCCGAGATCGAAACCACGTCGAGGAGCTCGGGATCAGCATCCGACGCCTCGAGCATCGTGGTCATGAATGCGTCATATCCGCCGCCGTTTTCCACGACGAGATCGGCCTTCGACAGTTTGAGTCGGTCCTGAGACGTCGCTTCATAACTATGCGGATCCTGATTCGGATCGTCGATGACCGGAGTCACCTCGGCATCGTCTCCTGCGATCTGAGAGATGATATCCGCATAGACATTCGTCGAGGTGACGACGTTGAGCGCGCTCTCGTCGGAGTCCGAGTTCTCTCCACCGCAGCCGCTCAACGCGATTGCCGTGGTGATGGCGAAAGTTCCGGACACTATTGAGAAACGGGAAGTTTTCATAATAGTCCTTTCAGGCGAACGTTGGCATCGAATTTTCACGTCGTTTACCCTACTCAGCCCACGAGGCGACCACTAATGTAAATATTCTTATATCGCGATCAATTCATACGTTGTCGAACCTGCTTTCGTAACTGGGCTACCGGGCCCGTGCGTCTCATTTCTCACCTGACCTAGATTCTTCTTCGGGCATCCCTGCATCGTGACTCCTCCGCCCAGGACACGGACTTCCCGACTATTCGGGCCTGCCGGATCAGTAGCTGGCTGGCCCACGTCAAAAAGGGACTGTCCTGACTGGGCCGGACAAGAACACCGACGTTGACCCAGGAACCGCTGTTTGCGCAAAAGCGGCGGGCCGCTTAAAGTATCTACTACATCATGTAGAGATAATGAGGTGGCTGTGATCGATGAACCGATAGTGCGATGGGTCTTCACCGTTGTGTTTGTTGGCCTCGCGCTCTACTCAGCAGTGCATGTGTTTACCACCCGTTCGCACCCGGCCCAGTTGATCAGCCACACCCTGCATGTGGTGATGTCAGCCGACATGGCTGCTATGGCATGGCCATGGTGGACCTTTCTGCCAGGAACTCCGCAACTCGTCATTTTCGGCGTTGCCACCGGCTGGTTTGCCCTGATCTTTCTGGTCCAGTGTCTGCGCCCCTCAGGATATCGGGATCCACAGGAACACGGGCCCTGGTATCAAGTCATGCATACAGTGATGATGCTGGCGATGGTGTGGATGGTGGCAACCATGACCGGGGCTAACCCAACAACCTCGGGCCACGATCATTCGTCGATGACCCCGGTAACCGCAGTGAGCGGAGTTCTGCTGACAGGAAGTCTGATAGTGGCGACGATGATCTCCGCCGCAGAGCTTGTCACCGGGCCGCGGTCAAGTGAACACGCATGGGCCACGCATGCCAGGGAGGTCGGAGCCAACGGCCTCATGTGTCTTGGTATGACGTCGATGTGCCTGCCAATGCTCGTTGGATGAGCTCCTCACACCCCGAGGAAGAAAAGGAAAAGAATGATGACAGCGATCAAGAACGAAAAAGCACACGCAAAGACCGCACGGCCATTGGCGATGGGGGCGGCTGCGGCCCTTGGGGGCCTGGCCCTCACGATCGGAGGAGCCGACGCGGCCAGTGCTCATGTGACCATCGCCTCGGATACAGACGAGGCAGGAGCATATTCGGTGCTCACCTTCAGCGTCCCCCACGGTTGTGATGGTTCAGCCACCGATAAGATTGCGATCCAGGTGCCCGACGAGATCGACGCGGTCACACCCACTCGCAATCCGTTCTATTCGGTCGACGTGAAAACCGAGAAGCTTGACCATCCGGCCAAAGACAGTCATGGCAATGAGATGACCGAACGAGACTCCGAAGTCGTCTACAAGGCCAAGACCCCGTTGCCGGACGATCAACGCGACACGTTCGAACTCTCACTCAAATTGCCCGACGATGCCGCCGGCAAAACACTCCATTTCCCCACAGTCCAAACCTGCGAAAAAGGGGAATCCGCCTGGGTGCAGGTCCCGGCACAGGGACAAGACGCGGATGACCTCGAACTGCCCGCACCGGAAATCACCATCACCGAACCAGGCGCGGACGGTGAGCATCCAGGAGACACCGCAGCCAAGTCCGCCGACGTCGACACCGCAGCACGTGGTGATGACGGGCAGACTCCTTTGACCATCGCCTCGTTGGTCGTCGGGACGCTCGGTCTGATTGGAGCGATCATCGCTCTGGGGCGGGGGCGCAAGAAGGGATGAGCCCGCCCGTCATCGAAACGAGGACACGATCATCAACATGGATTGCGCGAACGGTGGTCGCAGCCTTGTGCGGATGTGTATTGGCCCTGTTCACAGGATCTGGACCCGCCTGCGCTCATGCCATCCTGCAGGAGACCACTCCGTCTGATAACGAGGTCCTGGATGCAGCACCGGCTTCCGCGGAACTGCGTTTCAATGAACCCGTCGACCTCATCAACGGAGCGATCCGCCTCTTTCCCAGTGATGGCCATCCTCAGACCCTTGAAGCCGAGACCCGTGACCATTCAGTCATTGTCGATCTTCCTCAGGATCTGCCGAAGGGAACCTACTTACTCAGCTACCGAGTCGTCTCCGCCGATGGCCATCCAGTCGGCGGTGCGGTCGCCTTTCACATCGGTGAAAAATCAGCCTCGTCCCCTGCACCGAGCGCCCCCGATACCGACGTCACACCTATGTCGACAGAAACAGCAGTCGTTGTACTGACTACCGTGCAATACCTCGGTTTGCTGATCTTCGCAGGCCTGCTGTTCTTCAACACAGTGATCCTGCGCGCACCCGGCCAGCCGGATAGCGGGACTCGCATACTCTCACAATGGGCGGCCGGCTGTGCAGCAGCGGCGTCTCTTGTGCTGATTCCAGTCTCGGCACTGCGCATCACGGGCCGAAGCCTCGTCTCATTCCCGGAGCTAGGATTATGGGAGTCGGGGCTTCGGCCTGCGCCCATGGTCGTGGCAGCAGTCGTACTGCTCACCGGGTTCTCAGCGCTGCTGCTGTTCAATCGCAGTCTCCGGGGACCGGTTCGACATGCTGCCGTTGTCGCTGCAGCCCTTGCAGCAAT
This sequence comes from Brevibacterium sp., assembly GCA_030457025.1. Taxonomy (GTDB): domain Bacteria; phylum Actinomycetota; class Actinomycetes; order Actinomycetales; family Brevibacteriaceae; genus Brevibacterium. The sequence continues at coordinate 16,086 of JAKDSA010000015.1, read as the reverse complement.
ATCGCCCGTACTCGTCGGACACTCCCAGACAACGGATCCGATTTGGCTCATGATTGCCGCTGATATCGGACACCTGTTGGCCGGATCTTTTTGGGTCGGGGGAGTCATTGGGCTATTCCGAACAGTCAGATCCGCCGGCACCACTCAACAAGGAGACTCCGACAACACCGACCGGGCCATCCTGGCAACTGCACGTTTCTCCCGGTGCGCGATCTATAGCGTGATCCTCTTGGCTCTCAGCGGTACACTCATGGCCGCGCTCATCATCAGCACCCCCAGCCAACTCGTTGCCACCGGTTATGGGCGGACTCTGCTGATCAAACTCGCCATCGTCGCCTCGATCATTGCCATTGCGGGGTGGAACCGCAAACGCATCCTGCCCGCTGTCGCAGCTGAACCGACAGTGAGTAAGCGGTGGGAGGGCCTGCGCCGGACGCTGAGCTACGAAGCCGCACTGCTGTGTGCAGTGGTTGTCGTGACAGGACTTCTGAGCAATTCCAGCCCCGACCATCAACATGAACAGACTCAACCGGGTCATGCGACAACCGTCGACACTGCCATTCATGCCCGATCTCAGGGCCTCGTCGTGGATGGAGACGTGGAGCCTGCCTCTGCAGGAGCGAATACTCTCTCATTCCACCTGACGTATGACGGCGAAGGCGTCACAGATGACAGTGTTGACATTTCTGCACGCTTGCCCGAGCAACAACTTGGCCCATTCGAGACAACAGCGACCCGCGATCCGGATACTGGAGAGTTCGAGGCACCGTTGACGCTGCCAGTCAGTGGTGATTGGCAGGTCCAAGTCACCGTGCGAGTCTCCCGATTCGAACAGCCGATCGCTGTGGTTCCAGTCCATATTCACTGATTCATATCGACTGATCAGTTTCGACGAAGTCGCAGACGGTCACCGTGTGCCGAGAATTCAGTGATTCGATCATCGACAACGTCGGCACCTACCACACCAAAGAGCGGGACCAGGCGCTCAGACTCTGACAGGTTCCGGCAATGAACGGTGAAACCTCGTCGGCCATCGCCGCAGCATCATCCGCTCGGCCCGAAGCTCCATTGAGGCATCTCCAGTCAGGCGAGAAAGCCGGACGAGAGCATTGCCGAGGTTCGCTGCCCCGGCCTGCTTCGCCGCGACATCGTCAGCGATGAGCTCGATCAGCATCAGCGTCGCCCTGCGCAGTTCCTGACCAGCAGAAGAGGACCTGGGCAGGCAGGAAGCGTTGACCTCGGCGGCTCTGAGGATCCATCCGTGCCTATATCGCAGATGAGCGTATTCGTGGGCGACGACCGCTCGCAGCTGAGCCGTTGTCAGCACGCTTTCCAAAGCAGTCGAGACCATAATCTCAGGAGATCGACCGGGAACGGCGAAAGCGACGGGCTCATTCGATGCGAAACGTGCAAATATAAAAGGGCCGCGGTCCTCACGAGAGACCACAGTGTGGGCAAACCGTTTGACGGTCTTCCGGTGGGCGTTGGCCACGGGTTCAACAGACACAGACACCCATGCGATGAGGGCACCAATTGCGCCAAGACTCGACCAGGACACGATGGTAAAGACTACCCGTTGGGGCCGAGTCAGCGCCTCCGATGCGCCGAGACTGATCGCCACGCTGACAATGATCGCGCTCAGCGCCAGAACGCAACCGATGGCCATGACAGCCCACCACAGCGCCAGGCCGACGCGCGGCAAACGTACTTGCCACTGACGTAGCGTCAGGGCAGAGGGGGCAATGAAGAACAGTCCTGAGGCCGTAAGGACACACCCGACACACACCCACCACATGTTCTACCCGCTCCCCCGGGGACCAGGCTTGGCAATCGCTTTACGCAACAGCTCAGCATCCCTGGCATCAAGGTTGCCGGCGAACTGCAACAATGCAGACTCACGATCACTGGCATCGTCGAGCGCCGAAACCATCGCTCGACTTGCGTGCTCGTCTTCCGAATGCGCTGCTCGGAACCGGACCTTCCGTTCGGAGATTGTCACCCGGACGACCAGACTCTTCTGCTCGAGCCGATCGAGCGCGGTCATCACCGTTGTATAGGCTGGTGGATGTCCCGTTGCTAAACGCTGAATCTCCTTAGCGCTGAGCTCGTCTGAATGAGAGCGAAGAACCCGCATGATTTCGTCCTCGAGCTCACCTGGCCCACGAGTTCGCTTACCTGCCATGGACACCTCCAGTTCAACTCTACAGTATGTCGACCTGTCCGCCTGCGCCAACAAAGCAGATGACCACCACGTCCGCACCGGAGCTGGCTAGAAGAACCATCGGCCCTCCTGTGGCATCAACGCCGCTTCCGCCCGGATCAAGAGTAAGTGAAAGCCAAAGCGTAGGCTGCCTCACCAGGTAAAGCACACAGGCGGTTGGGGCCCGTAGGTACGTTCACCAACCTATCTACTACAATGACACGTAGTATGAGGAGTCAGTCGGCGCGAATCCCTTCCCACACGGAAGGACGTCGCGAAAGAACGAGAACCACAGTATTCACTGTGACGACGATCATCACGGCCGTTGTCGTCGTGGTCACGATCACCACCGGTCTGCTGGCCGGCCCCGAGGTCTACACCTCTATTGCGCGGGAGTTCCCGGGCACACCCGTTGTCATCGTCGTTGCGGTACTGCGCGCGATTCATGAAGTATTCTCGATCCTTACTTTGGGCGCACTGGCCGCTGTTGTCATGTTCAACTCGCGCACGGACGGTCTCGGATGGTCGTTGCCCAGTACGACAGCCCGGTTCCTGTTGCAGGTGTTCAGCGCGATCTGGGCCTCTGCCGTTCTCCCGCTCACCGTCATCGACGGTCTCAACACCAATGGCATGCCCCTGATGTCCTTGAAGAGTCCGGGGCAGCTGAGTTTCGCTCTGACCGGAACCTTCTACCCGGCCGCGTGGCTCATCGTCTTAGCCGCGGCATTCATCGTCTTCGCTGTTTCTCTGTTCTCGGAATCTTGGGCCGCCCATGCCGTGAGCCTATGGATCGGGATGATCGCCCTTCTGGCCCCGGTTGTCATAGCGCAAGTACTCGTCGGTCCCAATCACGACTTCGGAGAAGACGCGTCGATCATCCAAACGCCCCTGTCAGCGGTGGTCGTCGGTCTCTTGGCCACCAGTGTCTTCCTCGAACTGGCTCACCCCCGCTGCGGAGCACTTCGACGCCTGGCCCGCTCACGCCTGCTGTGGATCGGGCTGGCCGGAATTGCATGCACAGACGCGGTGATCTCAGTATTCAAACTCGCCGGCACCTCGCTGACTGACTCGACCACCGGGTGGCAGCTGTTCACACGCTGGGTGGCCTTGGCCATCATCACTCTGACCCTTCTGGCGGGCGCCACTGCCCGGCCCGGGTCAGTGCGATCAATTTCTGCTCGTTTCGGCGTTGTACTCGGAGTCGCAACGTGGATGGCGATGACGGCTGCCATGACGCTCATCCCCTCTCCCAACTATTTCGCACCCAACAGCACTGTGGCGGTATTCCTCGGTTACACCGTCGATGCCGCCCCTGACCCGATGGTGCTGCTGACACATTGGAGGATCAACCTCCTACTCACCTGTCTTGCTGCCGCAGCGATGTTCACCTACAGCCTCGGCGTGCTCAAACTGAGACGACGAGGCGATTCCTGGCCGGCGATGCGGACCATTTGCTGGATGCTCGGTTGGATCACCACGATCGTGCTCATGGGATCGGGGCTAGGCAAGTATTCTCCGGCCGACTTCGGCATCCATATGATCGTGCACATGAGTCTGAACATGCTCATCCCAGCCTTACTCGTCGGCGGTGGACCGATCACGCTGCTGCTGCGATCGACAAGTGGAACCAACCGAGTCGGGCATCAGGTTCGCAATCGCGTCAACCAGCTCATCAATTGGCCCGGGCTGCGCCTGCTCCTCCACCCCCTGTTCGTCTTCACCGTCTATGTCGGCTCATACTATGTCCTCTATCTCACTCCGCTGTTCGGCGACCTCATCCGATACCATTGGGGTCACCAGCTGATGAATGTCCACTTCCTCATCGTCGGCTACATGTTCTTCTCCCTCGTCGTTGGTGTCGATAAGCTCCCCGTCGAACTGCCACACATCGGCAAGCTCGGCTACGTCATCGCCGCCATGCCCTTCCACGCGTTCTTCGGCATCGTCCTCATGATGACGAGCACTCCTGTTGGCCTGAACTTCTATCGCACACTCGACCTGCCCTGGCTCGACATCCCCGCCGAACAATACTTCGCCGGGGGCATCGCCTGGGCAGGAGGGGAATTGCCTCTGCTGGGAGTAGTCATCGTCCTCGGCATCCAATGGGCACGACAAGACAAACGAGACGCACAACGTTTCGACCGACACGAAGATGCCGGTCTCAGCGACGAATTCTCAGCCTACAACGACATGTTGCGGCGACTGGCAGTCAAAGACGGCGCTGTCACCGTGGAGGAAGGACTCAAGAATCGTGACTAGTGACAGCACAACACACCCGGAGACACCGACACCCCAGACGGACTTCAGTGGCGGCATCGATATTGATATCACCGGGATGACGTGTACCGCCTGTGCGCGCAGAGTCGAGAAGTCGCTGAATAAGATCGACGGCGCTACGGCCTGGGTGAACTTCGCAACCGAACGCGCCCGGGTCACCGGTCTCGACAGCCCCGAAGAGGCCCTCACCGCAGTGAAAAAAGCCGGATACGGTGCACAGATCCATGAACCCGGCAACGACATGTGGTCACAACGGGCCGCCGAAATGAGACTCGACTCGCTACGCAGACGTCTCATCCTCGCCGCGGTCCTCACCGTGCCCCTCATGGACGCAACGATCGCGCTGGCACTCGTCGAAGCCTGGCGATTCCCCGGATGGGAATGGGCCTGCATCCTCGTAGCCATGCCGATCGTAGTGTGGGCGGCATGGCCGTTCCACCAATCGGCGTGGAAAAATCTACGAAACAAGACATCGAACATGGACACCCTCGTGTCCCTGGGCATCATCGCCGCCTTCGGGTGGGCCGTGGTGACCGCGGCCTTCGATGTCGCCGGCTCGGACGCATGGCTGGGCCTCGGGCTCGTCCCGGACGGGGCGGACACCCTCTACCTCGACGTCGCCGCCGGAGTCACGACCTTCCAATTGGCCGGCCGATACTTCGAAACCCGATCGCGGCGGAAGGCCGGCAACCTCCTGGCCGCGCTCAGCGAGCTCGCCCCGAAAACGGCACGAATCCGCAACGATGACGGCAAGTTCGTCGACACACCCATCGAACACGTCACCCCCGGAGACACTGTCCTCGTCCTCCCCGGCGAAACCGTGCCCGTCGACGGATCGGTTATCGACGGTCTCGCCGAACTTGATACCAGCAGTCTCACGGGTGAACCGGTGCCGGTGCCCGCCAGAGCTGGAGACCGTGTCGTCGGCGGATCATTTGCCACTAACGGGCAGATCACGATCGATGCTGAAGCCGTTGGCGCGAACATGCAACTGACTCAGATCGCAACGCTAGCTGAGAAAGCACAGTCGCAGAAAGCCAACGTTGAAAGCCTCGTCGATCGGATCACCGCGGTTTTCGTTCCCATCGTGCTCGCTCTCTCCGTGGCCACTCTGTTCATCTGGCTGCTCCCACTTGGACACTCACCGTCACGAGCAATCGGGGTGGGGATTTCGGTGCTCATCATCGCCTGCCCCTGTGCACTCGGTCTAGCCACACCAACCGCTCTCATGGTCGGCATCGGCCGCGGCGCCCGCTCAGGCATCCTCGTCAAGGGTCATACGGCGCTGGAGGCAAGTGGTCGCATCGACACGGTCGTTCTCGACAAGACCGGTACCGTGACCACAGGGTCACTGCGGGTCGAACGGTCATGGTTCGCCGACGACGCCGACCACGCCGACCTACTGGCTCGTATCGCCGAACTCGAAACCCGATCCGAACACCCGGTCGCCCGCGGCATACTCGACTTCATTCGACCGACTGTCGACGGCGGCGACGACCCCAGTCCCGATGCGGCAATTGGACTGCCAGCAAGACCCACTCAGTCGGGCGGGCCACGAGTTGAGGTCACGGACGTGCAAGTCCTACCCGGTGTGGGAATCGAAGGAGTCGTCGGTGGCAGACCTTTGGCTGTCATCAATGCCGCTGCCGCGCACGAACGGGCAGATCTGGACCGGCAACTGGCGGACTGGATCAGTACTCAGACAGAAGCCCAGCACAGCGTCGTGATCATCCTCGACGGTGGGCAACCGGCCGCGGCACTGGCACTGAGCGACCAGGTCAAACCCGACGCCGCAAGCAGCATCAACCAGCTGCATCGACTCGGACTACACACCATCCTGCTCACCGGCGACAGCACAAGCGCAGCAGAGAAGATCGGTCAGACGATCGGAACTAACAAGGTCATCGCCGAAGTCATGCCCGGTGACAAAGCCGCCACTGTATCATCTCTGCAGGAGTCCGGCCACCGCGTGGCCATGGTCGGCGATGGCATCAACGACGCCTCGGCCCTGGCAGCGGCCGACCTCGGCATCGCCGTAGTCAGTGGAGCAGACATCGCCATGAAGTCGGCCGACATCATCATCGTCCGCGACGACCTCAACGCGATCGCCGAATCGATTATGCTCTCACGAAAGACTCTGGGCACAATCCGCGGCAACCTCGTCTGGGCCTTTGGTTACAACATCCTGGCAATTCCGATCGCAATGTTCGGGCTACTCAATCCTTTGATCTCCGCGGCTGCGATGGCCATGTCATCAGTCTTCGTCGTCCACAACAGCCTGCGCCTGCAGCGCGTGAGACTTGCCTGATCGGTTCCACCCTCAACATACAGTACGACTACGATAGGCAATCCATGAAGCGTATAAGAGTCTGGGTCGCAGGTACCGGTCGATCGTTGCCGGGCTCATCGTCAGCAGTTCCTTGCGCACACCCTTGGTGTAGCGTCCCTGGCCGGGGACGAGTTCGTGATGGGTTTCGAGGAGGTCGAGGAGGATCTGCATCGTTGTGTGGAGGTATTTGCCGCATTGGCCGCCGGAGATCGCCCACACGCGTTGCAGGACTTTGGTCGCGTCGTAGGAGTATTTTCTGGCCCGAGGCTTCCGACAACGATGACTCGTCTCGATGACGAAACGAAACAGAAACTGCGTGAAATGGGGTCAACAAGCCTGCTGAGCGCATTCGATGCCCAAGACGACGATCTCACCCTGGGGATGCCATTCGAAGAGCGCATCCGGCTCGCTGTCGATGACGCTCATGCTGCGTTCACCCATGCGAAAGTCGAGGGGCTCATCCGTCGGGCGGGACTGCGATATCCCGATGCGGATCTGCGTCGGATCGCGCTGATCGACCAGCGTGGCCTCGACCGTGACATCATCGCCCAGCTCGGAACCGCCTCGTTCATCACCCGGCAGCTAAACGTTGTGTTCCAGGGGTTCACCGGGTCTGACAAGTCGTATCTGGGGTCGGCGCTGGCGAAGCAGGCCTGTCAGCATCGCTACCGTGCCTACTATATTCGCATGCCCGATCTTGAGGAGGCCTGGGCCACTGCGCAGGATAAGCCGGGCGGTCGGGAGAAATGGTTACGCAAATACTCGGCGTTCACGCTGTTAGTCATCGATGAATTATGCAATGCTTCGCATAATTCATCGTATGTGAGGTTGAAGATTATGCGAAGCCCGCGACGACTGAGCCTGGCGTGCTTGACCAAGACCGGCGACAGACTTCGCATAATCGGCTACTGCTACAGCAAGTCGCGTAACCAGTCGACAAGATCGGCTCGCTGCTCCTTCCCATAGGGGCTTGTGGGCACGATGTTGGCTTCACCAGCTTCGATGGCTCGCCGTTTTGCCGCAGTGCTTGCCCGCGCGTAGATCTCCGTGGTGGTGACGCTGCGATGGCCGAGGAAATCGCGAATGTAGACCAGGTTCACGCCAGCGTCGAGTAAATGCATGGCCTTCGAATGACGCATAATGTGAGGGTGCACTCGTGGCGGCACTGCGGTCGGATGAGCCCGGTGCGCAGCAGTGACGCTCTTTTGGAGCATGTAGGCGATTCCTGCCCGCCCGAGTCGGTTATGACTTCGATTGATGAACAACGCCTCCGTCGATTCTGCCTCGGCGCGTTCCGCAGTTACGTAGCGTCCCAGTATGTCACCGACTTCGGTCGACAGGGGGATCACACGGGCTTTCCTGCCCTTGCCCATGACTCGAACGGTGTGTGGGCGTGAGAACACCAGATCCCCGATCGTGACGCCACAGACTTCACTGACTCGAGCACCCGAGTCGTAGAGCAACGACACAATCGCCAGGTCCCGTATGTCTTCAGCCGCGGCAGCAACAATGAATTGCACACCCTCGACGCTTAAGTACTCGATCTCTGCTGGTTCTGGCACCTTCACAATCGGTGTTGTCAGGAGCCGGCGACAGATCTCGATGTGTTCAGGTGCCTCGGACTGGACGAACTTCGCAAAGGATCTGATGGCAGCGATCCGTGCGTTTGTCGTCGACTCAGCGCAACCACGTTCGTGTTGCAGCCAGTCGGTGAATCGACGGATATGGTCGACATCGAGGTCTGCCATGATGATCTTGTCAGCAGTGACATGGCAACAGGTGTCCATCCAAGTCAGCAAAAGCACGAACGAGTCCCGGTACGCGGCGATCGTGTGGGGGCTGAATCCTCGTCTCTTGGGCAGGTAGTCGATGAGGAAGGCCTGCAGCAGCGATTGGAACTCTCTCATGATTGCCCCTTGAACACGCGGTGAGACGTTGGTTGCTGCGCATCAACGATCCGGCACAACGTGTCCTGGGTGAACCGGAGATAGTATTCGGTGCTGGTGATGTCGGCATGGCCCATGAATGCTGCCAGTAGTGGGAGTGTGGCATAGACATCCATTCCGGTCTCGACCATGTTCTCAAGCGCGTGGACCGCGTAGGAATGTCGGAGATCATGAGGCCGGATCGATCGGCCCTGGCTGGTGAGGACACCGGCACGCGCGAAGATGCGACTCAGCGCGGTGCCTGCTTGGCCACTGCGTGGAAACGTGTTGTTCCTGGTCGGCATCAGCGGCCGGGCGGAGCCCTCCGCGCCTGTGGAGTTCGTCCAGTCCAGATAGGTTCCCACGTAGTCGGCAAGTGATGCCGACATGGGGACCAGTCTGGTTCTGTCGCCTTTGGCATGAGCGATCAGGATCGTGCCCGCGCTGGGATCGATATCGGATACGGCCAACCTGCAGGCTTCACCGATGCGCATCCCGCAGCACCACAGCAGTCGCAGCAGCAACCTACGCTGGTGGGGCTCATCACGGTCGGCGATGGTGATGATCCTGGCCATCTCGGATTCGGATACGATTCTGGGAACGAACTCGGTGGTGTCTCGTACCAGTCCTTGAGCCGGAATCGTCGGCGAGTAGCCTGTGCTGGCCAGCCAGAGACAGAACTGACGGACGATAGTGATGCGTTTGCACTGGGTCGATGTGCTCTCGTGGGGTCTTCTGGCGGTGAGTTCTTCCGCAGTGGCGGCGGAAACGATCTCGGGGTCGGGTTCGCGGCTGATGATACAGCGTGCGATCTCGCGCAGCACGTACTGGTAACTGTCGGCGATGGCGTATCCCAATGAGCGTTTGAATCTGATGTAGTCAGCAAAGAGATCGCTGTGGGGGCCGGGAAACGCGATGATGTCAGCCACGGGGTACCTCCAGGCAGAGACGACGCAGCGCTTCGACATCGATGGCCATGTACTTGCGTGTGGTGTTGGCATTCGAATGCCCCAGTATTCCCGAGATCACCGGATAGGGAGTGTCCCCTGAGAGCATGTTCGTCGCGGCTGAATGGCGCAACGAATGCATTCCGTGGTGCTTACCGGATGTATCGACCGATGCACGCGCGTAGGCGCTGGTGGCCACGGCGTGGAAAGAATTCGAGGTGTCATCGAAACTGTGATGGGGTGCACGGTGATGCAGAAACACGTGGTTGTCGGTACTCTGCGGTCGTTCGTTGCGTAGATAGTCGGCCACGGCGAGCATCACCTCGTCGGGAAGGGGAAGCCTGACCCGGTGGCCGGTCTTCGTTTGGGCGAATCTGATTTCGCGTCCACGCCAGTCGATGCTGCTCAGACGCAGAGCTCTCAGATCGCCGGCGCGGATTCCCAAGACAGCGGCCAGCAACAGCATCGCCCGATCACGTCGCGGGCATTCCTTGCTTGTCGCCGTGACCATCGCGGCGACCTCACTGGCAGTGTATGCCGACGGCAGGCTGGCGTGGTTGTGACCGGGGATGATCGGCATCGCCGCCGCGACGATGGGACTGCACCATCCCCCGTGACCGGCCCATTTGGTGAAAGCACGAAGAATGTAGAGCATCCCGGTCCTGGTTTGGGCTGTCATCCAGGAACACGCTTGGATATGAGCGGTGATATCTGCTGAAGACAGGTCGCTGAAATCAGCGGCGCTCAGACTCGTCAAGAACTTCCGGATGATGCTGGTCTGACCGGCTCGCGTACTGTCGGCGAGGCGGCGGCGTTGCAGTGAAGAGACGTAAGCATCGAAGACATCACGAAACCGGTCGGGCACGGCCTCGGGCGCTGGCTTCGACCACGGGAGCAGACTCCCATGTGTGTCGATTGAAAGCAGGGTGCGAATATGTCTCAGAGTGGAACGGCCCGCTGCGGTCAGAACACTGTCGTTGAGGCCCAAATCTTCGATGAGTTGGCGTTCCTGGTCGGCATCGAAGAATTCGACGTTGTGGGCGGCGCACCATCGTCGGGCCTTGTTCCAGGATGCCTTGTACTGCTGGATCGTGCTGGGTTGGTAGCCCCATTCGATGAGCATCCGACCCGCGTGGGCGGCAAGATCGTCGATCGTCTTTGACATGTTTATTCCTCCGATCAGTCTCAGCCTCATTGCTGAGATGAGCAGGCTAGTCAGAGGAACGGGTTATGTGAAGTTCAGGCCACCACTGGAGCCCGAGAACAGGGAGAAAACGTCGCGGGCTTCGCATAATCTTCAACCTCACATACGATGAATGGTTGCTCGACGAACCCGATGACGATGTCCGTTCGATGCTGCTCGAGCTCCTTGAACGTCGTTACGATACGACATCGACGGTGTTCTGCACCCAGTATGCGAAGAAGGACTGGCATCAACGACGCGGGTCCGGTGTCCACGCGGATGCGATCGTGGATCGTATCGTTCACAACACGATCTGGATCACGACCGGGGAGATGAACATGCGCGAACACATGAGTACAGCCACGCGGTGACCAATTGTCGGTGAGCGTCGGGTGGCGGCCTGGCGCTCATCGACACGAATCAGTGGCGCTGAATGGCAATATCGGGTGGCGCTCAACCGCAATAGTCAGTGGCGCTCACACCACCGAATACTCAAACCGTTCGGCAAGAAGAAATGGAGGAATTCACTTTCAGCCTGCTCGAGGAGCTCTACGAGCTCGAGCTCGCCTGCTCCGGAGAGCTGTATGAATCCATAGGTCTCATGGACGATGTAGTCGGCTTCGTCCGCTACAACGCGAACAAGTCGCTGATGAATCTCGGATACTCAGCCCGCTTCGACGCTGCCCAAGCCGCAGTCAATCCCGAGATCCTCGCCTCTCTGGCTCCGAACGCCGATGAGAATCACGACTTTTTCCCGGTTCCGGCTCGTCCTACATCATCGGCAAGGGCGAAGAGACCAGCGATGACGACTGGGACTTCTGACCCCAGGCAGCTGAGCCGCTCCCGCACCAAAACTACAGGGACACTCATTCGGACGCCTTCCACGGTCCCCCGACCATTTCGAAAGAACCAGCATGCCCAAACACATTTCCGTTCTCGTTGGCAGCCTGCGCTGCGGCTCCTATGCGCACGAAATCGCCAAGCAAGCGATTGAGCTCCTCCCCGACGACTGCCAAGCCAGAATCGTCGAGGTCCGTGGCCTCCCCCTCTACGACTTCGACTATGACGATCCCGATATAGCTGACAGACCAGCCCCGGAGATCTACGACAAATTCCGTGAGACCATCAAGGCCTCTGACGACGTCTTGCTTGTCACCGCAGAGAATAATCGGACCATCCCCGCCTGTTTGAAGAACGCCATCAACATCGGATTCAAACCCAACAGCGAGGGCGTGAACCTCCTGTAAGTGGGCACGGTGAGGTGATGATCGGACAGAGCGTGGAGGCCGACTGTGTCGGCGAGAGTCATAACCGGCAGCAGGCCGGAGTCCGATACGAGAACGGATTCGTCGAACGTCGCTGAAGTTGTTGCCGGGGTGTGAGAGACTTTCACATTAGAGGTGTTCCTTGATCTGGTAGGGTATGTTGCTGTCGCAAGTTACATTTTCCCTGATCACAGGAGCATTCTCTTCGTCAGCACGCCTCTATCGACCCGACTTCATCGGTGAATCCAGGGGAAGCCCCATCAGTGAGGTATTGGGCACTCGGCGCGAATCGAAGAGTGCCACGTCCTCATTTGAACAATTGCGTAATCGTAGTCTCTTCTCAAAAGCTCGATACTGCGCTCTCTCATCAGGCCCGGGAGCCGCTGACCATGCCGGCGTGGTCATCAGCAGACCATGCGCCTCGTGTATCCAACGGTAAGTCACCGCATAGGGGGCACTACTCGCACGACTCCCAGGGACTCGTTCATGCAGCCAAGTCTGCATCCAGGTGTCGCGAGAGTCATTGAGTTCGCGTACTCGGTCCTCTTCCACCCGCCAGTCCCGTGAGCAATCAAGCTCGCCGGCGATCGAAACAATAGCTGAGTGGAGTTGTCGTGGATCAGCAGACATCCGTTGGTGGACTGTTCGCGCTGTCCTCGGTCCCAGCTCAGGCGGGAGACCGAGTACCTTCGCTGCTATTGCCCAGGTCGCGTTTTTCACCGCGATCCGCACGATCGACAGCGACCCGAAGAGCCTCCCGGTTGTCGACCTCGTCGTGAGTAGAGGCGCAAGATGACGGTCATAAAGGTGCTTAGGCAGTTGCTGTGGTACGGCTCGGGGCGACAACTTCTGTTCCGGTGCCGTTGATGACAGTAGACGCGATACCCGCCATCGATCCTGGTCGGCCATTCGCAACAGCCTCATGATGAGGGGATCTGTCGGTGACCGATCAGCTAACCACTTCAACCGTGCTTCTCCAACCTGCGGCAACAACGACATCCATTCGCGCAGATCCTCTGCCGTAGCGTGTACTGTCGTCTTCGACAAAAGAGTATCGGCACAGGCAAGGACGCGAGAACGCAGTGCAGTATCCCGCGGAGGAGCTGCCGCCCAGTGGCGGTCGACAGGAGGCAGGCCCGGTCCTGGAGGAATGAGAATCTGTGACAATGACGCCGTCGGCTGTGCAGATGCAAGCTGGAGAAGGACGATAGCCAGCGCCTTCAAACTCGACAGATACTCTCGAGAAGTCACTTCTTGTCCGCACACGCTGGCCCGACCACCGGCAAGAACAGTCCTGATACGACCAGCAAAGCGTAACTGAGCTACCGGTACCGGGCAGCTTTGAGCCGAACTGAGATCACCGCTGCATGGGGTTTTCGTCCCATTCGGGTTCCCACAGACTGCAGGGTTGTCCATGTGGCCTTTGAATATTGTCGAGCGTACCGATCGCGGCATTTTCCGACAGTCGCCACACTGCCAGTTGAGATACAGCTGGTGCTCAAGGCACATAGTCACGAGCGGAAGCCTCCACGACAGTCGCCAGATACCGTCTACGGCCAAACATCGTGGACAATAGGCACTGCCCTTCGGCGGGAACCAGCCCTGTCGTCGGAGACTCTGCAGCGAATTCGCGTCGCCCTCCGTCTTGGTCATTCGATAAGGAAGCCGATCGCGGCAGCCTTCCAGCGTCATCGCAGTGATCGTTGTTCTGTTCAAGTTCGTCAGCGTGCTGATGTGATCGGCCAATGGACCCGGAAGGAATAGAGGAATAATGCCCAGCGAGTGTCGAGGACTCGTTTGGCACAGTCGACTCAGCGCAGGACGATCGATGCCATTGGCGCAACCGAGGCGTTCAAGATACCCGTCCAGGCCTTCACCGTCTGCCGGCACCGGCACGATTGGCGCCAACTGTGTCCACATACTCATGCATGCTGCGCTCCACTATCATTAGCTTCGGCATCGGAGACCGCTGTCACAGAGGGGAAGTTTCTCCTGTCCCAGTCGATCAATTCTTCGATTCCCTTCATGTCCACCAGCATGGCGGCAACATATCCGTCGCCGATGTCGCTCATGGCCAGTTTTCTGGCCAAGGGCCGGGCGGCGGTGATCTCATCATCGGTGATCCAGTCATCGAGTGCACGAAGAGCCTCGACCCCACTGACATACGGCGAGCTGTCTAGCGGGATACGTCGTTGCAAACTCTCGTGCCAGCGGCTGTCGCTGCTGTTGATACGGAAGGGCGAGTAGTCGATGCGTGGGTCGGCAATCTCAAGTGCCGCACCGGCAAGGAGCGAGTCGTCGACGTTGTGGGCCATCACGGACACCATCCTTTTCTGAACATTGGCAACAGTGCACTGATCCAGGATGGTTTTCTTGGTCGTTCCGGTGCGTTGACAGCGTGATATCTGCTCCATCAGGCCCAAGCTGACGCTCTGCCGAGCCGTTTCCCTCCTCACATCGCTTTCTCTTTCAGACGACAGAAGGCTCTCTTGGACGTTTTTCTCCACCAGTCCAAGTTCGTCGAGCAAGTCGGGCAATTGATACACCTCGAGAGCATTCCTCCCTTGTGCCCGTAGCCGTGTCCAATCGAGTGATTCAAGGCGCCATTTCGCGGCAATGTCTGATGGTTCATGCTGTCGGGACAGGACGTCCCAGACTAATGGAAGGGCCGCCGCCAGCTTCGCATGAGTCATCGACGGGCCGGTCAGGTGAGCGATTGCGGGGTCTTCTTGGCGCTTGCTGAATGAGTACAGTTCTCGGGCTTCTGGCCCAGATGCGACGCGCCAGACCGATTGCGTGAGTTCAGCCAACAAGTTCCGGCACTCTGAGATGGTATTGTGCCGAGGATCGTTGGCTTCATCAGCGGCCTCGTAACGAAGTTTGTCGATCACACTTGTCTGGACTTCGAGCGCATGCGCAGAGACTGTGAATATGTCTTCCGTGGGAGATGACAGCAGGCTGCCACACGTCGGGCAGGCAAAAACGAGATTGATGTCGAATTCGGGTCGGTGAATCCGGCACAGCGGACAGGTCAACCTATCCCATGTCGGCCACAATTCCTTACTATTCCGCGGCCGTCCGCCCGACTCAGTGACAAAGAAGGTACCCGCGGTCCTCGCCTGGAGTTCGGATGGCGACAAGCCGAGAAGTGATGACAGTCTCTTCAGCGTCTGTGCCGATGGCGTGACCCATTGCGTCGGGGATGCCGTCGGCAATATTGTGCGGATTGTGCACTGGTTGAGCTCAGCTGTTGCCGCGACGATCCCGTAGAGTGACTCGCCCTCACGTGGGACCGAGACGATCGGCAGTCGCTCATCCCACATTGCGTTTGGTCTTTCGAGGTCTGTGTCTGCCTGTCGTTCCGCTCCCGAGTTCGTGATCGTGTGCTCGGGCACTGAGACGAACCATTTTCAAATCATCGTTGACGATCGTGTCACGGCCCTCTCGGATCGCTCGGCTTGTGGCTTGGGACAGACACTTCGCGAGGTCACCGACATACCCTTGAGTTCGCTCATACAGGTAACGGGCTGCTGATTGGGAAAGATCACCGGTCTCCATACCAGGCAGAAACCTCTCAATCTTGTCCTCCCAGGCTTTGAGGAGGCGTTGCCACAAGGCCCGCTCCTGGTTGGATCCGATGCTGTAGACGTCGAGTTGATGGAGGCTGAGTCGTCCTCGTATTTGCTGATCATCCAAGAGATCGGAATCGGCTGTCCACGCGCCGACGAGGATCATCATTCCGCCGACCTCGCCCAGTTCGGTGGCAATCGCTTTGATTGCGTCCAAAGTGGCCTGGCCCTGCTTCAGATGTGTCCGCAACATATGAGCATCATCGAGGATCACCAGCTTCACCCCGTGGATGGAAAATGCCTTCGACGTATTGATCGCCAACTGGCTGCGTGTCCACGAGGCACCATGTCCCATGAACGTCAAGATTTGGGCATAGAGGTCTTTGCTCGA
>JAKDSA010000080.1 GCA_030457025.1 Brevibacterium sp. | reverse complement strand
CGGCCCCCGGCGATACGCGGGCTGCGCGTCGAATAGCGGCGGTGTACGTGGGTGCCTCGACGCTCAACCCGTTTTTCCGCGAGAGGTGGTCCGCGCTGTCTTCTCAATGTTTCGTTTGATCTCGGCGAATATCCGGGGCCGGAACAGGTCGCCGAAGGTCAGGTTGAACACAGTGAATCCGGCATTGAGCAGGTTCATGTTGCGCTGGTGATTCCTTTTCGCAGCTTCATCGGGGCCATTGGGATCGAGGTAGTATTTTCCGACTCCGTGCACTTCCACGACCACCGGCACTTTCTCATGGCGGAAGTCATTGCGACCGATGAACTCCCCGGAATCAGTGAAGGCGTCGAGCTGAGGCACCATCCCCGTGATGCCGTGTCGATAGAACTTCACCGCACAGAAGGCCTCAGCCGAGGACTCGTAATCAGCGTCGGAGAGCTTGAGCGCCAGTTGGGCTCTCCTGCGACCGCGCTGGCCTTTGACCAGCCGCTCTTCTATGTCGGGGAGAGACGCCGATCCGGCGCGCAATGCCTGGGAGATGAGTGGCACTGAGACTTCGAGTGAATGGTCGAGAGCAAGGTCGGCGAGTGTGCGCGTCAACGTGGAGACCGGATAGGCGAAACTGTCGGTGGTCTCCTCGGCTGAGAGATCACGAGAGTAGATGTAGAGGCTGCTGTAGTTGCGGGTAGGAGATCGCCTCGAGATCTCGACCTTCGGCGTTCCCATGAGGACTGGGTCGAGGCCGTGGATGAGCGCAGCCGAGATATGCGAGAACACATCACCTGGTTGAACCGAATCACGACGGCAGGCGATCTGCAGCCGCAGTGTCTCGGCTTGGTCCCTGATGTCGCCGTAGGCTCTGGGGAACGTCGTCTCCTCTGCCTCGGACAGATGTGCTGCTGCTTTATGGTGTTCCTGATCGCATTTGCGGGTGATCACATAGCGGCCTCTCCTGACCTTGCGCAGGCAGCACCGTTCGGACTCAGCCAGCTGGGCTCGAGTCATGCCGAGTTCGCGTAGCTGCTGGGCGGTCAGCACTTGAAACATGGAGTCAGTATGCGCCCGAATCGCGCTAAGTGCAATCAAATATCATCAAAGCGTATCAAACATTCTTAAACTGCGCGGTTAGGTGATGGAGGAGGCGCTCACTGAAAATCGGGCTGAACGTCGAAAACCATATGTGCACAGAAGTTTTTCGACGCTCAGCCCGTTACTCGCCGGAGGCCTCTAGCCACGAGCCCGTGTTTCGACGCTGGGGCCGTTTCTCGGTCGGCGGGTAACCTCAGGCGGAGCCGGTGACGTCCGGGCCCAGCGCCTCCCGCTGGTCGAGAGGGACGTCGAGGAGGTCGTGAACTCCGCCCACGATCTCATTGGGGCGGAAGGGGAAACGGCGCACATCCTCGGCGGTGGAGATCCCCGAGAGGACGAGGACCGTGTGCATGCCCGCTTCCATACCCGCGATGATGTCGGTGTCCATTCGGTCGCCGATCATCGCGGTGGACATCGAGTGAGCGCCGATCTGGTTGAGCGCGGAACGAAACATCATGGGATTGGGTTTGCCCACCACATAGGGGTCTCTGTTCGTGGCCTTTGTGATCAGCGCGGCAATGGCGCCAGTCGCCGGGAGTATGCCCTCGGGGCTGGGGCCGGTGGCATCAGGGTTGGTCACGATGAAGCGTGAACCGCCGTCGATGAGGCGGATCGCCTTGGTGATCGCCTCGAAGGAATACGAGTGGGTTTCGCCGACGACGACGAAGTCCGGGTCCTTCTCGGTCATGATGAATCCGGCCTCGTGGATGGCCGTGGTCAGTCCCGCCTCGCCGACGACGAAGGCGGAGCCGTGCTCGACCTGGTTGGACAGGAAGTCGGCGGTGGCCATCGCGGAGGTCCAGATCTTCGATTCGGGAACGTCGAGGCCGTTCGACCGGAGTCGGGCAGAGAGGTCCCTGGCGGTGTAGATAGAATTGTTCGTCAGCACCAGGTAGGGGATGTCTGCCTGTCGCCACTGTGCCAGGAGCTCGGCCGCGCCGGGTAGGGGATTATTCTCCTTGACCAGGACACCGTCCATGTCGGTCAACCAGCATTCGATCGAGTCGCGATCCATGTCTCTCCTGAAGGTAGTCGTTGAGCCGATGCCACCAGCCTAGTCGGGTTTGGCGGCTCGCGGCTTCAACCTGATGCACAAGGCCCCGGGTTACCTGCTGCCCGTACGCAGGCGATAAGCTCACAACACGACAAGTGGTCAGTGACACAGAGGAGTGACGCATGAGTGAGCAGAAGGTCATCGAGCAGCGTGGTCTGTGGCTGGACGAGATGGAAGTCGGTGCGACCTACAAACACGCACCGGGACGAACCATCACCGAGGCGGACAACACCTGGTTCACCGCCGTGACCATGAACACGCAGGCCCTGCACCTCGACGCGGCCTTCGCAGAGACCGAGCCCTTCGGCCAGCGCCTCGTCAACTCGATGTTCACCCTGGCCACCCTCATCGGGCTCTCCGTGACACAGCTGACGCAGGGCACGATCGTCGGCAACCTCGGCTTCTCCGAGGTTGCCTTCCCCGCCCCGCTCTTCCACGGCGACACCCTGTATGCGGAGACCACGATCCTGGACAAGCGCAACTCGAAGTCCCGCCCCGGTCAGGGCATCGTGACCCTCGAACACCGCGGCTACAACCAGGACGGAACCCTCGTGGCCAAGGCTGTGCGTCAGACCATGATGTTCGACTCCAGCCACGCCGACACAGCGAACGAGACCGGAAAGTGAGCACCACCATGGCCTTGGATTTCAAACCCGCCTGGCTCTTCGTCCCCGGCGACCGCCCGGACCGCTACACGAAGGCCGCCGAACGCTCGGACATCGTCATCCTCGACCTCGAGGACGCGGTCAACGACGCTGACAAGGACACCGCCCGCGAAGCGATCATCGACTTCCCGCTCGACCCGAGTCGCACGGTGGTCCGTATCAATGCCCGGGATTCGGAGCACCTCGGCGAGGACCTGAAGATGCTCGCCAAGACCGAGTACACGGCCGTCATGCTGCCCAAATCAGAGCACGCCTCCGACCTCACGGTCCTCGGCGACTACCAGGTCATCGCACTGATCGAGACTGCCTTGGGCGCCGTCAACGTCGCCGAGATCGCCGCAGCACCCAACGCCTACGCCCTCATGTGGGGATCCGAGGACCTCATCGCCGACCTCGGCGGAGGATCGTCTCGCACCGCCGACGGCGGCTATCGCGACGTCGCCAAACACGTGCGCAACTCGACCCTGCTGGCCGCCCGCGCACACGGGAGATTCGCCCTCGACTCGATCTGGGCGAACATCCCCGACCTCGACGGCCTGGCAGAGGAAGCCGAGGACGCCGTCCAGTCCGGCTTCAGCGGCAAGGTCTCCATCCACCCCAATCACGTCCCCGTCGTCCGCGACGCGTTCCGGCCCAGCCAGGAGCAGCTGACCTGGGCGAAAGCCGTGCTCGAGCTCGCACGGACAGAGAAGGGCGCCTTCGCCTACGAGGGCAAGATGATCGACGCGCCCCTGCTCAAACATGCCGAACTCATCGTCGCTCGGGACGTCTGAGGAGAACGAGATCATGAACGACGCCGACGAACTCATCGCCGCCCAGATCCGCTCCGTCCTCGCTGCCGCTGCCAAGAACGGGGGAGTGGCCCCGATCGTTGAGGCCGGTGACCCGGTTCTGCGGCAGGTGACACGCCCCTTCGACGGGCAGGTCGACGATGCTGAACTGGCCCAACTCGCCGAGGTGATGCGAGAGACCATGCTCGCCGCACCCGGGGTGGGATTGGCCGGACCGCAGGTGGGCGTGGGACTGTCGATGTTCGTCGCCGAAGACCCCGGCAGCCTCGACCCGGAGACCGCCGAGGTGCGCGAACGCCTCCCGATGCCGCTGCGAGTCGTCCTCAACGCCGAATACACCCCGGCCTCGACCGAGGACGTCGCGTTCTTCGAAGGCTGTCTGTCGATTCCCGGCTACCAGGCCGTCGTGGCCCGCCCCCGTGAGATCGAGCTGAAAGGTGAGGACCTCGACGGCACGTCCATCGCCGAGGTGGTCTCCGGGTGGTCGGCCCGCATCGTCGCGCACGAGACCGATCACCTCGACGGGATCATGTTCCTGGACAAGGCCGAAATGCGCTCCCTGTCGACGAACACCTCGGTGGCGACGTTCTGGAACCAGCCGTCGACGCAGAAAGCGGCCGCAGAGCTCGGCTTCGCCCTGCCCAGCGGCATGCTCATGTGATCATGGTCGCCCACCGGATTGCGGGGAGCGAATTCGGGAATAACTCGCACTCATCATGGTTGTACCGAATATGAGTGAACTTCGTACCTTGACCCTGGGTGCTGGATGCTTCTGGTGCCTCGACGCCGTCTACCAGCGGACCACAGGAGTCACCTCGGTGATCTCCGGATACACCGGTGGCCGCACCCCGCACCCGCACTACCGCGAAGTCTGCTCCGGCACCTCCGGCCACGCTGAGGCGCTGCAGGTCACCTTCGACCCGGAGGTCGTTCCCGAGAGCGTCATCCTGGGACTGTTCTTCACCGGACACGACCCCACGAGTCTCAATGCCCAGGGCTACGACGTCGGAACCCAGTACCGCTCGGCCATGTTCTACGCCGACGAGGACGAGAAGTCCCGCTTCGAAGCCGCCATCGCCGAGGCGCAGCACCTCTTCGATGCCCCGATCGTCACCACGCTCGAGCCGCTGGGCGTCTTCCACACCGCCGAGGATGTTCACCAGGACTTCTACACCGAGAACCGCAACAGCGGGTACTGCCGTGTCATCATTGACCCGAAGCTGTCCCACGCACGGGAGGCATTTGCGGATTGGGTGAGCTGAATGTCGAAGCACACTGACTCGACTGAGCATCGCGGCTCGAAGAAGTCCGATTGTTCGTCGAAGAAGGCGGACAAGTCGAAGAAGGCGGACAAGTCGAAGAAGGCGGACAAGAAGAAGCATCGGAAGAACGACGGCGCCGGCGAAGTGTCGCGGGGCCGAGTGCGTGCCCACTTCCTCGACGGCGAGACCGGACCCTGGGCGAAGAAACTGGCCGGAGAATCATCAGAATCGGCCGAACCGACATCAGAGGCGAGCGAAGCAGCGACGAATGGGGCGTCAGCGCAGTCGCCGCAGGTTCGGCGCACGGATCGACAGGGCCCCGACTACACCGCGCCAACCTCCATCGACATCGTGGCCGATCCCGTCCTGCACGCGATCTCCACCCGCCGATCGATCTCCAAACTCGGCCCGGAGACACCGAACGACTCCGATCTGCGCGAACTCATCCGCGCCGTCTCCTCGGTCGCCGATCACAAGGGACTCAAACCCTGGCGCTTCATCATCATCCGTGGTGACGACCGGATCCGCCTCGGCGAGGCTCTGGACGAAGCAGGCGATGTCCACCGGAAGGCCGGCGAAATCAACGAGAAGCCTTTGCGGGCAGAACTCCTCCTGGCCCTCGTGGCCTCCCCTGTGGACAATCCGAAGGTTCCCGCATGGGAACAGCACGCCACTGCCGCCGGTGCCGGCCACCTGCTCGAACTCGCCCTCTGGCAAGCCGGTTGGGGTGCGATGTGGCGCAGCGGAACCCTGGCCAACGAACCCGCGGTGCGCCGACTCCACCGCCTGAAGGAGAGCGAACTGCTGATGGGGTGGCTCTACATCGGTGCGGTCCCCGAACGCTACCGACAGCGCCTTGCCCACAGCACTCGGCCTCTTCCCGATCCCGAGCAGTTCCTCGATACCCTGTGAGTGACAATGACCGCCCGAGCAACGACGACTCGAGGAATGACCATGTGACCAGCGACGACGGTGACACGGCCAAGTCGAACGCCGCCGCACGCAGGCTCCCCACGGAGATCTACGTCCTCGTCGCGGCCGCCTTCATCGTCGCACTCGGCTACGGCATCATCGCACCGGTGCTTCCGCAGTTCGCGGCGAGCTTCAACTTCGGCGTTACGGCAGCCACGATCGTCGTGTCCTCCTTCGCCTTCTTCCGGTTCGTATTCTCACCGACCTCGGGCCGCCTCGTCGACGCCTTCGGCGAACGGCGCATCTACATCACCGGTCTCCTCATCGTCGCCGCCTCCACAGCGGCCGTCGCATTCGCACAGAACTACTGGCAGCTGCTGATCTTCCGCGGCCTGGGCGGAGTCGGCTCGACGATGTTCAGCGTCTCCGCGATGGCACTGATCATCCGGCTCGCACCGATCGACGCCAGGGCCAAGGCCACGAGCACATATGCCACGGCCTTCCTTGTCGGCAACATCGCCGGACCCGTCCTCGGCGGGGCGATGGCCGGATGGGGCATGCGCATCCCATTCATCATCTATGCCGCCGGTCTCCTCGTGGCGGCCATCGTCGTGCGGATCTTCCTTGCTTCCACCGCCGAGGCAGGTTCCTCGACGAAGCTCGGACGCGCTCGCCTCGAAGCAGCCAAGGATGATCCCGAACAGGAGGTCATGACCTTCCGGCAGGCGTGGAAAGATTCGGCCTACCGCAGTGCCCTGCTCTCCGCGTTCGTCCAGGGGTGGTCGGCGATGGGCATCCGCGTGGCGATCTACCCGCTCTTCGCGATCCAGGCGCTCAAGGCAGACACAGCCGTGGCCGGGCTGGCGCTGACGATGTTCGCGATCGGCAACGCCTCGGCCGTCACCGTCGTCGGCAGGTATGCGGACACCTACGGGCGCAAACCCTTCATCCAGTGGGGGCTGCTGGTCCTCGGTGTGACCACCGCGGCGCTGGCCTTCACGGACGCGATCTGGGTGTTCTTCGTATTCTCCATCGTCGCCGGCGTCGGCTCCGGGCTCGCGAACCCGGCCCAGCAGGCGACCGTGGCCGATGTCATCGGGCGTGATCGCAAGGGCGGACGGGTTCTCTCCCGCTACCAGATGGCCCTCGACGGCGGCGCCATCGTGGGGCCAATCATCGCCGGTGCCATCGTCGATCGCTTCGACTACTCCTGGGCGTTCCTGCTCACCGGTCTCCTGGGCGTGCTGGCAGCTGCTGTCTGGTTCACCGGCCGCGAGACTCGACCGCGGGCAGTGCGCAAGACGGAGCCGGAAGACCGGATTGAGGACGAGCTGAGCTGACTGGGTGACTTTTCAGGGTCCACGCATGTGTTTTGGACAGTGTGAATCACTAGTATTGATGCAGCGAACATCATTCCCCTGCAGACGATCTCTGCCCACATGCACCGACAAGAAAGTCACCACGTGAGTTTTCTGACCCGTCTGAGCCTGCAGAACCGCGCGCTCATCGCCCTCATCTCCGTCGTCGCCATCATCTTCGGCATCATCGGAGCCGGAGCACTCAAACAAGAACTGTTCCCCTCGCTCGAGAACCCACAGGCCACGGTCACCGCATCCTACGAGGGCGCGACGCCGGAGGCCGTGGAACAGGAGGTCACCGACCCCCTCGAAGGCGCGCTGACGGCTCTGCCTGAGGTCGAGGACATGACCTCGACCTCCTCGGCGGGCAGCTCCTCGATCACCGTGAGCACCAAATACGGTGAGGACTCCGACGATGTGGTCAAGGCCCTCCAACGAGCGGTCTCGCAGGTCCAAGGCACGCTGCCGGATGGGGTCGAACCCAATGTGATGACGGCCGGAACCGATGACATCCCCGTCCTCGCCCTGTCCGTGACCTCGGATGCGAACGAGGACAAACTCGCCGCCAATCTCAACGACATCGCCGAACCCGAGCTGAAGAAGATCGACGGCGTCTCCCAGGTCATGATCGCGGGGGCGAAGACCAAACAGGTCGAGATCACCATCCGCCAGGACGACCTCGAGGACGAGGGAGCTAACCTCGACGAGATCGCCGGCATCCTCCAGTCCAACGGAATCCCCACCTCGGCGGGCGAGCTGAAGAGCGACGACGGAACGGCACCGGTCGAGGTCGGCACCCGCATCCGCTCCGTCGATGCCATCAAGGATCTCGTCATCAGCGGCCAGGATGACCCGATCAAGCTCTCCGACGTTGCCGACGTCAAGATTGCGAACGAAGAAGTCGAATCGATCTCGCGCACCAACGGGCAGCCCTCTCTGTCGGTGTCGATCATGAAGGAATCCGACGCCAACACCGTTGACGTCTCCGATGCCGTGGCCCAAAAGCTCCCGGAATTGGAGAAGTCGATGGGTGAGAACACGGAGTTCGTCTCCGCGTTCGACCAAGCGCCGTTCATCGAGCAGTCGATCCACGATCTCCTCGTCGAAGGCGGACTGGGACTGTTCTTCGCGGTCCTCGTCATCCTCGTTTTCCTGCTCTCTGTGCGCGCCACGATCATCACCGCGATCTCGATTCCGCTCTCTCTGCTCATCGCCATGGTCGGTCTGTGGATGGGCGGTGAGACCCTGAACATGTTGACTCTGGGCGCTCTGACGATCTCCGTCGGACGTGTCGTCGACGACTCGATCGTCGTCATCGAAGCCATCCGGCGACGGCATGCCTCCGGTGGCGAGAAATTCGCGAACATCCTCGCCGCCGTCTCCGAGGTTGCCGGCGCGATCACCGCATCGACCCTGACGACGGTGGCGGTGTTCCTGCCGCTGGCCTTCGTCTCCGGACAGACCGGAGAGATGTTCCGGCCCTTCGCCCTGACCGCGACCATCGCCCTGCTCTCGAGCCTGTTCGTGGCACTGACCATCGTGCCCGTCCTCGCCTACTGGTTCCTGAGGCAGCGGGAGGCGAAGGTCAAGCTCACCCGCGCGGAGAAGAAGGAGATCCGGCGCAACCGCAAGGGGATGCTCTCCCAGTGGCGCAGCGAGACGAAAGCCGCGAAGAAGGCGTCGAAGAAGCAGAACATCCTCACCGCCGGGCGTCATGACGAGCCGAGCACCGAGGCAGCTCCAGCAGGTGCCTCCGGCTCGCGTGCCGGTTCGAGCGCCGCCGGCATTGCCGCGTCCGGAGGCACGAGAAGTGCTGCCACCACCTCGGCGGGGCCACACTACGGGGCGGCCGACGAGGAAGCAGGCGAGGTCGACGAACTCGCGGGCATGCACTCACCGGTGACACGGCTGCAGAAGACCTATATGCCGGTCATCTCGTTCTCCACCAAGCACCCGGTCGCGATGATCCTGGTCGCGATCCTCCTTCTCGCTGGTACTGGCGCGATGATTCCGCAGCTGAAGACCGAACTCTTCGGCGACACCGGTCAGGACAGCCTGCAGGTCTCGCAGACCTTCGACCCCGGCACCGATCTCGATGAAGCCTCGGAGCAGGCCGAACCGGTCGAGAAGGTCCTCAAGGACAGCAGCGACGTCGAGTCCTATCAGCTCTCCATCGGCGGAAGCACATTCGGGTTCACGAACGATTCGTCGATCACCGGCACCTACATCGTCAGCTCCAAATCGGGCGTGTCGGCGCAGTCGATCTCCTCGCAGCTGCAGAAGGAATTCGATGATCTGAACGATGTCGGACAGGTCGAGGTTCAGAGCCAGAGCTCGATGCCCGGTGCCCAGACCATCGACGTCACCCTCTCTGCATCGGATGCCGAAGAGCTCGACGACGCGACGAAGGCAGTCACGGACAAGCTCGAAGGCGTCTCCGGCACACAGTCGGTGACCAGCGACCTCGAAGCCGTCCAGCCCGTCATCGAGGTCAAGGTCGATCATGAGAAGGCGGCCGAAGAGAACCTCACAGAGGCCACCATCGGGCAGTACGTGCAGCGGGCGATGCACGGCCAGAACATCGGTGAGGTCGTCATCGACAACGTCTCGCATTCGGTGCTCCTCTTCGACCGCAACGCCGACACGGTCGACGAACTGCGTGACCTCAAGATTCCCGGCAAACCGAAGGAGACTGCGCCCGCCGGCGCCGCCGGGGCGGGTGCAGCAGATGGTGCCGGTGATGGCAGCGGGGGAGCTGGTGCCGAAGGCGGCGCCGGTGCTGCTGGTGGTGCCGGTGGTGACGCCGGTACGGCCGGTGACCCGGGCGCCATGGCAGGCGCTCCAGCGCCGACGTCCGAACCCCGGTTCATCTCACTCGATGATGTCGCCGAGGTGAAAGAGGTCAAGACCGCACCGACGATCCGCCACACGGACTCACAGCGTTCGACCACGGTGTCGGTGACCCCCGCCGGTGACGACCTGGGAGCGGTGTCCGCCGATGTGCAGTCAGCGCTGGACGAGGTCGACATTCCCGACTCGGTCAGCGTCGACACCGGTGGTGCGACCGAGGAGCAGAACGAGGCCTTCTCTCAGCTGGGCCTGGCGATGCTCGCCGCGATCCTCATCGTCTTCGTGATCATGGTCGCGACGTTCAAGTCGCTGCTGCAGCCGTTGATCCTGCTGGTCTCGATACCGTTCGCGGCCACCGGATCCATCGCGCTGTCGCTGCTGACCGACACCCCCTTGGGTCTGACTTCGATGATCGGTCTGCTCATGCTCATCGGCATCGTGGTCACCAACGCGATCGTACTCATCGACCTGATCAACCACTTCAGGGCTCGAGGGGTTGATCTGCGGGCGGCGATCGTCCACGGGGCCAGGCTGCGTTATCGTCCGATCCTCATGACCGCGGCGGCGACGATCTTCGCGCTCGTGCCGATGGCCCTGGGTCTGACCGGCGGGGGAGTCTTCATCTCGAAGCCGCTGGCGATCGTCGTCATCGGCGGTCTCGTCAGCTCGACCATGCTCACGCTCATCCTCGTGCCCGTCCTCTACCTCCTGCTCGAAGGAGCGAAGGAACGACGCGCGGAGAAGAAGTACGTGAAGAACATGGCCCGCGGCCAGGTCCTCGACGTCGCCGAGGCGAGAGCCGCGGAGCGCACGGACACGACGCACCGCGCCGACTCAGGCAAGGAGAGGGAATCCACAGCCGAGGCGGGGTCAGTGGCCACGGCCGAGCCTACTGCCGGCGGCGAACAGGATGAGCGGGGCGAGGCGTCATCGTCGGCTTCGGACACCGCGGTTGAGCGTCCTGACCACGATGAGGGCCCCGACACGGGCGAGGAGCCGAAGCACTGACACCTCGCCCATTACAGTGGGATCCATGATGACCGAGCTCGCACCACAGGACAAGAAGCGCCTGTGGTGCGAGCTCGTTCTCGTTGCGGCGCTCTCGCTGGGCCAATCAGCGGTCTATGCGATTGTGCGACTGGCCGACATCACCACGCGTGGCCCGATCAGCGAAGCCCAGGCGAAGCTCAACACCTCGATATCGCCACGCCCGGGCTTCGACCTCGTCTACCAGATCCTCGACATCGGCTTCACCCTCGTGCCGGTGCTCCTGGCGCTCTACCTGCTGACCCGCGACGCGGACGCGCCGCCGCTGAGCATTCGGCTGGGCGTGAACGGCCAGAGGGCGAGGGACCTCGGTCGCGGAACTCTCATCTTCGCCATCATCGGCCTCGGCACCTTGGCCGTCTACGCGGGCGGCAGGGCACTGGGGATCACGGCCGAGATCCAACCGGCCAACCTCGGCGATCATTGGTGGACCATTCCCGTGCTCATCCTGGCAGCGGCGAAGAACGGCATCGTCGAAGAGGTCATCATCTTCGGTTTCGGGGCCGAACGTCTCCAGCGCCTGGGCTGCGGGACATGGCCGATCATCATCAGTCTGGCAGTCTTCCGCGCCAGCTACCACCTGTACCAGGGCATCGGACCATTCATCGGCAACGTCGCCATGGGCATCATCTTCGGGTGGTACTTCATGCGCAGAGGCAGGCTGATGCCGCTGGTGTGGGCACACTTCATCATCGATGCCGTCGGATTTCTGGCACCGGGGATCCTCACCCTCGTCGACATCGGCTGAACTGGTTCATGCGCAGTTCATCGAGCAGTAGTGCTGGGTCCAACTGACCCTGAAAGTCTCGACCTGGTGAGCCCGACTCCGCTTCGCGAGGCAGGGCCGACAGACCCGATCTGAGGAGACAACCGAACCGATGGCACCCCTACGTGAACTTCTGCCTATGGCCGGCCACGTCCGTGGCAAGCGCAGCCCCGTCACTTGTGCGCTCAAATGCGACAACGCGTGCACGAAGGCGATCTGCAACACTTCGTCCAACAGCTACTTCCGCGACATCGTCGGGACGCAGCTGTCCCGTCGGGCAGCGCTGGGGGCATCGGCGGCAGGAGCACTGGCCATCGCAGTCACGAGTGCACCGAGCCCGACGTCACGTGCGGCCGCGGCAGCAGCAGGGACCGGAGGTACCCTCGACTTCACCGCGATCGAGCCGGTCCAGCACGAGGCCGACGAGTTCATCGTCCCCGAGGGCTACTCCTGGCACCCCGTCGTCCGGTGGGGCGACCGGCTGTTCCCGGACGCACCGAAGTTCGACCCCGAGAACCAGAGCGTCGAATCCCAGCGCCGTCAGTTCGGGTACAACAACGACTACCTCGCGATCCAGGTCGACGAGAGCGGCGACGGCAACCGGGCTCTCCTGTTCTCCAACCAGGAGTACACGAACGATGCGATCATGTACCCCGACAGCATGGACAAGGCCACCCAGAGGGCCATCAGCCGCGACGCACACGGGCTGACGGTCGCGGAACTGGTCCGGTCAGATGAGAAGTCTCCGTGGAAGGTCGACGTCAACGGTGCCAACAATCGCCGCTTCCTCATCGACACCGAATACGCATTCACCGGGCCGGCGGCCGGCTCCGATCTGCTGCGCACGAAGGACTACCCAGGCGGCGATAAGGCTCAGGGCACCCTGGGCAACTGCTCGGGTGGTCTGACCCCGTGGGGCACGCTGGTCTCCGGCGAGGAGAACTTCAACTCCTACTTCAAAGCGCAGGGCACCTCGGCGGCCGACAAACGCTACGGCCTGACCAGCGAGGCCTCAGCCAACGGCTGGGAAGCCGATGTCAAGCGCTTCGACACGAACAACCCCGGCTACGCCAACGAAGCGAACCGGTTCGGCTGGATCGTCGAGGTCGACCCCCGGGATCCCGAATCGACTCCGCTCAAGCACACCAATCTGGGACGCCTCAAACACGAGGGTGCGAACATCACGATCGCCGATTCGGGTCAGGCCGTCGCGTACATGGGCGATGACGAGAAGTTCGACTACCTCTACAAGTTCGTGTCCAAGGGCAAGTACATTGAGGGCGACCTGTCCCACAACATGACGCTGCTGACGGAGGGCGATCTCTTCGTCGCGAAGTTCACGGGCAACTCCCCGAAGGGCGAGATCGACGGCAGCGGTGAGGTGCCGGCCGATGGTGAGTTCGATGGCAGCGGGCAGTGGCTGCCGCTGATCAAGGACGGCAAATCACAGGTCTCAGGCATGGCCATCGAAGAGGTGCTGGTCAACACCCGACTGGCGGCCGACAAGGTCGGGCCCACGAAGATGGACCGCTGCGAGGACGTCGAACCCAACCCCGTCAACGGGAAGATCTACGTCGCGTGCACGAACAACTCGGACCGGGGCGTAGACGGCAAGGCCGTGGCCGACGAGGCGAACCCGCGCACCGAGAACCGCGACGGACACATCGTCGAACTGACCGAACGCGGCGGGGACCACACCGGCACTGAGTTCGACTGGACGCTGCTGCTGGTGTGCGGGGATCCGAAACAGGGAGACACGACCTACTTCTCAGGTTTCCCCGCCGACCAGGTCTCTCCGATCTCCTGCCCCGACAACGTCACATTCGATTCGGCCGGCAACCTGTGGATCTCCACCGATGGTGCCCCCGACGGCATCGGCTACTGCGATGGACTGTTCAAGGTCACCATCGAAGGCGAACAGCGGGGCCGCGTCGAGCAGTTCCTCTCCGTCCCGCGTGAGGGCGAGGTCTGCGGACCACTTGTCCACGATTCCTACAACTCGGCGTTCGTGGCCGTCCAGCACCCCGGCGAGGACGGAGAATGGTCGGATCAGCATTCGCAGTTCCCCGACTACGTTGATGCCACGGACGTCGACAAGGGCGTGGCCGCGCTTCCCCGCCCGACTGTGGTCCAGGTGATCAAGGGCAGCGGTGAGGAGCCCACCGATCCTCCGACCGAGGATCCGACCGACCCTCCGACCGAGGACCCGAAGGACGCGGGCAAGGACGCGGATGCCGAAGGCAATGAGGACAGCTCGTCCGACGGGTCTGACGGCGGCTCGTCCGAGGGCTCGAAGAGCGGCGCGCAGGACGGTGCCAAGGATGCAGCTGCGGCGGCCGGAGCTGCAGGCGCGAGTGATGCCGGTTCGAACGGCGGATCGGGCTCCGGCGGATCCGGTGGTGGCGGTTCAGGATCCGGTGGGTCCGGTTCGGGCGCGAACGGCGGATCGGGCTCCGGAGGTGGCGGTGACCTGCCGCGCACCGGCAACGACAGCACGCTGCCGCTCCTCGGCGGAGGCGCCGGTCTGCTCGCCGCGGGTGGTGCGATGGCAACTGCCGCACATATGCGCAAGAAGAAGTCGGTTGAGGGCACCGAGGACGACCTCCCCTCGGAGTCCGCAGAGGTCTGAGCCGACGAAGCCAGGCGCTTGAGTGGTGGGTTTTTTGGTGTAGCAGAACGGGGTTGAGCAAAAAAAAAACCCAAAAACGAGGTTTAAGGGGGCGCGCCTAGAGCAGAAACGCCCCGCCCCA
>JAKDSA010000150.1 GCA_030457025.1 Brevibacterium sp. | reverse complement strand
TCGTCGAGCAGCAGGACCCCGGTCTCCTGGGCCAGGCAGGTGGCCAACCACACGCGCTGGAGTTCGCCGCCGGAGAGCTGGTCGACGGAGCGGTCGGCCATTCGTGCGGTTCCAGTCAGTTCCAGGGCCTTGTCGATTGCTGCCCTGTCGGGGTCGGTGAGTGAGGCGAACCGGCGACGGTGCGGATGACGGCCGTAGGCGACGACCTCGCGCACGCTCAGCCCTGAAGGATGCGGCCGCGACTGGGAGAGCAGAGTGACCGTGCGGGCGAACTCGCGTGCCGACAGTGCTCTGGTCGAGGTGGCCGGGGCAACCGTGGCGGCCGGGGCGGCCGATCCTGTGGTTCTGATGGTGACGTCACCGGAGCCGATCGGGTGCAGACGTGCCAGGGATCGCAGCACGGTCGATTTGCCGCTGCCGTTGGGGCCGATGAGTGCGGTGACGCGCCCAGGGGCGATGGTCAGCGACACGTCATGGACGACCGGTGTGCGCTCGTATCCCAGGTGCAGGCCGGAGGCGTGCAACGTCGTCATATTCGAGTCTCGGCTACGTGCGTGGACAGAATCATAATCACCCATGAAACATAGCCTAACCTAAGTTAGGGTCGCCTCGCACCAGGTGGGCATCGCAGTGTCGGCAGCTCTCGCGGCAGCGGCGCTCGCCGTAACCACCCTCGTAGCAGTGCGGCAAACGTGCTGTCACCTCCCGCACGGCGGCGGTCCGTACGAGAACCGCTGGGCAAACGTGCTCAGGGTGCGTCATTTGTGCGCTACCTCCACACGTTTGGCCAGCGGGTGATCGTGCACCTTTCACGTCAGCGCCAGTCCGTAGGGTGGGTGTGCATATATAGGATGGTCGAGAGCCAAGGAGGAACCCATGAGATTCGTCGCCACCGGAGACTGGCAGCTGGGCATGACGGCCCACTATCTCAGTACCGAAGCACGCCCGCGCTTTCACCGTGCCCGCCTCGACGCCGTCAAGCGCATCGGCGAGATCGCTGCCGAACAGTCCTGCGACTTCGTCGTCGTCTGCGGTGATGTGTTCGAGTCCAACCAGCTCGACCGCGCCATCATCTCCCGCACCTTCGAAGCCCTGGCCGCCTTCACCGTGCCCGTCGTTCTGCTGCCGGGCAATCACGACCCTCTCGACGCCGCCTCCATCTACGACTCGCACGCCTTCACCTCCCGTCAGCCTGGCCATGTCCATGTCCTGCGTGACAGTGAACCCTTCGAGGTCCGTCCCGGCGTCGAGATCATCGGAGCCCCCTGGTTCTCGAAACGTCCGCAAGGTGACCTCGTCGCCCAAGCAACACAGAACCTCGCCGAGGCGGCTCCGGGCAAGGTGCGCATCATCGCCGGGCACGGCGCCGTGAGCACTCTGGACCCCGACCGCGAATCTCTGGCCACGATCGACGTCGACAGCCTCAAGACCGTGCTGCGAGAGGACCGTGCCCAATTCGTCGCACTGGGGGACAGACACGCCACCTACGCCGTGGATGAGCGCATCTGGTACTCCGGGGCCCCAGAAGTGACTTCCCGGCGGGAGGACGATCCCGGCAATGTTCTCCTCGTCGACATCGATGCACAGTCACATGCGAGTTCGGTCGAGAAGATGCACATCGGCCGCTGGTCCTACCTCGTCGTAGAGGAGGACGTGAACTCGGATGAGGACGTCAGCCACCTCGAACAGCGGCTGGCAGACATCCCGGACAAAGACAGCACAGCAGTGTGGCTCATCCTCAGAGGAACCCTGTCCACGGCAGCGAAGTCGAGACTCGACGATATCCTCGACCACGCCACTGACCTGTTCGCCCTCGTGTCCTTGTGGGAGCGGCATACGGACATCGCTGTGGTCGCCGCCGACGAGGATTTCGCCGGGCTCGGCCTGAGCGGATACCTGCAGGAGTCTCTCGACGAATTGGCGGAGACGGCTGCAGGGGAGGACCTATCAGCGTCGGCGGCACAGGACGCGTTGGGGCTCTTGTACCGATTTGCGAGGAGCGGATCATGAAATTCCATTCCATCCACCTGCGCAACTACCGCGGCATCGCGGACTCCCGCGTCGAATTCGGCGACGGCGTCACCGTCGTCGAAGGGCCGAACGAGGTCGGCAAGTCCTCGATCCATGAAGCCATCACTCATCTGAGGGAGGACAAATCGAGCTCACGAAAGGCCAGCGTCAAAGAGACACAGCCTGTCGGCGTCGATGCCGGCCCCGAGGTGGAACTGCACCTGAGCACCGGTGACTACGAGCTCAAGTACCGGAAGCGGTGGATTAAACAGCCCTTCACCGAACTCAGCGTCATCAGACCCAGGCCCGAACAGCTGAGCAGCGATGATGCCCACGATCGGTTCCTGTCGATCCTCGCCGACACTGTCGACGTCGATCTCCTCGTCGCACTCGACGTGGCACAGGGGGAGAGTCTGGCACAAGCTCCGCTGGCTCAGATCAAAGCCCTGCACTCCGCGCTCAGCGAATCGGGTGTCGAGGTCGCCGACCACGATGACTTCCTCGACCAGGTCGAAGCCGAGTACTTGAAGTACTTCACCAAGTCCGGCAGAGAGACAGGGGAGTACAAGGACATCAACGCTCAGGTCCCTGTCGTCGAAGCTGCCTTCGAGGAACTGCGTGAACGCAGTCGTGGCATGGACGATCTCGTCGACAACCATGCCCGAGCCGCCGCTCGTCTGGAAACGGTGCGCACCCAGCTGACCCAGGCCCTCGCCGATCGTGATGAAGCCGAGCAGGCGGCGAAGGCGGTGGCCGAACTCAAAGCAGTGCTCGACCAGGCGGTGGATCACGCGAAGTCGGCACAGCGGGATGAACAGATCGCTCGGGAGGCGCTGGACAGACGCACACAACTTATCGCTGACGCCACCGATGCCCAGAGCGCGGTGACAGAGGCTGGGAAGACTGTCGCTGAGCTCGAATCGGCCCAGGGTGACAAGGACTCCGACTTCGATCGCTTCCAGAAGGCCCTCGAGGAGAAGCAGAGCGCAGTCGACGATGCTCGTGCGCAGGCGAAGGCTGCTGCCAAAACCCTGGCCAAAGCCCGTGCACGTGCAGAACTGTCCGATCTCACCCGCCGACTTGAGGCTATCCGCGAGCATGATGAGAAGAAGAGCCGTGCGCAGGCGACGATCGGATCGATCACGGTCACAACCAAGGACGTCGAGAAACTGAGCTCCCTCGAGACGGAGGTGCGGATTGCCGAGCACGCGAAGACCTCCGCCGCAGCGCAGATCGAAGCGAAACAGCTCGGGACACGGGCCCTGAACATCGACGGAACAGAACTCGGCGAAGGAAACAGCGGAGAATTCGCAGCACTCAAGGACGTGCGAATCATGATCGACGGCATCGCCGACATCACCGTGCGCCCAGGAGCATCTCCCGTTGAGTTGGACAAAGCACTGACCTCAGCGAAGGGAGCCTTCGAAGCGGAGCTGGAACGCCTCGACATCGACTCTGTGTCCCAGGCCCGGGATAAGGCCAACGTTCGCGCGGATGCAGAAGCTGTCATGGCAGAGGCGGATTCGACGCTCAAGGTGCTCCTGGGCCAGGACAAGCGCGACAAGCTTGAAGCCGCGCTCGCTCGCGCACAGCAGATCCTCGGAGCCGATGGAACCAGCGCAAGCACCGATGACAAAGCTGGGAATGGTGCCGAGGTGGACGGCCAGACTCGTGACCGGAGCCTCAGCGAGCTCGAAACGGCAGTCGCCGAGTCCGAGGCGACCGTCGACGACGCTCAATCCGCGGTGGACTCCACTCGCATCGAGCTCGAACGAACTCGCACAAGCCGAGATGACGCGCGAGTGGAGACGGTCCGGGCCCAGACCAGCCTGAAAGAAGCCGAAACTCAACACGAGCGGCTGACGAGCAGTCTGGCGGAGGCCCGAAAGACGAATTCTGACGCCGATCTGGATGAAGAAGTGACGTCTGCCGAGGCCCGAGCGACGAATGTGGGCTCGCAGGTTGACGAGGCGAGAGTCGCCTACGAAGCAGCAGATCCCGAGACCTTGGAGATGCAGCTGCAGAACGTGCGGCAACTCGTCGGCAGCAAGGAAGCACAGCGAGAAGAAGTGCGTCAGGAAGTCGATCGCCTGTCGGCTCTCATCGACGATCGTGCCAGCGAAGGCATCTATGAAAAACTCGCGGCCGCCGAAGAGACGATGGAGTCGGCCCGCAGGAAGCAGACACGACTAGGCCGTCAGGCGACGGCGATCAACCTGTTGCGCACCACTGTCCTCAAACACAAGGAAGAATCCCAGCGGAAGTACGTGGCTCCTTTCAAGGAGCAGATTGAGAAGCTGGGCCGACTGGTCTTCGGACAAGGACTGTCGGTCGAGGTCTCCGAAGACCTCGAAATCGTCTCACGCACTTTGGACGAACGCACAGTGCCCTTCGAATCACTGTCGGGAGGGACGAAGGAACAGCTGGCGCTCATCGGCCGACTCGCAGTGGCCACTCTCGTCGACAGCGATTCGGGGGCGCCCGTGGTTCTCGACGATGCTTTCGGCTTCGCCGATGCCGAACGTCTCAACGCACTCAACGTCATCCTCTCCACAGTCGGCCAGAGCGCCCAGGTCATCCTGCTCACCTGCCAACCCGACCGCTTCGCTCGCCTCGGCGGAGCGAAGTCTGTGAGCCTG
>JAKDSA010000149.1 GCA_030457025.1 Brevibacterium sp. | reverse complement strand
GGAGCTGTGTCGAACTGCGCGGACGACGCGACGAAGCCATGGTCTTCTCCCCCATCCAGCACCCATTTCAGCGCCAGGGCCTCGGCCTCGGCCTCAGCCGCGGCGCTCGCGGCCTCGCCGGTTGAGGCGGTACTCGCGGCCTCTTCGGCTGACGCGGCGCTCGTGTCGCTGCCCACCAGGTACCGCGCCGCGGGCAGCAGTGGGTCGATGAGCTCCTGCAATGAGGCACGATCGATGCGCGCATGCACTCCCGATGCGGCCGCGACCCGTCCCAGATCC
The DNA here is from genome assembly GCA_030457025.1 of Brevibacterium sp. Lineage (GTDB taxonomy): Bacteria > Actinomycetota > Actinomycetes > Actinomycetales > Brevibacteriaceae > Brevibacterium. The sequence continues at coordinate 4,440 of JAKDSA010000149.1, read as the reverse complement.
GTGCTCAGTCCATCGGAGACATCGATCATCGCCGAGGCGGGCCCCATCTGCTGGACGGCCGCATAGTCCGGCTGCGGAGCCAGTTGGGTGCTGATGAGTTCCTTGAGATCGGCAGAAAGTTGGCGATCACCGGTATCGATCCCAGCGTCACTGTCGATCTCAGCGTCACTGTCGATCCCAGCGTGGCTGTCGAGCTCAGCGTCGGCCTCGACACCGGAGAAGAGGAGATCCAATCCCGCAGCCGCACGGCCGATGGTCCCGGCCAGGTAGATCGAGTCGCCCGGCTGCGCACCCGAGCGTGTGATCGCGCCGTGGTCCCCGACTGTCCCCAGGGCGGTGATCGCGATGACGATGAGGCCTGAGGAGGAGAGGTCGCCGCCGATGATCGGGATCTCGCAGCCGAGTTCCTCACCGGCACGCGCCGCCTCGGCGACGATGCCTGCGAAGAGCGCCTCGAGATCCTCGATCTCGGTCGAGTTCGGCACAGCCAGGGACACGAGCAGCCCGTGTGGACGGGCACCCATGACGCACACATCGGAGAGGTTCTGTGCTGCGGCTTTGATTCCGAGTCGGCCCCAGTCGAGCCATGCGCGGGTGAAGTCCTCGTTCTCCACGAGCATGTCGGCCGTCGAGACGAGGTTGCCGTCCACCGCGGTCACCGCGGCATCATCTCCGGGTCCGATGATCACCTGCGAACCGCTGCGATTGTGAGAGAGGATGCGTTCGAGAACGTGTGATTCGCCAAGTTCGGACAGTCTGGTCATGACACCAGGTTATCGGGAGATACGGTAGTCGTATGAGATCTCGTCGCCTCCGCCCGTCGCCTCGAACGTCGTCTCGGAAGACGCCCCGCAGGACGCGCACTATCGCCCTCGCAGCAGGAGCCCTCGTATTGGCCGGTGTGGGCCTGGCAGGGTGCGAGCGAACCGTCGTCGTCGAGGCCGCCGAAGACGCACAGAATCCCAAATGCGCCGACATCATGCTCCGCCTGCCCGATGAGATCTCGGGCGAGAAGGAACGCACGACATCGTCGCAGGGCACGAAGGCGTGGGGGGATCCGAATATCGCGGTCGCCCGCTGCGGCGTCACCCCACCCGGGCCGACGACTGACCAGTGTGTGAGCGTGAGCGGCGTCGATTGGATCTCGAAGGCCTCGGACGAGGATGACACCTGGGTGTTCACCAGCTACGGACGCACTCCCGCTGTTGAAGTTCTCGTCAACCGCAAGGCCGAGTCGGGCAATGATGTGCTCGCGGCCATCTCACCGGCTCTCGCCGCCATCAAGCCCGAGGCCGAGTGTGTGGGAGCCCAGGACCTCGACAGCTGAAGCAGTCGCTGCAAGCCATGCGCTGCTCTGAACCCCTCTGAACTCCTCTGAACCCCGTCGAGCGGCCCACTGAGCGTCCACGGGCGACGTTATAACCTAGCCGCTCGATGACAAGCAGCCCTCTCGACCGAGCTGTCTGCAGCTTGAGGGAGGCTGCCCTCCGGACATGTGTGGAACATATGGTGCCTTTGGATGCAGTTTGATGCCTTACTATTGCATCTAGACTCGTTTGCGGACCATAATGAGACTATGGTTTCGGTGTTCACCTCCAAGCAGCTCCACGACCTCGGGCTCACAGAGATGGGTATCCGGGGTGCGCTGAGTTGTTGTCTGCGCCGGATTCGGCGCGGACACTTCGCTCTGCATCATCCTTGCACCGCGACCGACCATGAGCCGCTGCACCTTGTCCACAAAGCCACCGCCACCGAGTACCCGCGACAGTATGGAGACATTCGAGACAACTCGGAATGGCTCAAGGTGCTGATCCGCTCGTATGCTGACGAGCTTCCGCCGGGAGCGGTCTTCTCTCATGTGTCGGCGGCTTTGGTCCACGGTTTGGACCCGCCGTTCCCTGCAACTGAATCCGCCGAGGTGGTTCGGGCCGGGGTACACCGCGCAACGAAGACTCTGCGGACCCGTGACCGTCAGTTGCAGTCCGAGGAAAGGACGTATGTCGGCGATCTGCCCGTCACGACCGTTGCCAGGACCCTTCTCGACCTTGCCAATGACTATCCACTGGAGGTGTCAGTGCCCTTCATCTCCGAGGCACTGCGTCGCAAGCTCACGTCCCGCGAGGTCCTCCGAGACAAGATCCGGCCGGGCACCCGTGGTTGCAGGCAGGCGGTCCAGGCCCTCGACTTAGCCAGCCCGCATCACGAATCACCGGGTGAGGCACTGTGCGCAGTGAAATTCTTTCGGTTCAACATCGTCGGGATGGTGCCTCAAGTGGATACCTACAACGAGTCCGGTATGTGGATCGCTCGCAATGACTTCCGCCATGACAAGCATCCTCTGATCGTCGAGTTCCACGGCGTGGGAAAGTACTATCTCAATGAAGCAGGCCCAGATCAGGCGAGTTCCGAGAACCACGAACGGCACATGAAGCTGCTCAATGCCGGCTACCGCGTCTTCAACCTCGTCTGGGCAGACCTCTTCCGCGTGAGTGAGTTCGCGAGGATCAAGGCCACAATCGCTCAACTCGACTGACGGCCCCGACAACGGCATCGAGAGGACCACTTATCGCCGAGGGGCGAGGCTATAACGTGATCGCTCGATGACAAGTGGTCCGCTCGACGAACGTTGCCGCCTGCGGCAGGTCCAGCTGGGCTCAGTGGACGCGGGCGTGATCGACCAGGGCGATGGTGATGAGCTCTGAGATGAGTGCCGGGTACTCGATGCCCGAGTTCGCCCACATGAATGGGTACGCCGAGGTGGGGGTGAATCCCGGAAGGGTGTTGATCTCGTTGATGAGGACCTCACCGGAGTCCGTGACGAACGTATCGACCCGAGACAGTCCTGTGCAGTCGAAGAGGCGGAACACAGAGGCCGAGAGTTCCCGGATCCGCGCCGTCGTCTCATCATCGACGCGCGCCGGGCAGGTCAGCTGAGCATCGGCGAGGTCGAGGTATTTGGCCTCGAAGTCGTAGAACGAGTGGTCGCCGGAGACTTCGATCTCTCCGGGGAAGGAGACCCGAACCTCACGGTCGTGGACGGATCCGAGCACTGCGCATTCGATCTCTCGGCCGACGACCTGTGGTTCGACGATGACCTTGGAGTCGTGTTCGAAGGCAGAGCGCAGCGCCGCATCCAGCCCCTCGGCGGATTCGACGCGGCTGACTCCCATCGATGATCCTGCGCGGGCGGGTTTGACGAACACAGGCAGGCTCAGGCTCAGGATCCGAGCCTCGGCGTCGGCTTGGTCGGTCTCCCACATGGTTTCGGTCACGAGTTCCCACGGGCACGTCGGGATCCCGGCATGAGCCATCAGGGACTTCGTGTAGTGCTTATCCATACTCGCCGCCGAGGCGAAGACCCCGGAGCCGACGAAGGCGGTGTCGCTGAGTTCGAACAGGCCCTGGAGGGTTCCGTCCTCCCCGTACCGGCCGTGCAGCAGTGGGAAGAACACGTCGACGGCCCCGAGTTCGGTGTACTTCCCCTCAGCGTCCCGGTGCAGCAGCGACGATCCCTGAGCGGAGATCGGCGGAATGACCTCGGTTCCATTGTCAACGACCTCGGGCATGTTGGCCGGGTCGAAGGCCATCGTCGACCAGTCCTCGACGATGCGCCATACGCCGGCCTTCGTGATCCCGATCGGCAGCACGCGATAGGCATCGTCGTCGATGGCCCGGATGACCCCGGCAGCAGTGACGCAGCTGACGGCGTGTTCGCTCGATCGTCCGCCGAAGAGGACTGCGACGAGTGGCCGAAGATCGGAATCAGGCATAGAAATCCTTGGTCGTTTGCGCGTGCCCGTTTGTACGGACTGGAAAACTCTAGCTCACTTGAGCTCGAACGTGCATTCCAGCCACGCACGGGCAATGCCCTTGAAGAACATGTTGAACCCGGCGAAGGCCGGCGATGCCGATTCGTCGAGACCCAGCGGCTCCGCCAGTGCCGTGACGATGAAGAAGTAGCGGTGCGGACCGTGACCCTGGGGTGGTGCGGCACCGACGAAGCGCGGTTCGCCCGCGTCGTTGCGCAGCGTCACAGATCCGGCCGGCAGCAGATCGGCCGAGGGGTCGCCGGCGTTCGCGGGCAGGCTGGTCGTCGATGCGTCGAGGTCGGTCACGACCCAGTGCCAGAAGCCGGATCCGGTCGGTGCGTCCGGGTCGAAGCAGGTCACGGCGAAGGCTTTGGTCTCTTCCGGGAAGCCTGACCATGACAGCTGCGGCGAAGCATCCTGGCCGCCGTCGACGCCCATAGCGCCGGAGAGCTGCGGGCCGGTCAGTTCGGCCCCGTTCTCGATGTCCGTGCTGGTGAGAGTGAATGTCGGGACGTCGGAAAGGTTGTAGAACGGTGAATTGGCGCTCATGTGTGCTCCTTGTCGTGCGAAATGGTGCGGTGGTCAGGCCGGTGGTCCCTCGTGCTTACGCTTCCGAGACAACAGCAAACCG
>JAKDSA010000148.1 GCA_030457025.1 Brevibacterium sp. | reverse complement strand
CGGGTTCGCAGGCACGACCTGAGTCGCGCTCTTGACGTCGTTCGAGGCCCCGTACACCTGCGTCGCCTCGTCGACAGCAAAACCTTCAGGCATCGACAGTGTCACAGGATTGCCGCCGACCTTCGCCGTGTCGTTCGCGTTGATCACGGTCGTCACCAGGGTGCCGCCGTCGTTCTTGACCACGGTGTAGGCGCTCATGTTCCCGCCGCCCTTGACGGTGGACTTTGTGAAATGCCCGCCGAGGCTGGGCACGAGCACGCGCAGCCCGAACATATTCGGACGCACCCGGAACTCATCCGACCGCTGCCCGTGATCGGCCGGGTCGCAGACGAGCGACATCGGGGCTCCCCCGTCGCAGGCTCCGAGCATCGAGTGCATCGCCATGCGTTCGACACCGAGAGTGGCCGCGTACAACGTGAAGTCGGCCGCCCACAGCGCCGAGGCATTCGTCAGTGAGGTGTCGTTCGTGCCCGGGCAGCTCGTCGGCCCGGTCTCCTCAAGCCACAGAGGCAGCCCCGCAGCGTCGGCTTTGTCCTTGCCGATGCCGAGGTTCTTCTTCGCCGCCTGTTTTGCCAGCGGATCGATGAGGTTCGCCGCCTGTGGGCCGCGGCCGGGCACCTGGGTGGAGTCGCATTTGTAGAGCTGATACCAGTGCTGCGAGATCGCGGTCTTGTTCTTCACACCAGAGTCCGCGAACGCCTCCATCCAGGCCCCGTCATAGACGTCGGGGCCGATGATCGGCGCCCCGGGCCGTTTCGCATGGATCGCTTGGGCGTACGCTTCAAGCTGCTTGACGTATTTGTCCTTGTTCCAGCCTTTGCCGCGCACTGCACCATCGGGAACATCGTCGACGGTATAGCCGTTGGGTTCGTTGCCGATCGCCAGGCCGGCAAGGGAATCGCCGAGGATATCGACCGAGTGCGCTGCCATGTCCGCTCCACGCCCCGGATCATAGGTGCCCAGGGGAATGCCGATGGTGACAGAGGAGCCGGTGGCATCGACGAGCTTCTTCAGCCTCCCCAGGTCCTCGGGGGTGACGGCGACCTTTTCGCCGTGCTTCGGCTTCTCTCCCCTCGACGTCCAGAACGTCCTCCGGTCGAGGGCATTGCCACCGAACCGCAGCGCCGGCGACCCGAGCGCCTTCAGCTGCTCGTCGAGGTTGGAATTCGCCGGATCCAGTCGGGGGTCGGCCAGGTCGGTGGCTTCGAAGGAGACCCCGATGTTATTCGCTGTGAATCCAGGGCCGAGCCGCTCAGCGGTCGCAGTGACAGCGGCGGCGTCACCGGAGACAGTGTCGGCAAACGACTGCTCGAATTCGGTCGGTGTGGGGCTCGGCTCCAGAGTCTGATCCGCAGACGACGAATCGTCCGAATCGGACCACGAACACCCCGACAGCACGAGGGCGAGCGCCACTACGCCGCAGGGGATGCTCCGCTTGATGTCCACTCCGATAACTCTGCCCTGTTCTGCCCGGAGTCGCCAACTCCCACAGCAGTGTCGGCTCCCCTACCCTCAGGAGGCACCGAGCACTGCTCCCGCCACAGCCTCGGCCCTCGGGCCGGACACCCACTCGCGTCGTTTCATTTCTTTCCTCACTGAGGCGGCCGAATCGTTTTCGTGGCATCGTTCCTAGTGTGGCCACCCTAACGGGCCCGCAGGCACCAACGATTCCGGCGTGACAACCGCCGACACGACCCCGAGGAGGCACAACCGTGGGCACGACCAACGCCGCCGTCAATCCTGCTGCCTTCCGCGGCACGTTCGGGCTGGCGCTGGCCATGGGGATGGGCCGATTCTTCTACACCCCAGTCCTTCCTCTGATGGTCGCGGCACTGCAGTGGGGTTCGGCACCGGGGGCCTGGATCGCGACCGTGAACTATGTGGGCTACTTCATCGGCTCCTTGGCCGTTGCCCGTGGTTGGGTGGAGCCCACCCGAGGCGTCTACCGAACCAGCCTCATCGTCTCCACCCTGTGCCTGTTCGCCATCCCGGTCAGCGAGAACCTGATCTGGCAGGGTTCGGTGCGCACTCTGGCCGGGATCGCGTCGGGCCTGATCTTCGTCTGCATCACCCAACGCATCCCGTTCGTGGCGCGCAGGCCGCTTGATTCCGGTGTCGTCTATGCAGGTGTGGGTACCGGCATCCTCGTCTCCGGGGCCATCGTCTTAGCCGCCGGCAGCTTCGCCGACTGGCGCCAACTGTGGCTGATCTGTGCTGTCCTCAGCGCCGTGTTCACCGTCATCGCCTGGACCTGGCCCATGCCGGGCCGAGGCGGCAGCGCCAGTCAGACCGCCGAGGCGGGGGCCGCAAGCTCCCAAGCCACCACCACGGTCGAGAGCCCGAGGAAGCGCCGGGCCATGGCGATCCTGACCGCCGGCTATTTCTTCCAGGGCTTCGGATACATCATCATCGGCACCTATCTGGTGGTGCTGGCCAAACCGGTCTTCGGCGAGACGGCTGCCGCATCGACCTGGGTCGTCGCGGGCGTCGCGACGGCGGCCTCGCCTTTGATCTGGTCATTCGTCGTGGCCCGTATCGGCACCCACCGGGGCCTGGCCGTGTGCTATACGCTGCAGGTCGGCGGGGCCGTTCTCGCCATCTTCGGCACCAACCCGATCCTGCTCTTCATCTCTGCGGCTCTCTTCGGGGGCACCTTCATCGGGGTGGTCATGATGACCATCGGCGAGGGCACACGCATGGGCATCACCGCCGCTGCAGCGAAGCTGACAACCTGGTACAGCCTCGGTCAGATCATCGGCCCGGCACTGGTCGCCGTGGCATTGAGTCAGACCATCATCGGCAGCTTCATCGCCGCCGCCGTTGCTCTGGCTCTGGGCATGGGGCTGACCCTGTTCGGGGCACTGAGCGGCACCATCGAGAAGTGACGCCGAGGCGGCAGCACAGTGAGGGCCCGCTCGACGCTTTGAGCCCCGCCCGGGCCTCTGGGTTCCTCCCGCACAGATACAGCGACCGGCCCCGGTCAGTTCCCGGTATCGGAGGATATGGCAGATATAGTTTCAGATGAGTAGTTGATCGACGAAGAAAAGGATGAGCAGCGATGGCGAAGTTGAAGAAGATGGTATCGGCCGTCGGATCGATCAAGGATCTGAACAGCGCCCGAGCCGCTTTCGACGATGTTTCGCGCGTCCTGCCCGACGAGGCGACCTTCCCGCCCGAGGACATCCGGCCTGCGACCACGGCTGCTCGCACGCTCCTTCTGCGCATCACACATGCCGCCACGGCGCAGGAGACCACCAGCCAGGGTGACGTCTTCGCCATCATCCACGTCCCTGCCGCAAATGACTTCGCCGCCGTGATGGCGCTCAATCCCTCGGCACAGATCGAATCAGGACAGTCCTTCGCCACCATCGCCGACGAGGGCGGTTGGCCAGTCATCGTGGCCATGGTTGAAGATGTCCTGGGCATTCGCGTCGACCATGTGGCCGAACTCGAATCGGCAGCGCTGGGCCGAGTCATCAGCGAACTCGGCGGCGTGCCCGCCTACAGCCGGGCCGCGTTCTCGGCAGGGGGCACCGACTTCGCCGAGGGCACCAACCATCTCGACGCCAGTACCTCGGGAATCTTCACCTCCGCCGATCCGGTCGATGACGCCGGGCAGACACGGACCCGCAATCAACGTGCAACACTACGCGCGCTCATTCACGCCCTCAAAACCGGTGGGCTGGCGAAGGATCCGAACAAAGGGGCAGCGGTCCTCAGCCATTTCGCTTCCGGCATCCAACGCGATGCAGCTCTGACCACGCTGGAGCTGGGCAAGATCGCCAACAGCCTGCGCCAGTTGCAGGCAGACGACATCGCAGTGGTCACTGTGCCCACGAACTCGCGACGCGAAGACAACGGCACTGTCCTCGTCGATTTCGATCCCGAGGCTACGGCTGCGCTCAAAGGTGCGTTGGCCGGCAACGACCTGCCGGATTTCTTCCGGTATCTCGTGTCATTAGGGTACTGAAGACCGACGGCGCAGATTCCAGAAGGACAGGCACCTCAGGATCACCAAGACAGCATGCGATCAATCATGTCCGGAAATCGAGCACCGCACAGTCGCACAATTACCCAGCCGAACAATATCGGCGGCAGCGAACCGATGAACAGGCCCTACGCCACATGGCCGTCTTCCGTGTATGGACGATGGCGACGACGGTGAAAACCGGCGTCAGAACCAGCCCGCGACGGCACACAATGGTACCGATCACGGAGCGGGCTTCGATATCGAGGCTGAACTCACAATAGCCAGCCTCCCAACCCGCGGAAGCACTTGGATCGGCGGGTTTTATCGTTGCGCCGTAAAGGTGCCTTCGATCAACGCGTTCGCTGGGATGCCGCACATGGCGCTCTGCGTCTCTTTTGTGCGTCCGTATATTTGAAGGGCAGTGTTGACGGTGTACGCGCTCTTTTCCCGCTGTCCTTAACCGTCGTTTGTGTGAACGATCCACCGATGATCGGGACCAGCAAACGGATCTCAATCGAGCGGGGACACCCTTGGAAGATATCAGATCGCGAATCGTGATCGATAAGGTCACCGACTAGCAACATCGACACCCCTTATTACACGCAGAAAGCTTCGGGTTCAAAGCCGAGGGTCGCAGCAAAGAGAGTGTACCCTGCCGCCCATAATGCGAAACCGTTTGTCGGTGAGGTGTCATTCTTTCTGGGCAACTTGTAAGCCCGACGAGCGATCCCTCGAGTTGCAGAGGCATTTCTTCGGCGTCGGCTCTTCCTTGCCGCTGCTCAACCCTAG
>JAKDSA010000147.1 GCA_030457025.1 Brevibacterium sp. | reverse complement strand
GAACTACATCGGCGGCGACATCGCCACCGGGCTCGTCTCCTTCTACCGGATGATGACTCGGCCGCGCACCAGCTGGGACAACTACAGCCTCGGCGTCCCCGGCGCCTTCCTGTGTTCGGCAGCGACCCCACCAGCACCCGGCGTGCACGGAATGAACGGCTGGTTCGCGGCCCGACGGGCACTGAAGACGCAATTCGGCATCACCGAGGCACCGAGTCTGGCCCCCTGAGGTTCTGCCGGAAGTTGCGGCTTCGCCGGGCGCGCCACACCCCGTTGGCCACGGCCACTGCCACAACGACGAGGCCGGCACCGATCGCTTGCCCCACGGTGAGCGTCTCCCCGAGGATCAGTGCCGCGAGCACAAGAGCGAGCACGGGTTGGATGAGCAGCAGGCTCGCCGTCATCGTCGGCACCAGCCGAACGCTTCCCCTGTTGATGAGCAGCCACGCCACCACCTGCCCCAGCAGAGCCAAGGCGATGAGGTACATCCACGACATCGGTTCGATCCCGGTGAGGTGGAGGCCACCGGTGAACGCAGCGATGATCGCCGATGTCACCGCCGCCGAGGCGGTCGCCCAGGCCAGCGGCTGAAGTGTGCCCTCGGCCTTGCGCCTGGTGCCACGGCGGGTGAGGAACATGTACACCCCGTACCCGGTTCCCGCGATCAGACCGAGAACGGTGCCGAGGACGGCACGGTCGCCCACCTCGGTCAGTGTCACGATTCCTCCCACGAGGCCGACGCCGACGAGCATCAGCGGCAGGGAGACGAGGAAGCGTGTGCTCACACGCTCACGGTCGACGGTGAGGGCCAGCAGCGGGAGCACAATGACCTGGACATTGACGAGCACGGTCGCGACGCCCGCGCCGACGAGGTAGATCGATGCCGTCCACGCAATGTAGTCGATGCCCAAGGCGATGCCGGCCGCGATCGCCCAGAGGATTCCGGCTCGGGAGAGCCCCCCGTGGCGTCGGCGTTCGCAATAGGCAAGAGGCACGAGGGCGATGACGGCGATCGCGCAGCGCAGCACAGCCGTCGTCGCCGCATCCACGCCTGCGAGCTTGACCAGGATCGCCGAGATCGACAGGCACAGTGCTCCGGCGAGCACCGCCGAGGCGGCGAGCGCGGTGGGCGGATCCGGCGTTGGAGCGGCCCTGGGTGCGGCGGTCATATGTTGACCGTAGCCCCGCAGGTCCGATTTGGCACTACCATCGCCGCATTTCGGGCAACGCAGGTCCTCCTCGGCGATGATGAGCTGTGGTTCTCGCTCAGATCTGGTCGCGAAGGATCGCGCCCAATCTGCTCAGGGCGTCGACCATTTCCGCATCCGACTGGCCCGAGTAGCTGAACCGGGCGAAGTTGCTGCGCTGTTCGGTGGGGAAGAACGATCCTCCGGGAACGTAGGCGACCTGAGCTTCGGGCAGGGCATGCTCGGCCATGAACGCGGTCGCGTCGAAGCCTTCGGGGAAGGTCACCCAGGTGAAGAGTCCACCTTCGGGCCTGGTCACGGCCACCTCGGCGGGAAAGTGTTCGCTCATCGTTGCGAGCATGAGGTCACGTTTGGCGCGGTAGACCTCACACATCGCTGCGATGTGGGCATCGATGTCGAAGGATTCGAGGAACCGCGTCACCGCTGTCATGTTCAGGGTGGACGACTGGGTGTCGGCGGCGAGCTTGAGCAGGCTGAGCTTGTCGAGGATCTCCGGTGCCGCGCTGACCCAGCCCAGACGCACTCCGGGGGCGAGGATCTTCGAGAAGCTGCCGAGGTGGATGACCCGGTGCTCGGCATCCAGTGAGGCCAGGGTGGGCAGCGCTTCTCCTTCGAAGCGCAGCTCGCGATAGGGCGAGTCTTCGAGGATGAGCACATCGAACTCGTTGGCGAGCTCGATGATCCGTTGCCGTCGTTCCAGGCTGAGGCTGACACCGGTCGGGTTCTGGAAGTCGGGGATGACGTAGATGAACTTGACGTTGTCCGTCTCTCGCAGCGTCGCTTCGAGGACGTCGACGTCCATGCCGTCGGAGTCCATGTCAACGGCTGCGTACTCGGGCTGGCAGGGGTTGAACGCGATGAGAGCACCGAGGAAGGTCGGGTTCTCTGTGACGATGACATCGCCGGGGTTGATGAGCAGCTTCGCCACCAGGTCCAGGCCCTGCTGGGCACCGTGGAGGATGAGGACGTCATCGGCATCGGTCGCGGCACCGGCCTTCGACATGCGTTCGGCGATCTGGGCGCGCAGTCCGGGCAGTCCCGCCGAGGCGGTGTACTGCAGTGCCGTCGCGCCCTCCTTGCTCAGGACGTCGGTATAGATCTGCTGAAGTTCGGCAGCGGGGAAGAGCGCGGCATCCGGGTAGCCACCGCCGAAGGAGGTGATGGAAGGGTCGTCACCGTATTTCAGCAGTTCACGGATGGCGGACGGCTGTACCCGGGCGATGCGATCGGCGAACTTCGATGACACTTCTTCTCCCTTGAAACTCGGCGGCGAGCCCGCGGTCGTTCTGTCTGAGTACGGCGGCTCACCTGTGGTGATGAGGTGATCGTAGCGTCGAATCGATCGTGTGGCGTTCGGTGTCCGTTTGGCGGTTCCGTCTCACCGCCTACGCCACTCGTCGATGTCTTCGGCGAAGACCCAGTCGACCACCTCGGCGATGCCTGTGGTGACATCATGCAGCCAGTACGTCGTGTCCGGGTTCCAGCCGGCCATGAGGCTGGCAGTCTCCTCACCGGTGTTCCCGGTCGTGGGCAGGATTTCGGAATCAGCGACAATCGAATGGTCGCCGACAGGGATGACGACTCCGGCTGTGCGCAGATACCCGACGAGGCTGACGTGAATTCCGTCGAATGCCTCAGCCACCTGCGACCAGTCGGGAATGACCCACCGCCCTTTTCTGCCTGTCGTCTCGAACCAGACCTGACGTCGCTGCGCAGTGACGTCGATCGGGTAGCGTCGGAACAATGCGGCCCACTCCTCCGGTCGGCTGATCTCGCAGATGCGAGCCTCAGCTCGGATCTGCAGCCGACAGGCACGCGCCCGTTCGAGACCGAAATCGTCCTCGACAAGGCTGAGCCCGACCGGCGGGGTCGAGACCCATACTCCGGATACGCCTTCGAAGGGGTCCTTGATGAGGTCCAACCGATGTCGGGCCTCGCTGTCCACATTCTGCGCATCGCTTGACGCTCGGATGAGTTCGTCGAAATCTGCCGAGAACACGGCCGGCAGCTTGCCTCTGTGCTCCGAATCATCCCAGGCCAGGGCCCATTGCTCGGAGAGTTCGAGCGTCGTGGACCAAGAGCCGAGCAGCCCACTGTCAATGAGTGCACGGGCCCATGGGTGCAGGGCATCCATCATGGGCGGGTCCGTGCGAGTACATCTGCGGAGTGGGGCGGCTGCCAGTACATCGCCCCAACGATCATCTCAGCCATGGCGTGCTGTAGCTCCCACTGCGTGGGAGTTCGCGGCTCAATGAGCCGGAGCTTCTCGGCGACGTCCTCAGGACTCACCCGTTGCCTCGTCTCTTCTTCAATACCGGGCCCAAACATCGCCGATCCGACTCCGCGCTGTCGGTCGAGACGATGTGCCGCTGACAACGCCGCAGTCGTCAGGTCGTCGTGTGCCTGCTTTGCCTCGGTCCACGGTTCGTCCTCGGCCTTGCACCGCGGATCCTTCGCACGAGGCGGCTGGTTGACCAGGGAGAATACGAGCGAGCGTCCCCGCGGGGAAGTCCTCGCTCTGCCGATTTCAGACAGCGACATCACGACAGTTGCCGATGAGCGCATGATTGAATCAAACCGGAATTGTCGGGCGCCGGTGCCCGGCTGTCGGGAAGCATTGATGAGTGAAGGGAGACATCGTGATCGCTGAACTCAATACGCTCATCGACCTCATCGAAACGGACCTGTCGGAAGCACCCACTCAACTGGCTGTGAAGATGATCCGGGGGTTGACGTCGAGGAGCTGGCGGGAAGGCTCGGTACCACCGAATACCACCTGCGGCGCATGTTCTCGTCATTGGCGGGCATGCCGCTTTCGGTCTACATTCGGCGGCGCCGGATGACTGTGGCCGCTGCCGATGTCGTCGCCGGACACGAGCTCTTGGGCATCGCTATCCGCTTCGGCTACGGATTGACGGAAGCCTTCGGACGGGCGTTCCGGGCGGTCCACGGCGCAGGACCGTCGGAGGTTCGGCGCAGCGGTGGCCCCCTTCGCAGTCAATCAACCATCAGGTTCCGCCTGACGATCGAAGGGAGTTCCTCCATGGACACTCGAATCACCGACAAACCGCCGTTCTCGCTCATCGGTCACGCAAAGCGCGTGCCCCTCCTCCACGAGGGCGAGAATCCGCACATCCGCGACCACATCGAGTCATTGCCGGCTGTCGAGCACTCTCGCCTCAAGGCACTCAGCGAGGCAGAGCCCACCGGGCTGCTCCAGGTCACGGCCGATGTCGACCCGGATAATCGGGAAGACACGGAACTGACCTATCTGCACGGAGTCGCGGTTCGATCTGCCGCCTCGGCGCCGGAGGACCTCGACGTCATCGACGTCGATGCTGGAACCTGGGCCGTGTTCATGACCTCCGGCTCGTACCCTGCGACCTTGCAATCGACCTGGGCGGCCACGGCCAGCGAATGGTTCCCCTCGAACCCGTGGCGGCTGCGGTCCGGTCCGTCGATCGTCGCGATTCTCGATCGCGCGGAGGACTTCAGCACCGCCACGACCGAGCTGTGGCTTCCAGTCGAACGCGCATGATCCAGCATCTGCTCGGACGTCCCCGCGGGGACGTC
>JAKDSA010000079.1 GCA_030457025.1 Brevibacterium sp. | reverse complement strand
CGGCTGGGCGGTCGCGTGATCCCACGGCCGCGTGACCTCTGGCCCGAACCACCCCGGCGGTCATAGGGTTGGGGCATGTCCTCATCAGTGCACGGCTCAGCGATTCCCACCCTTGACCTCAACGACGGCACGTCGATCCCGCAGGTCGGCCTCGGCACCTACGCGATGAAGGGCGATGAGGGCGTCGACGCGATCGTGGCCGGCATCGGCAATGGCTATCGTCTTCTCGACACCGCGGTCAACTACGAGAATGAGCGCGAGGTCGGCCAGGCCATCGCGAACAGTCCTGCCGGCCGGGACGAGCTCTTCATCACGAGCAAGATCCCGGGCCGCCATCACGGCTACGAGGAGGCCATCGCCAGCACAGAGGAGTCGCTGGCCAGGATCGGCCTGGAACGACTCGACCTCCACCTCATCCACTGGCCCAACCCGAGCGTGGGCAAGTACGTCGACACTTGGCGCGGCCTCATCGAGCTGCGCGAGCGTGGACTGGTGACCTCGATCGGCGTCTCGAACTTCACCGAGGCGATGCTCGAACAGCTCATTGCCGAGACCGGTGTGACGCCTGCCGTCAATCAGGTCGAACTCCACCCCTATTTTCCGCAGACCGAGCTCATCGAATTCCACAAATCCATCGGCGTTCAGACCGAATCCTGGTCACCGCTGTACCGCGACCAAGGGCTGTTCAATGAGGCCCCCATCGCCGAGGCGGCCAGTGCCCATGGCGTCGAACCGGCCCAGGTCGTGCTGCGCTGGCACCTCGAGGTCGGCAGTCTTCCGATTCCGAAGTCGGCCAACCCTGCCCGCCAGGGGCTCAACGCTGACGTCTTCGACTTCAATCTCACCCCCGCCGAGGTGGACGCGATCACCGCTCTCGAGCGCGGTCGGATGAAGGATCGTGACCCGCTGACCCACGAAGAGATGTGAGAACGCAGGAACCGGGCCTGCAGGCAATCACTGCCACTGGGTGAAAGGTAAGGAAACTCACAGCACCTGGTAAGGTTGGAGTGTAGACTACTTTGAATTCTTGGCGGCGGCGCAGTGATGCGCGGCGAAAGGGAGGCACCCCATGGGTTCCCTGATCATCATGCTCATCGGCCTGGCGATGTTCGTCGGCGGCTATCTGCTGTATTCGAAGTATCTCGGTCGTAAGGTCTTCCAGCTCTCCGACGGATTCACGACCCCCGCGCATGAGATGCGTGATGGAGTCGACTACGTTCCCACGAACAAGTACATCCTCTGGGGCCACCACTTCACCTCGGTCGCCGGCGCGGCACCGATCGTGGGCCCGGCGATCGCGATCATCTGGGGCTGGCTCCCGGCCCTGCTGTGGGTGACGATCGGCACCATCTTCTTCGCCGGTATGCATGACCTGGGAACACTGTGGGCCTCGGTGCGGAACAAGGGACGTTCGATCGGGGCTCTGTCCTCCCGCTACATCGGCAAGCGCGGGGCCAACCTCTTCCTCATCGTCATCTTCCTCCTCCTGCTCATGGTCATCGCGGCCTTCGCCGTGGTCATCAAGAACCTGCTCATCAGCACCCCCACGGCGGTCATCCCGACCTGGGGCGCCATCGTCGTCGCTCTGCTCGTGGGTCTGTGTGTCTACCGCCTGCGGATTCCGCTGATCCCGGTCACCGTCATCGGTGTCGTGGCCCTCTACTCCCTCATCGTCCTCGGCAACGCTGTGCCTGTGGTCCTGCCCGAATCAATCCTCGGGATGAGCCCGGCCACGTTCTGGATCGTCGCCCTCTTCGTCTATGGGGCAATCGCATCGCTGCTGCCGGTGTGGGTGCTGCTGCAGCCGCGTGACTACATCAACGGCGTCCAGCTGTTCATCGGCCTCATCCTGCTCTTCGGCTCGGTGCTCACCGCCACACTGTTCTCCGCGGTCAAACCGGAGATCGTCGCCCCAGCCGTCAACATGAACGTCCCCGACGGCACACCGAGCATGGTTCCCCTGCTCTTCGTCACCATCGCCTGCGGTGCCATCTCCGGTTTCCACGGCATGGTTGCCTCCGGAACGAGCTCGAAGCAGCTGGACAAGGAGACCGATGCACGATTCGTCGGCTACTTCGGCGCAGTCGGCGAGGGGCTGCTGTCCCTGGGCACCATTCTGGCCATCATCGGCGGCATCAAGTCGACGGCCGCTTGGCGCGAGATCTACTCGGCCTTCGGTGAAGGCGGCGTCGACGCCTTCGTCCAGGGCGGCGGCGCCCTGATGGAGAACGGACTCGGGCTGCCCGCATCCCTCTCGGCGACCGTCCTGGCCACCATGGCGGTCCTGTTCGCGGCGACGACGATGGACACCGGCATGCGTCTGCTGCGGTTTGTCATCCAGGAGATCGGCGAGACCGTCAAGCTGCGCATCAGCAACGTTCCGGCCACCCTTCTCGTCGTCGTCATCGGACTCGGGCTGACGTTCTCGCAGGGTCTCGGCGGTGAAGGCGGTCTGCGGATATGGCCGCTGTTCGGTACGACCAATCAGCTCATGGCCTCTCTGTCGCTGTCCATCATCGCAGTGATCCTCATCCGCAAGCAGAGGAGCCCGTTGCCGGCGTTGATCCCCCTGGTCATCGTCTTCGTCATGTCGTTCTGGGCTGCCATCGACCAGTTGGTCAGCTTCGCCACCCCCGGATCTGCGGACTGGCTGCTCTTCGCCCTCGATGTGATCATCATCATCGCCAGCATCTGGGTCGCCATCGAAGCGATCCTGGCGATGCGTCGGGCTTACAAGGAGCCGCCGGAGACACCGGATGCGGACGAGAAGATCGTGGCCTCCCGAGAGAGCATCTGACGTGTGATGTCGCCGATCAGTCGCAGTTCCATCCTCCACGGCCTGAGGGCGCTGCCGGAGAAGTGGACGGCCTTTCGCTCCGGTCTGCTCGAGTTCTACATCGGACCGTATCGGCAGACGCTGAAGCGTGAGCAGCAGGCCGAAGACGACTTCTTCTCAATCGTCGTCCTCGGCGAGTCGCTGGGCGTTCCCGACCCGGCAGCCTATTACACGGCCGAACTCATGCCCGCCGTGTGGGGAGACTTCCACGCCTGGCACCGGCGGATGGGCCTGCCGCGCTCTCCTCTGGATCACATCGCATGCTGTTAGACGTCGCTCGCTCCCGCAGACTCCTCTTCGTCGGCGGCAAAGGCGGAACGGGCAAGACCTCGGTCTCGTCCGGGCTTGCGCTGGCACGGGCACTCGACGGCGGTCGGGTTCTGCTGGTGTCGACGGATCCGGCCCACAACCTCGGCGATATCTGGCAGCACAGGCTCTCCGACGCTCCTTCGCGCGTGTTCACGGCCGAGGCGGGGTATGTCGATGCTATCGAGGTTGATCCGCAGGCGACGATCGAGGCGCACTTCGCAAGCGTCGAGTCGATGATGGTGCGCATGCTGCCCGAACGCACGCACACCGCGGTGCGCGATCATCTCAAGACAGCAAAGACCGCTCCCGGCAGCCATGAGTCGGCCGTGCTCGAACGGATCGCGACGATCACCGAGGACTCGGTCGGGGCCTACGACCTCGTCATCTTCGACACGGCGCCGACCGGCCACACCGTGCACCTGCTGTCGCTGCCCGAGCGGCTGACCGGCTGGGCCGAGACCCTGGTGTCCAACCGCGACCGCTCCGAACGCTTCGCCGCCGCGGCGCGCTCCCTCGTCAGCCCCAAGGAGGAGACGCCGGGTCCCGATGCGCAGATGCGACGAACCCTGCTGGCCCGTCGGGACCGCTTCGCTCTGCTGCGACGGACCATCGCCGACTCACAGCAGACGGGTTTCCTCATCACCACGCTGGCCGAACGGCTGCCCGTGGCCGAGACCCTCGAACTGGTTCGACAGCTGCGTGACCTGCACGTCGACCTCGCCGGGGTCGTCGTCAATCGCCGCTCGCCCGCGAACGCGGGAGACCTCCTCGCCGCCCGCCGTGACCTCGAGGACCGCCAGCTGGCGGAACTGACCAGGGGCGTCGCGCCGGTGCCGGTGAGTGAGGTGCCGCTCCTGGCAGGCGAGCTCACCGGGCCCGAGGCCGTGCGCCAGCTCGCCGATCTCCTTGTCTGAACGCGGACCGACCGGAGGGCCGGTGTGAGCCTGCAGGCTCGGACGAACTGCCAACGACGGACTCGGCAGCGCTTGGGGAGCGCCTCATGCCTCTGGGGCGGACGCAGGAGGAAAGACCTCGTGCAGTCCCATGCGACTCGGCCGGGGCAACGGTCTGGCAGTCGTTGAACCGTTCGCCTCGAAGCTCTGCAGCAGATAGGCCATGAGCCGGCGGGAGAGGTCATGGGCATGCTCGGGCGGGGCCTCGCCCAGGCCGCCGTTGGCGAGGAAGATCAGCAGCAGGTCGCTCGGGTCGAAGTCCGACCGCAGTCTGCCTGCCTTCTGGGCACGGTCGACGAGGTTCGCGAAGGTCGATTCCGCGCGAATGCGCTTCTCGTCGACTCCCGAGTCCTCAGCGAACGTCGAGAGGAAGGCTTCGGTGAATCCGCGGTCCTCGATCTGCATCCGCCCGAGGTCTGCGATGAAAGTGCAGAACCCGTGCCACGGATCAGGGTCTGCCGCTGCCTCGTCGAGGACTGATTCGCAATGCCCGATCTGCGTGGCAAACACCTCGGCGATCAGGGACCGGCGGTCGGGGAAACGTCGGAACAGGGTCGCAGCACCCACCCCTGCTCGTCGGGCGATCGCCGTCATGGGCACATCGATGCCGCGTTCGGCGAAGAGCTCCCGCGCGGCAGCGAGAATGCGAGCCCGGTTGTGAGCCGCATCGGCGCGCAGCTTGGAGGCGGTCGAATTGGGGCTGCCCGAATACACGCTGTCCGAATCCGGGCTGTCCGAATCGGCGGGGGAGCGCTGAGTGTCGATCTGAGTCGGCTCGGTCATTTCTTCTCTCACTTCCGCAAAATCGGAATGCATCGTTGGTTTCTCCGCTTAGTCTAGACGTAAGTGGAAGCCAGGTTCCACATATTGTGGGGCAATGAGAAGCGTCGAACGGCGCAGAGGAGTGCAAGACCTATGAAGATTCTGATGTTCGGTCGCGGAGTCATTACGACACTGTACGGATGGGCCCTGGAGAAGGCCGGAAACGATGTCGACTTCTATGTTCGCCCTGGCCGGACCGCCGACTTCGGTCCCTCGGTCGACCTGGACATCAGGGATGGCCGGGCTTCGCGAAAGGGGAAGCCCGTCAAAGGGCCGTGGCCGGTGACCCTGCGCGAAGACCTCGAAGCAGATCATGATTACGATCTCATCATCGTCAGCGTCAACCACGATCAGCTGGACACCGCGGTCGACTTCCTCAGCACCCGGGTCGGTGGGGCCACAGTTCTCATCTTCAACAACGTCTGGGCCGATCCCGCCGCTGCTGTGGCACGGCTGCCTCGCAAGCAGGTCGTGTGGGGCTTCCCCGGTGGAGGCGGCGGCTATTCCGACAACACTCTGCATGGCGGATTCGTCAAAAGCGTCTTCCTGGGCGACGTCGACGGATCGAGCCGCACTGACAGACACCGGGCGGTCCGTGAGCTCTTCACGACGGCAGGATTCTCGATCTCAGATGTCGCAGACTTCCGCAGCTGGCTGTGGTTCCACGTCATCCTCGACGCCGGAATCATGGTCGGATGGCTGCGGATGGGAAGCTTCGACGCACTCGTCCGATCGCGTCGTGCCCTGCAAGAAGTCGTGCGTCTCGTGCGAGAGATGATCCCCGTGCTCAAGGCGAAGGGCGGAACCTCGAGGCTCGGCGGCGCAGCGGCAACGTACATTCCTTCCGGCCTCATCGGCTTCGCCATGCATAAGCTGCTGACAGGCGACAACCTCTACACCTTCATCATGGACCAGGCGCAGGCCACCGGACACATCGACTACGAGGCGAAGGCCATCTACCCCCGCGATGTGCTCGCCGACGCCCGTCGACTGGGAGTCTCGGTTCCCCGGCTGGAAGGAAACGAGCCGGCCTTCACATAGTTCTCGAATCGTCGACATCGCCGAGGATGGGCTGCCGCCGCTGGGTTCGCGACCTTCGTTGCAACGTGGTCCGCCAAAGAGCATCCCGCGACACTTTGCAGTGTCGCGGGATGCTTGCGTGTGGTTCAGGCCGCTATTCTGTTCAGCCCCAGTGCGCCGCCGAACGCGTCCGCATGCTGTCGCGGAACTGGTTCGTCGACTTCGGTAGCATTTCGCCGGTGCCCCAATCGAGGACGACCCCGTACTTCCTCACGACGTCGTGAACGGTGATCTCCCCATGGCAGTACTGGCGCGCCACCTCGGCGGGATCGGCCTCCAACCATGAATCACGTTCGGAGCGGATCCGAGCGCGCTCACGTGCCGTAGCAGCCTCATCAATCTCGTACTCGTCGAGCTCGGCATCGATCTCAGTGATGACCACGCCGTAGTCCTTGGCAGCCCGGTCGATGGAGACGTAGTCGTCGATGACATCTTCGAGTACCTCGGCGCTGGGACGCTCGAGCGGGTCGCCGAAGCCACCGCCGCCGGCGCTCGGTCGCTCGAATGTGTCGCCTGGAGAGATGGACACGTTCGAGAACGTCGCACCCAGGTACTTCGCTTCCTCTGATGAAGGATTGAGCCACACTCCGTGCGGGATCGATGGGAGCCCGCCGTTGATGCCCCAGGTAGTGGAGCGGCCGCGGTCGCAGCAGTAGCTCATGACGGCGCCGGCAGCATCGGTGAGGATCCCGCCCTTGTTGACGCCGCAGCCTCCGCGGAACCTGCCGGGCCCGCCCGAGTCCGTGTTGATCGAATGCTGGGTGGTGATGACTGGTGTGAGTCGTTCCTGTCCTTCCACTGGCTGCACGGCGAGTCCGGTGCCGAAGACTGGCGAGGTCGCCGAGGATCCGTCCTTGGTCGACCGTCCGCCCCAGCCGCCGGCCATCCAGTCGTACCACATGAAGTACGGGTTCGACTTCGTTCGGCCGTCGTGGCCTCCCACTAGCAGATATTCGAGGTTGAAGGCACAGGCCATGGCGCGTTCAGGCATGATCTGGGACCAGAGTTCGAAGATCGCGTTCATCACCTTCTCGTACGGGCCGGAGCAGAACCCAGTCACCGCGTGCGGCCAGCCGGCGTTGACGACAGTGCCTTCTTCGCCGATCTCTGCCGTTACTGCCTCATAGAACCCGGAGTTGAGCGGCACCTCTGGGAAGAATGTCTTCGTACCGGCGTAGATCGCCGAATAGGTGGTGCCGTAACCGGAGTTGAGGAAGATGGAGACCGCCTCGGCGGCTCCGGTCAGGTCGTAGTGGATGCCTTCGCCATCGAGGGTGAGCTTGACCCGAATCGGTATAAGTCCCTCGCCCTTGGCCGGGTCGCCATCGAGATAGTCAACAGTCTCCCATTCCCCACGCGGAAGGTCGCCGAGGCTGGCGAGCACCGTCCGGCAGACATAGTCCTGGGTCTCCTGCATCGCATCGAGGACGGTGCTCTTCGAGTACTTGTCGACCAGGCGGAGCACCTCGCGTTCGCACACGGCTGTCGCCTCGGCCTGGGCGTTGAGATCGCCGAGAGCCTGGTCCGGGGCGCGGGTGTTCGACACGAGCAGTTGTGCGACATCGTGGAGGAATCGACCCTTGTGCCACACCCGCAGAGGGGTGATGCGCAGCCCCTCCCCGAAGTGTTCGCTGGCGGAGACGTCGAAGGAGCCGGGAACTGACCCTCCGATGTCGGCCCAATGGCCCTTGTTCTGGGCGAACCCGATGATCTCGTCCTCCGCGAAGATGGGGCGGATGAAGCTGACATCGTTGAAGTGGGTGCCGCCTCGATAGGGGTCGTTGATGAGGAAAACATCGCCCGGATTGATGTCGTTGCCGAACTCTTCCATCACTGCTTTGCATTGGAAGTGAAGGGTGCCGACGTGGACTGCGATGTCCGCGCTGCCCTGCATCACTGTGTTGCCGTATTTGTCGCACAGGGCTGATGAGAAGTCGCGCGAGTAGATGACGAAGGAGTAGCAGGTTCGCAGAATCTGTTCGCTCATCAGGTCGACGCTCGTGGCGAAGGCATTCTTGAGCACTTCGAAGGTGACCGGGTCGAGGGTGGATGTCTCTGTTTTCGCTGAAGCGATCGTGGTCATTGTTCTCTCCTCACTTCACGGACTGCAAAGAATCGTTCGCGGCCGCAGCTTGGGCGGGTTCGCCGGTGGCGGTGTCCACAGTGATGCGAATGTTGAACCATTCGTCGATCACCGCAGAGGAATCCGGTGGGATGACTGTCGTCGAATCGATCTGGTTGAGGATCGCCGGCCCGATGAATGCAGCCCCGGAAGGCAGATTCTCGCGCTGGTAGACAGGGGTGGAGTGCCACTTCCCGTCGAAATACACGTCACGAACCTCGAGTGGCTCACCTGGGTCGCCGGTGCCGATGGGCGAGGGGCGGAAGCTCGGCTTGGGTGTCTTGCCCAATGCCTTGAGGTGGAGTTGATAGATCTCGACCGGAGTCTCGTCCTGCCTGAATGCGTACTGCTTCTCGTGCTCCTCATGGAAGAGCTGCACCGCTTCCCGCAGAGCGTTCGGACCATTGCCCATCTTGACCTGCAGCGACCGCCATTGTCCCTGGTAGCGCATGGAGATACCGCGCTCGTAGACCCCGTCGGACTCGGCGACTTTCTCGTGCCGCAGCCGTTCCCGACCTTCGAGTTCGAGTTCCTTGAAGTGCTGTTCGACCGTCTCGGCGTCTGCCGCGTCGGCGACGCCGGTGAACATCTGCGAGAGGTCGTGCTGAATGTCGACCAAAAGGCATCCCAGCGCAGAGGTGACACCTGGGTTCGGGGGCACGACGACCGTGGGAATGTTCAATTCCTTCGCCACATCCACGCCGTGCAGAGCCCCGGCCCCTCCGAATGCGATGAGTGCGAAGTCGCGGGGATCGAGTCCGCGTCTGATGGAGACGAGTCGGACGGCGTCTGCCATGTTGGCGTTGGCCACCTTGATGACCGAATCCGCCGCAGCGTCGACGTTGAGGTCGAGAGGCCCGGCGATCTTGTTCGTGATTGCCTCTTCGGCGCTCGCCCTGTCGAGGGTCATCTCTCCATCAGCTAGATCGGTGCCCAGACGGCCCATCCACAGGTTCGCATCGGTGTTGGTGGGTTCGTCCCCACCGCGGCGATAGCAGGCCGGTCCGGGGGCTGCTCCGGCGGACTGCGGCCCGTTGCGCAGCGATCCTGCGATGTCGATGTGCGCCAGGGACCCACCGCCGGCGCCGATCGTGAGGACCTCGATGCTGGGGAAGACGATCGGATGCCCGTATTCGACCTCCCAGTCGTTGGTCACCCGCAGCTCGCCATCGGCGACAAGCGAGATGTCGGTCGAGGTCCCGCCCATGTCGAGGCCGACGGCATTGGCAAAGCCACACTGTTCGGCCACGTGTTGGGCAGCGATGGCTCCAGCGGCGATGCCGGAGGCGGCCAGCCGGACAGGGAAGCGCTTGACCATCTCAGAGGTCATCGATCCGCCCCCGGAGTGGAGGAGGAGAAGCTCACCGGAATAGCCGTCCTTGGTCAGGTTGCTGTCGAGCTCTTCCACGTATCCTGAAACCAAAGGACCGAGAACGGCATTGGCGACGGTGGTGTTGAAGCGGTTGTGCTCGAAGATCTCAGGCAGGATCTCCGCCGAGGTGGAGATGTTCGCTCCGGGAAGCTCTTCGGTGAGAATCTCCCTCATTCGGACCTCGTGTGCGGCGTTGGCATAGGAATTGATGAAGCAGATTGCCACGGTGTCGACACCGCGCTTCTTCAGCAGGCGGCCGAGCCGGCGAGCCTCGCCTTCGTCGAGGGTGGTGACGACGTTGCCTGCATAGTCGATGCGTTCGGTGACCTCGAAGCGGTCCCGGCGACGGATATAGGGCCCGGTGACATCGGAATAGGCATCCCACAGGTCATCCTTCGTGCCGTCGCGGATTTCGATGACATCGCGAAACCCTTTGGTCGTCACCATCGCGGCTTTGGGGAATTTACGAGTGATGAGAGCGTTAGTGGCTACGGTGGTGCCATGGGAGAAGAGCTCGACCTCGCCGAGGTCGATGTTGGCCCTTCTGACTCCGTTGAGAACGGCCTGCCTGGGGTTGTCTGGGGTGGACGGGACTTTCGTCACCTGCATGGACTGGGTAGATTCGTCGAATATACAGATATCGGTGAAGGTGCCGCCAACATCGACGGCGACTCGCAGATCGGCCACGGGATCTCCTTTGATTGTGATCTGCAATACATCCTGGGCTGGTCGAGGGTGCTGGGTCAATGGAGGAACTGAAGGATAAATTCATTGCTATTGTAGAAACCACAAAGATTGTCCAAGCAGTGCTGGTGAGCTGGTCTGTACCCCTGAAAACGCGAGGAGGTGTGGTGGAGAGATCACGGGAATGGGTGTTTGATGAGCTGTTGGCCTCCCTCGGCGCAGCGGATCCTCTGGAATCGGTGCTCCGACGGGCGGCGAGAGTGTGCCGCGGCTCCGGTCTGGTCGTCAATGAGCTGGGCGAGGTCATCCGATCCGTCGGGGCGGCTCCCGGCCATCTCATCTCCGACTGGGTTCTCTCCGCCGATCTGGCCGAGACGGCGCAGACTCAGATCGGCCGGTGGGTCGTGCGAGCACGTGCAGTGCGGATCAGGCAGCGGGACCATGTTATCGTCATCGCGGTTCATGAGGAGTCCGAGGTCGGTGGGACTGCCCGTGAATCGGGTCGCCCGGGCAGCGGCACTGTTGCCGACGTGACTCTCGTCTTCGACACCATGACGAAGATCCTGCAGGCCTTCGAAGGCTTCGAATCCTTCTCGATCAGTACGCATCGCGAAGAATCCGCGCGTCTCATGCGTGACCTCGAGGCGGGAGTGTCACCTGGTAACGAACCCGCGAGATGGAGATCTCTGGAGAAGTTCGGATTCGTCCCTTATCAGCCCGTCCGCATCGTGCGAGCACGCACCGATGCCGGAGTATCGACCGCCACTCGGCAGTCGCCGGCCATGGCACAAGGAATCGTCGCCAGTGATACCGGATACACCGCCTCCGCGATCGAACACACCGCCCTATGCGCCGAGGATTTCGCCGCCGAGGATCACTTCGGCGCCGGCGTCCTCAGGGCCGGGGTCTCGGGGCCGTTCACTGCGCTCAGCCAGGTCCCCGAGATGCTGCGATCGGCCGATGTGGCGCTCGGGGCCGCGGACCCCGGAGCATTCGTCTATGTCGACTCTATGCGCCCTGTGGTCTGGGCGGCGGCGCGGATGAGCTCGCGCTTCGACCAGCTCATCGTCCAGCGCTACCTCGACCAGATCTCCCGCAATCCAGATTCCTGGACGACCCTGACCACATTCATCGACTGCGGTGCGAATATCGCCGGAACAGCCCGCCGTCTGCAGATCCATGAAAACACCGTCCGGTACCGGTTGGCTCAGATCGAAAGCATTCTCGGATCTCGGCTCGGAGAACCGAGAGTCATGGCCGATGTCGTCATCGCTTTGGAATGCCGTCGGCTGGGAGCTGGGGACTGAGGTGTCGCGCGGGGAGTGACCGGTTCAGTCGTCCGACAGTTCGATGAAGTTGTCGGTGATGCCGGCGAGGAACTGCTCGCCGAGCGTGGTCAGTGAGAGCTCCTTGCGTTTGGCTCCGGTGCGTGGGGCGCTGACGTCAGTGTTGGTGATGAAGCCTGAGTCCTGGAGTCTCTTGACGTTGCGATAGAGACCGCGTTCGGTGATCTGCCAGCCGGTTCTCTGGGTGAGGGCGTCGGTGATGGCGGCGATGCCTGCCGGTTGGTGCTCGGCGATGAGCGCGAGGATGGCCGGAGTGAGCATCGACTTCTTATAGGTTTCGACCCATGACTCGATCCGGGCGTCCAGCCATTCTTCGTCTTCATTCGGCCGATGGACTGGCACGCTCAGTCCTCCCAGCCGCGGCCGAGCACCGAGCCGATGAGATGGAGGAGCAGTCCGAGGCCCCAGAATGCGCTCATCACCAAGGTTGCTCCGAACCACGACGAGCCCAGGAGAGTGTGCGCCACGGACTGAACCTCGGCGTCTCCGCCGGCGATCATCGCACGAATGACGGCGTGGAGATTGAACGATGTCGTCACCGCGACATAGGCGATGACATGGGCGATGACGAGGCCGAAACGCACATGCAGCAGTCTCCGACGGTTGACCACGACCCATGCCGCGATTCCGATGGCGACGATCGCGGTGAGGATTCCAGCGAGGATCGTCACTTCACCGCCGGTCAGTGCGATGACGAACTGGATGATGAGCATGGCGCCGATGAGCGTCAGGGCATAGGGGAGGAGGAGGGAGCGGGCATTGGCTGTCTGCGCTGCCTGTGCTGTTGTGTCCATGATGGTACTGTACCAATGGTTCACTGCCAACGGGAAGAGGTGCGGAAGAATTTTCCGCGGCCAACAGCGTAATCTGAGAACATGCCCCGCCACCTGCTCACCAGCACCCCTCCGGAGCCGGTCAATCTCGATTCTTCAGGCCCCGATGAATCTCCTGAGTCTCCGAAGTCGCGCAAGCCCATCCCCGCCCGCCGCTCCCTCATCGCACTCTTTGCAGTGCTTCTCGTCGCGTGGGTGGGCATCGCCGGGGTCGGTGGCCCCTACTTCGGCAAGATCTCCGAGGTGTCAACGAACGACAGGTCGACGTTCCTGCCCGAATCGGCCGAGTCCACCAAGGCCCAGGAGCTCATCGACCAGTTCAGCGACCTCGACTATGTTCCCGCCCTTGTCGTGCTCGAAGACAAGGACGGGGTGAGCGAAGACAGCACGAACGACCTCAAGGACCTGGCCAACACGCTCGACGACGAGGGACTGCTCGCCGCCGACGCGTCGCCTGTCATTCCTTCCGAGGACGGCGAAGCCCTCGAGCTCATCCTCCCGGTCTCCACCGACACCACCGCCGATGACGTGGAGCAGATTCGCTCCATCATCGCTGGGGAGTTCCCGACTGCGACCGCCGACAACGCGACCGCCACCGGCGATGGCAACTCCATGCCCACCTCGGCGGACGTGTATGTCACCGGCCCCGGCGGATTCTCCGCGGATCTGACCTCGGCGTTCGCGGGCATCGACGGCATCCTCCTGCTCGTGGCCCTCATTGCCGTCTTCGTCATCCTCATCATCGTCTACCGCTCGCCGCTGCTTCCCGTCATCGTCCTCTTCACCTCGGTGGCGGCGCTGTCGGCCTCGATCTTCATCGTCTGGCACCTCGCCGATGCTGGCGTCCTCCTCATCAACGGCCAGGTCCAAGGCATCCTCTTCATCCTCGTCGTCGGCGCGACCACGGACTACTCCCTCCTGGTTGTCGCCCGCTTCCGCGACGCCCTCCTGAGGGAACGCGACCGAGTCCGAGCCGGGTTGGCAGCCGTCAAGGGAGTCCTCGAACCGATCGCGGCTTCGGGTGGCACCGTCATCGCCAGCCTCCTCGTTCTGCTTCTGACCGACCTCGCCTCGACTCGAGCGCTCGGCCCGGTCGCAGCGATCGGCATCGTCATGGCCATGCTCGCGGCCCTGACCTTCCTGCCCGCCGCCCTGATGATCATCGGCCGCGCCGTGTTCTGGCCCTTCCGCCCGCAGGTGCGCACAAGCGGGTCGCCAGCGCCGAAGAAGGGGCTGTGGGGCCGCATCGCCGAGGTGGTCGCTCGGCGGCCGCGCGTCATCTGGATCGGTCTCGTCGTCCTCCTCGCCCTGCCCCTGATCGCATTCCCCCAGTTCAAGGCCTCCGGAGTCGCACAGAGCGATTTCGTCCTCGGCGAGTCCGAGGCCCGCGATGGCCAGGACGTCCTGACCGGGCATTTCCCCGGCGGATCAGGTTCGCCCACCCAGATCGTCGTGGACAAGGACCAGCTCAAGGCGACAGCGCAAGCCCTCGGCGACCTCGGCGGAGTCGAATCGATGTCGGTCGTCGCCAACGACTCCCCGAGCGGAACTGTTGCCCTCGACGATGACGGAGCGCTCCAAGCGCCGCAGGGCCAAGTGCCGCAGGGCCAGGGCGGACCCGACTCGCAGACGACGCCCCCGACGGCACCGCCGGAGCCCACCGAGATCGATGGTCAGGTGCTGCTCGAGGCAACACTGTCCGACGCTGCCGATTCCCTGGCCGCCGAGGACACGGTCACCTCCATCCGCGACGCCGTCCACGAGGTCGACTCCCAGGCCCTCGTCGGCGGGGAGACCGCGGTCGACCTCGATACGAACACCACCGCCGAGGCGGATCGAGCATTGGCGATCCCGCTCATCCTCGTCGTCATCACTATCGTGCTCATCCTGCTGCTGCGCTCGCTCGTCGCACCGCTGCTGCTCGTGGCGCTGACGGTGCTGTCCTTCGGCACTGCACTCGGTGTCTCCGCGCTGGTGTTCAACCACCTCATCGGATTCTCCGGAGCCGATCCTTCGGTGCCGCTGTACGCGTTCGTGTTCCTCGTCGCGCTGGGCATCGACTACAACATCTTCCTCATGTCGCGTGTGCGGGAGGAATCCTTGCGCCTCGGCACCCGCAAGGGCGTGCTGGAAGGGCTGGTGGCCACGGGCGGGGTCATCACCTCGGCGGGGATCGTGCTTGCGACGACCTTCGCCGCACTTGCCGTCATTCCGGTCATGTTCCTGTTCCAGCTGGCCTTCATCGTCACCTTCGGCGTCCTCCTCGACGCCATCCTGGTGCGCTCACTCGTCGTCCCGGCACTCGTCCACGACATCGGCCGCAGCGTCTGGTGGCCGTGGCGGAAGCGGATTCCGGTCGATGGTCGAACACCAGGGGATGTGCAGACCGCCTCCAGACGTGCACAATGGAAGTGATGCCGTTCGAGGAGGCTGGAACATGTCTGAAACAGTGCAGGATTCCACCGGTGCCAGGGTGAGCGTGGAACACGATGAGCAGAACTCGGCGTTCGTAGTCAGAGTCGACTCAGGAGAGGTGGCCGGGCGGGCCCACTACCTCGCCGGTCCCGGGTCGGGTGCCGAATCCGGGGCGGGCTCCGAGCGGATCATGTATCACACGGAAGTCGGCGAGGAATTCTTGGGACGCGGCCTGGCGAAGATCCTCGTCTCCCACGCGCTCAAAACCAGCAGCGACACAATGGTCACGGTGGTGCCGGTCTGTCCGCTGTTCGCCGAGCGGCTGAAAGAGCATGGCAACGACTTCCTCGCCATCGGAGGCCGGTACCGCTGGGCCACCGAGGCTGACGTCGAGTTCGTGAAGCAGAACATCTGA
>JAKDSA010000078.1 GCA_030457025.1 Brevibacterium sp. | reverse complement strand
GCTGCTGCATCGGCGGTTGGCCCTGCATCTGGGGTTGGCCCTGCATCTGGGGTTGATTCATCGGACCGCCGAGGTGGGGGTTGCCCTGGCCCTGCGACGCCGGGTTCATCCCCGGCTGGGGAATCTGACGAGGTGGCTGCTGAGGGCCGGGCCCCGGCGAACCGGGACCGGGATGCTGCGGTCGAGGACGAAACCGGTCATTATTCGGGCGCTGCGGTGGAGGCCCCTGCTGCGGTGGAGGCCCCTGTTGTGGCGGTGGGCCCTGCATCGGTGGACGCTGCTGCGGTGGAGGCCCCTGCTGAGGCGGCACTTGTCCCTGCGGCGGCGCCCCTTGCTGGGGCGGCACATTCGGGTTCCGGGGGTCGGCGGCCCCTTGCGGTTGCGCGCGAGGGGGCACGGGGTTGCCCGGGCGTGCATTCTGCTGCGAGTCGGGGCCGTTTCCGGGTCCCGTCAGATCCGACATATATCGTCCTTCTTCGTGTGGAGTTCACCGCTCAGCTAAGTTTACTGTCCCAGGCTGACGTCAGGCCCAGAATGGTGTTGCCGAACGGCAACAGTTCCTGACATTCGATGGCCCACTCAAGTTCGCGGCCCTGTGGACGAGCTGCCGTTCCCTGGGCCACCTTCGTGAGGAACAGCTGGGAGGAATTCGTCCGGTGCACGTCCTCTCTCACCGGCGTCCGACTTGACCTGGGGAGATGTCTGCGGATGGGCCGGGTCTTCTGTCCACATCCACACCGGCTTCGAGGCCGACTCATGTTCGTTTTGCTGTGGATGGCGCCGAGTGAATTCACAGGCAGATTTTCTGCCCTGGTCAGGGTCGACACATCCATCGTGGAATCGGGGTATGAATACTCGCAGACGCTTCACACTCCGCTCCGCTCTCCTCCTGCTGGTCCTGGCTCTGGCTTCTCTTATCGGGTTCGGGCCGGCCATGGCCCAGGGACCGCCCGCATCGCTCGGCGAAGTGCCGATGCTCAAGGCCAGCGAGGCTTACGGGCCAGGCATCTGGCATCACGCTCCGCAGGGCAAGACTTGGTACGGCGCCTACAGAACGTTCACCGACACGCAGGCCTACTGCATTGATGCCGGCAAGCAGTCGCCTCTGCCCAAATACTTCAAGGGTTCGAAATCGCAGAAGATCACCTCCGCGCAGACTGCGTGGGCGCTGCACGAGTATTCTGGGTCCGAATCGGCCGATGTGCAGGCGGCGCTGAGCGCGCTGGCACGTCTGGATCAGGCGATCCCGCATGATCACAAGGTTCCACCGCAGGAGCCAGCGGAACTGGACAAGAAGTTCACGGGTGCCGCGAAGCAGTTCTCCAAGATCAAGGCCGAGGCGAAGAAGTTCGCGGGCCCGTATACGCTCGATGTCAGCCTGACACCGGTCCTGGACATGCCGGTGCTCGAGCCTTACGGCAAGCAGGGTCCCGGCGACGGTGATTTCAAACGAGTCGACGACGGCAACGACGATGAGAAGCGAGTCCAGCTCCCCATGACGAGTGCAGTCACGCTCTCGGTTAACCTGACCAGCGCCGCGGGTACCGCTGTCCCGGGCATTCCCATCACTCTGGATACCACCGGCACCGAGAACGCTCCGAAGTCCCTGACCAGCGAGGCGAAACCCGTCGTCACCACCCTCCAGCTCGATGCACCGGGCGTAGTCACCGCCAATGCTTCGGCGAGCCTCGCACCAGAGACCGTCCTGCTCTACGAACCGCACAAGACCACACGGGTGCAGCGCGTCATCACCCCGGATGAGCCCGTCAAGGTATCGGCTCAGACGAAGGTCGACATGACCTCGCAGCCTCGCGTGTCCACCGAGATCTCCGATCAGAACCCACAACCCGGCGAATCGATCACCGATGAGTTCACTGTCTCCGGATTGGTCGGCGACCACACCGTCACCGTCGAGCACGAGCTGTGGCAGACGAAATCGGTGCCCGAGCCCGGGAGGAAGAACGACGACGCCGAGGTGATCGCACAGGTGACGTCGAAGAACGTCGGCAACGGCACGCACCGATCCGACGCGATCACAGTTCCCCAGGACTTCCACGGGTGGATGTACTTCACCGAGGCCATCGCCGGCGACGAGTCCACGAAGGAGTGGAAGGGCACCCACGGTCAGCCGCGAGAAACAGGCTTTGCGCCCTGGACTCCCAGCGCCGAAACCGAAGCGGTCCTCGAGCTCAACTCCGTCCACGACGAAGTCACGGTCAGCGGACTGCGTCCAGGCGGCGAAGCGGTGATCACGATGACGGCCTACCACTCAGAATCAGAGCCGAAGCAGTCCACAGAGGTCAGCGGGAAAGAGCTCGACTCCCAAGACATCACCGTCGTCGGAGACGAAGACGGCACGGCAACCGTGCACTCTGAGGCCCTCGATATGCCCGTCGGGTGGGTCACCTATGTGATCACGATCCAGGGCAACGACGTCCACCAGAAGTGGACGAGTGACTGGGGCGTCCCTGCCGAAACCGTGCACAGACCACCTGAGGAGACGCCGACAGCGCCACCAGAGGAACCGTCGACTCCCCCGGCACCACCGGAACCAACACCGCCCGAGGAACCCTCGACACCCCCGGCACCACCGGAAGCGCCAGACGCCCCAGCGCCTCCGGTCGAACCGGTCGCCGACACACCTGCGGCACCCGCACCTCCTGCACAGCTGCCGAGAACGGGAACCACGGGCAATGGAATGCTCATCGGTGCCGGGATCTTCCTCATCGGCCTCGGAGCCACAGCCCTGCTCATCACCGGCAGCCGTCGAAGCAAGGAGTGAGGAGCCATGAATAGAGCCGTGGCCCGGAGGGCACATATCCTCCGGGCCACGGTCATGCACTCACGCGGTTCTCAACTGCAGTCCGCCGATCAGTGCTGAACCCAGGTTTCGGCCCAGGCGCGGGCTCCGTTCATCATCAGGCCGACATCGGCACCGACGAGCACGAACGAAGCACCGGCGTCGAGGTACTTGCGAGCCTGCTCAGGATCGAAGGCATTGACGCCGACGAGCTTGCCGGCCGCCTTGACCGCGTCGAAGGTGGCCAACACCGCTGCGGTGACATCCGGATGAGTCTGCTGTCCGAGCAGACCCATCGAAGCCGCAAGGTCAGAGGGCCCGACGAACACCGCGTCGATCCCATCGACCGCCGCGATCTCGGCGGCGTTGTCCACCGCCGTCGCGGATTCGATCTGCACGGTCAGGGACACGAACTCCTCGGCCCGAGCCAGGTAGTTCGGCACCGCGTTCCAGCGGGAGGCACGGGCCAGCGCCGATCCGACCCCACGCACCCCGCGAGGTGGGTAGTACACGGATCGCACGGCCGCCTCGGCGTCGGAAGGGGTATCGATCATCGGCACGAGCAGGTTCTGCGCGCCGAGGTCGAGGTACTGCTTGATGAGCACCTGGTCGTTGACGGGCACCCGCACGACGGGGGTCGCGGGGTATCCGTTCATGGCCTGGAGCAGGCTCGTCGTGATCTGCAGATCGATCGGCGAATGCTCGGCGTCGATGAGCACCCACTGCATCCCCGAGGCTGCGGCGATCTCCGCGGCCACGGGCGAGCCGGAGCAGACCCACATTCCGGCCAAGTACTCCCCGTCGCCCAACTTCGCAACGCGCTGGGTGAGTGTCTGTGGCAGTTCTACTTGAAACGGCATGTGATGACTCCCAAGTCTCCGTAGTCGGCGTGGACGGTGTCACCCGGGCTGACCCACATGGGGCGGGTGAAGGACCCAGCCAGAACGGTCTCCCCGGCCTTCAGGACATCGCCGTGTTCGGCCAGCTTGTTCGCCAACCACACAATGCCGCGGGCAGGGTGGTCGAGCACTGCGGCGGCGAGGCCCGAGTCCTCAACCGACTCATTGCGATAGAGAAGCGCACCGACTCGGCGCAGATCAACTGCGTCGACGGCCACCGGACGACCACCGAGGACCATGGCCCCCAGCGCAGCATTGTCAGAGATCGTATCGACGATGGTGCGTCCCTCCATCTCGATCCGAGACGACAGCACCTCGAGCGCCGGCACCACGTATTCGGTGGCGCGCAGAACATCGATGAGGCTGATATCGGGTCCGCGCAGCTCGTCCTTCAGCACGAAGGCAAGTTCGACCTCGACGCGCACACCCGAATACTGCGAGTGGTCGATGACCGATCCCGTGTCGTAGACCTGGTCGGCGAAGATCGCCCCGTAGTCGGGTTCGCTGATCCCCGTCGCCTGCTGCATCGGCTTCGAGGTCAGACCGATCTTATGACCGATCAGCCTGCGCCCGGAGGCCTCGCCTCGGCGACGCCATTCGTTCTGCACGGCGTAGGAGTCCTCGACGGTCATGTCGGGGTACTGAGCCGTGAGCAGGCCGATCTTCGACCGGTTCTTCTCCGCCTGTGCCAGATCATCGGCGATGGCCGCGATCGTTGTCTCATCGAGCATGTGCGCGTCTCCTCAGAGCTGGTGTCCCAATTTGAACTCGTCTTCTCCGTCGTCAGCGCCGGAGCGCTCACCGAAGTTCGTCGTCGCATCCTCACGGCGGGTGTAGGAGAACCCGTCGGCGCCGATCGTGACGTCCATTTCGGAGTCGTCGGTGCGGTTCGTCAGCGGAACCGGGTTGCCCTCGAGGTCGAGGACCGTCGAGGCATCGGTGTACCAGGACGGGACGACTGCGTTGCCCCACCAGTCGCGGCGCTGGTTGTCATGAACGTCCCAGGTCACCCGCGGATTGTCGGGATCGCCCGTGTAGTAGTCCTGCGTGTAGATCTCGATCCGGTGACCGTCGGGGTCGCGCAGGTAGAGGTAGAAGGCGTTCGAGACGCCGTGGCGGCCCGGTCCGCGCTCGATCGCGTCGGACAGGCGCAGCGCACCGAGCTTGTCGCAGATCGCGAGGATATTGTGCTTTTCGTGGGTCGCGAACGCAACGTGGTGCATGCGCGGTCCATCGCCACCGGTCATCGCGGTGTCGTGCACGGTCGATTTGCGGCGCATCCACGCCGCGTAGGCGGTGCCTTCGGCGTCCTGGATGTCCTCGGTGACCCGGAAGCCCAGGTCCTCCATGTACGCCACGGCTTTCGGCACGTCCGGGGTGACCTGGTTGAAGTGGTCGATGCGCACGAGCGCTCCGGGCGAGTAGAGGTCGTAGCGCCAGGCCAGGCGCTCGACGTGCTCGACCTCGTAGAAGAATTCGTACGGGAAGCCCAAGGGATCCTGCACGCGCACCGAGTCACCGATGCCGCGGACGAATCCGTCCTTCTTTCG
Source organism: Brevibacterium sp. (assembly GCA_030457025.1). Classification (GTDB taxonomy): domain Bacteria; phylum Actinomycetota; class Actinomycetes; order Actinomycetales; family Brevibacteriaceae; genus Brevibacterium. The sequence continues at coordinate 10,026 of JAKDSA010000078.1, read as the reverse complement.
CACGACCGGACACCCGAGTTCACGGTAGAAGGCCTCGGCGGCATCGACGTCCTCGGGACTGCGAACGCGGTAGGAGAATGCGGCAACTGCCGCCGTCGGTCCCTGACGCAGCACGAGGTTGTGGTGGATGAATTCTTCCATCGACCGCAGGTAGATGGCGTTCTCGTCTTCCTCAGTCACCTGCAGATCGAGGACGTCGACGTAGAAGTCACGGGACTTCTTGAGATCGGTGACGACGATCTCCATGTACGCGCAGCGCAGGACGTCCGGAGCCGGAACCGAGGGGGTTGGGATGGTGTCAGTCATTGCAGAAACCTTTCACTGCTTCCCGAAGACGGGATTGTGGACCTCGCCGAGGTTGATGTGCACGGACTGCTGTTCCGTGTAGAAATCGATCGAACGGTAGCCGCCCTCGTGCCCGAGGCCCGAAGCCTTGACACCGCCGAAGGGCGTGCGCAGGTCGCGGACGTTGTTCGAGTTCAGCCACACCATGCCGGATTCGACGGCCTGCGAGAAATTGTGTGCCCGCTTGAGATCGGAGGTCCAGATGTAGGCGGCCAGGCCGTACTTCGTGTTGTTGGCCAGCTGGAGGGCCTCTTCATCGGACTTGAACGGGGTGATCGCGACGACGGGCCCGAAGATCTCCTCCTGGAAGATCCGTGCGTCGGGTGAGACGTCGGCGAACACGGTCGGTTCCACGAAGTTGCCGGTCTCGAACCCTTCGGGACGACCTCCACCGGCGACGAGGCGAGCCTCTTCCTTGCCGATTTCGACGTAGGACATGACCTTGTCGTAGTGCTCGGGGTGGACCAGTGCGGCCACCTCGGTGGTGGGATCGGAGGGCAGACCCACCTTCACGCGCTTGGCCTGGGCGGCGTAGCGTTCGACGAACTCCTCGTAGACCGATTCCTCGACGAGGATGCGCGAGCCGGCGGTGCAGCGTTCTCCGTTGAGGGAGAAGACGCCGAAGACCGTGGCGTTGATCGCCGCATCGAGGTCCGCATCGGCGAAGACGACTGCCGGTGATTTGCCGCCGAGTTCCATCGACAGACCCTTGAGCCAGGGAGCGGCGTTGGCGAAGATCGTCTGACCGGTCGTGGACTCACCGGTGAACGAGATGAGGGGAACGTCCGGGTGCTTGACGAGTGAGTCGCCGGCGAAGCCCTCTTCGCCGTAGCCGTTGACCATGTTGAAGACGCCCTTGGGCAGTCCGGCCTCTTCGAAGATGCCTGGCCACAGCGATGCCGAGAGCGGTGTGAATTCGGCGGGCTTGAGCACGACGGCGTTGCCGGTCGCGATTGCCGGCGCCAGCTTCCACGACTCGAGCATGAACGGAGTGTTCCATGGGGTGATGAGGCCGGCGACGCCGATGGGCTTGCGGTTGACGTAGTTGGCCTGACGGCCGGGGACCTTGAACGCGTCGTCGACCTGCGCGACGATGAGGTCGGCGAAGAAGCGGAAGTTCTCCGCGGCGCGGTTGGCTTGGCCCTTCGCCTGGGTGATCGGCAGACCGGAGTCGAAGGACTCCATCTCTGCCAGTTCCTGGCTGCGGGTTTCGGCGATGTCGGCGATCTTGTTGAGCACGCGGGCGCGCTCACGTGGAAGCATCGTCGGCCACGGGCCTTCGTCGAAGGCCTGCTTCGCCGAGGCGACGGCGGCGTCGATGTCGGCCTTCTTGCCTGAGGCGGCCCTGATGTAGGTCTCGTTGGTCACCGGGTAGATGACGTCGAATTCGTCGCCGTCGATCGAATCGACGAATTCGCCGTTGATGTAGTGACGGATCTTCTCCGGCAGATTTGCTGGAGCTGCAGTGGACTCGGTCATGGCTTGTCCTCTTCTCTGTCGATGATTCCTGTAGTCACAGGGGTATCGGGGGTTCTGGCGTGTGCTTCCTGGTAACTGGCCAGCGTCGTCGAGCGGTGATTGCGCACGACCCGTTCGATCTCCTCAGCCGAGGCGGCCGCCCTGATCAGCGCGACGATCCTGGAATGTTCGTCGACCGACCCCCGTGCCCGTTCGGGCACGAAGGAGAAGGTCGAGTTCCGCAGGTGTGCCAGTCGGTCCCATTCGACGGCGACCAGGTTGTGCAGGCGTTCGTTGGGGCAGCGCCGGAACAGTGCTGCATGGAATTCGTGGTTGAGGCGGGTGAATTCGGTGGGGTCGAAGTCCTCCAGGAGATCACGCATGCGCTCATTGATCGCATCCGCCTCGGCGAGGTCGTCTTCGCTCAGGAATGCCAGGGCCTGGGCGGTCGCCGCTGCTTCGAGGATCGCCACGGCCTCCATCGACTGGACATAGGAGCTCTGGTCGACCATGGCCACGCGGGCTCCGACATTGCGTTCGAAGGTGACGAGACCGTCGGCCTCGAGGCGGCGGATGGCCTCCCTGACTGGGACGACGGAGGTGTCGAGTTCGAGCGCGATCTGAGCCAGGACCAGCTTGTGCCCAGGTTCGAAGGTCTGATCCGCGATGCACTTGCGGATCCAGCGGTAGGCGGTCTCCGCCTTGCTCAGTGAGCTCGCCTCCGGCGGTGTCTCCGCGGTGGGAACAGAAGTCATCGCGCGGCTTTCCAGGCGTCGAACTTCTCTTTCCATTCGCCCTTGGGCGGGAACAGGCTTTCGATCGGGTTGCCGGCCGCGACCTGTTCGGCCACCCAGCCGTCCTCGATCTCCTTCTCCAGCGCCGCATCCACGACGTCTTCGACGAGATCTCGCGGGATCACGATGACTCCGTCGTCGTCTCCGACGATCACGTCGCCCGGCAGCACTGTGGCATTTCCGCAGGCCACGGCCACGTCGGATTCCCAGGGAACGTGCTTGCGGCCGAGCACGGCGGGGTTCTTCGCCGTCGCGAACACGGGGAGGATGCCGGCGACCTCGGCGGAGTCGCGGACTCCCCCGTCGGTGATGACGCCGGTCGCGCCTTGGGCCTTGGCCCGCAGCGCCAACACGTCGCCGAGGGTTCCCGAGCCGGACTCGCCACGTGCCTCAATGACGACGACCTCACCGGAGCGCAGGGAGTCGAAGGCCCGCTTCTGGGCGTTGTATCCGCCGCCATGTGATTTGAACAGATCCTCACGGTTGGGCACGAAGCGCAGAGTCTTCGCGGTGCCGACGACCTTGTTGCCGGGCACCAGCGGCGAGACGCCTTCGATGACCACGTTGTTGAGTCCGCGCCCGCGCAGCTGCGCCGACAGGCCCGCAGTGGGTGCTTCGGTGAGTTTCGCGCGCAGGTCCTCGCTGAGGCCGACCGTGGATTCTTCCGGTTCCGTCTCTTCCGGTGCCGTCTCTTCCGGTGCCAGACCTGCGGCCTCGCGCGATCCCCAGGCGTCGGCCTGCAGAGCTTCGGTCACAGCCGGTGTGCTGCCCAGCTTCGGATCGAATTCCCCCGGCCCCTCAACGACGTTCGTGACGAGTCGGCCCGAGGTGAGTTCTGATCCGGCGCTCGCCGAGGCGGTGCTGACCTCGACCTCGACCGTGTCCCCGGGCGCCACCACAGTTGATCCCGCGGGGGTTCCGGTGAGGATGACGTCACCGGGCTCCAATGTCATGTGCTGGCTGAGATCGGCGACGATCTGGGTCAGGGGGAAGATCAGCTGCGCGGCACTCGTGCCGTCGTCCTGCTTGACCTCGCCGTTGACCCAGGTGCGGATGCGCAGTGACTGAGGGTCCGCCTCGGCGGCGGGGATGATGTTGGGACCCAGCGGCGTGTAGCCGTCGCGGCTCTTCGACCGCAGGTTCGAACCCTTGTCAGGGGCCTTGATGTCATAGAGGCCGAAGTCGTTGGACGCGGTCACGCCCTCGACATAAGTCCAGGCTTCATCGGCGCTGACCGCGCGGGCCGCAGCGCCGATGATGATGGCGATCTCACCCTCGAAGGCCAGCAGCGAGGTTCCGGCGGGACGTTCGATCGACTCCCCCGATGCGGCCAGGGAGCTTGTTGCCTTGAGGAAATAGGACGGCTGAGAAGGCCGCTTGCCACGCTGAGCAGCACGTGACTCATAGGCCACATGGACGGCAATGATTTTGCCCGGTCGGAGTGGGACACCAGCTGGAGTCGACATCGATCTCGCACCTCATTTCGATTAGCTTTCACCAAGATCGTATATGATACGGTTCCGGAGGACAAGTATCCCGTGTCACATCAGTGAGACCGCATCGGCGGTCGGGCTGGCCTGTGACAGCGGCACAAACGCAGCAGTCTCAATGCGACACAGGAGTCATGGTGACTAAAACGCACACCCAAGGTCGGGTGGCATTCGCGACCGTCGTCGGTACCAGCATCGAGTGGTACGACTACTTCCTCTATGCGGCAGCCTCGGGGCTGATCTTCAACGAACTGTTCTTCGGTCCGTTGGGCTCGACCCTGTCGACGATGGTCGCCTTCGCCACCGTGGGCATCAGCTTCCTGTTCCGCCCCTTGGGTGCCTTCCTCGCCGGGCACTACGGTGACAAGCTGGGGCGCCGGGTCGTCCTCATCATCACACTCATCGCGATGGGTGCGGCCACGGCCCTCATCGGCTTCCTGCCGACCTACGATTCGATCGGCATCGCAGCACCCATCCTCCTCATCGTCCTGCGCATCATCCAGGGCATCTCCGCCGGTGGAGAGTGGGGCGGAGCAGTCCTCCTGGCCGTCGAGCATGCGGAGGTCAAGCATCGCGGTCTGCGCGGATCCTTCCCGCAGATCGGCGTCTCCATCGGCCTCATCCTGTCCTCCGGTGTACTCGCGCTGATGACCGCGATCGCCCCCGGCGAGGCCTTCCTCGAGTGGGGCTGGCGCGTGCCGTTCTTCCTCTCGATCCTGCTCGTCGCCGTCGGCTACTGGATCCGCCGAGGGGTCGAGGAGTCCCCCGTCTTCCACGAGATCGCCGAGCGCAAGGAGCAGGTGTCCAATCCTCTGGGCAGACTCTTCAAGAGCCACTGGCTTCTCGTCATCCTCGCGTCGCTGGTCTTCGTCGGCAACAATGCCGCCGGCTACATGACCACCGGCGGCTACATCCAGAACTACGCCACCGATCCTGCCGGGCCGGTCGGACTCGACCGCGGCCCCGTGCTCTGGGCGGTCTCCGCCTCGGCGGTGTCGTGGCTGATCTTCACGATCGTCGCCGGATCCGTCTCGGACAAGATCGGGCGGAAGAACACCTATCTGCTCGGGTGGGGCCTGCTGCTGATCGGCATCTTCTCCCTCTTCCCGCTGGTCAACACCGGCAGCATCTGGATGCTGTTCCTGGGGCTGGTCATCCTGACGGTGGGGCTCGGCTTCACCTATGGTCAGCAGCCGGCGATGTACGCCGAGATCTTCCCCGCCAGCGTGCGCTTCTCCGGCGTCTCGGTCTCCTATGCGATCGGTTCGATCATCGGTGGAGCCTTCGCTCCGACGATCGCAAAGGCTTTGGTCTCGGCCACCGGCACGACCACCTCGGTGGCCATCTATCTGGGTGGCATGACCGTGATCGCGCTGGTGGCCACACTGGCCCTGCGGGACCGTTCGGGCATCCCTCTGGGACCGGCCCACGAGGATGAGCAGTCCGTGAGCCCGATCATAGGTATCCGCTCATGATGACCTGAGTAACACACGATCGTATATGAACTGCTAATATTGGAAAGTCACGAAGACGTGTGATGAACCGGAGGTTGACATGCATTTTCACCAGCACGGCTATGTGTCCGCAGACCCGCGGATCGAAGCTGCAGCAGGTTATGGAATCGATCGCTCAGAGGACCTGCCTGATGAGGTCGATGTCCTCATCGTCGGCAGCGGCCCGGCGGGCATGGTCGCGGCAGCACAGTTGTCTCAGTATCCGGAGGTCAACACCCGGATGATCGAGAAGCGCGACTCGCGACTGGTCATCGGGCAGGCCGACGGCATTCAGGCGCGCTCGGTCGAGACTTTCCAGGCGTTCGGGTTCGCCGAGGAGATCATGCGCGAGGGTTATCACATCATCGACATGGCCTTCTGGAACCCGGACCCGGAGAACCCCGAGCACATCATCCGCACCGGACGACCCAAGGATGACGAATCCGGAATCAGCGAGTTCCCGCACCTCATCGTCAACCAGGCGCGGGTTCTCGACTACTTCGCGCAGTTCGCCAAGCAGTCCCCCGGCCGCATCGAGCCTGACTACGGCATCGAATTCGTCGATCTCACGGTCGACGATGCTGCCACCGGCCCGGCCGACTCCGAAGCTGCCGCCTCCGATCACCCGGTCACGGTTACGGTTCGCTACACCGCCGGTGAACGCGCAGGCGAAGAACGCACAATCCGCGCCGGCTATGTGATCGGCTGCGACGGTGCCCGTTCGGGTGTGCGCAAGTCCATCGGACGCACGATGATCGGCGATCAGGCCAACCATGCCTGGGGCGTCATGGACGTGCTCGCGAACTCCGACTTCCCCGATATCCGCACCAAATGCGCGATCTCCTCGAAGCACGGCAACATCCTCCACATTCCCCGCGAGGGCGGCCACCTGTTCCGCATGTACGTCGATCTGGGCGAAGTCCCCGAGGACGACGCACGCAAGGTGCGACAGACGAGTGTCGACGAGATCATCGCTCGAGCCAATGCCATCATCAGCCCGTACAGCATCGATGTGAAGGACGTCGCCTGGCACAGCGTCTACGAGGTCGGCCACCGTCTCACGGATGCCTTCGATGACACCGATGACAATACTGTCGGCGCACCATGTCCCCGCGTCTTCATCACCGGCGATGCCTGCCACACCCACTCGGCGAAGGCCGGCCAGGGCATGAACGTGTCGATGCAGGACGGGTTCAACATCTCGTGGAAGCTCGGTCAAGTGCTGTCCGGACGGTCGCCGCAGGAGCTGCTGCGGACCTACTCCGCAGAGCGGCAGGTGACTGCGAAGAACCTCATCGACTTCGATAAGGAATGGTCGACGCTGATGGCGACCCCGCAGGAGGAGCTTCCGGACGAGACCTACCTGCAGGACTTCTACGTCAAGACCGCCGAGTTCCCGGCCGGGTTCATGACCGAGTACACAGAGTCGATGATCACCGCGTCTCCCACGCACCAGGAACTGGCCAGCGGATTCCCCGTGGGCAAGAGGTTCAAGTCGGCACAGGTCCAGCGCAGCTGTGACGCCAACTTCATCCACCTGGGCCACGAGGCACGGGCCGATGGCCGTTGGCGCGTCTACGTCTTCGCGGATGCCCAGGCCCCGATGCTCGGCGACGGCGGTGCGTCGGGTGCGCCCGTTGCGTCCGGTGCGTCGGCCTTGGCGAAGTCAAAGGTCACGCAGCTGGCCGACTGGCTCGAATTCGACCCGGCATCACCTCTGGTCAGGTTCCGGCGTGAAGGCGACGACATGGATGCGCTCATCGAGCTCAGCGTCGTCTACCAGCAGAACCACACCGAGTTCTCGTTCCCCGACGTCCCGACGGCCTTCCGCCCGCATGTGGGCGAGTTCGACCTCGAGTACGTGGAGAAGATCTTCGCGGCCATGCCCGAGGAAGACATCTACGACGAGCGCGGGGTCAGTCGTGATGGCGCTGTGGTCGTGGTCCGTCCCGATCAGTATGTCTCGGGCGTCTTCCCCTTGGACGCCCATGAAGAGATCGGTAAATTCTTCGCAGGAGTGTTCGCTTCCGATCAGTGATGATGCCATGTGACGGTTCCCGATAGGTGATGTGAGTGCAGTGCCCCCCAGCCTGAGATGTCATTTCGGGCTGGGGGCACTGCTGTGTCCTCGCTGGCTGCGGGGCGTCCTCGGTCGGCAGTGTGGTGTCCTCGGTCGGCTGTGTGGTGTCCTCGGTCGGCTGTGTTCAGGGAGACCGCGCGGTTTCAGTGGGGTTGTGCGAGCCGATCCGGGCGCAGCATGCGGCGATCGCGAATGCAGCCAAGGATTCCGGCCAGCACCAGGGCACCACTTCCCAGGATCCAGTAGCTCGCTCCTGCAGCGGGGCGCCCGATGATCGTGGCCCCGAACGGCTCACCTTCCGAATCCTCACTGCTGAAATACGCCGTCGGCGGGTCGATCAGGATCATCTGCAGCATGACGAATAGTCCAACACCGATCAGGATGACGACCACTGACCACCAGGTCGGCGGGTCCATGATCCACACGATGGCGGCACAGATGAGGACCGCCGCCCACGGGAGCAGGACATCCGGGCCCAAGTCACCGATGCGGATCGGATGCCTGCCCAGAGACGTCAGGATGACTGAGCCCTCCCCTGATGTCCGACTAGCCATGATGGGCACCCAGATCATCGCCACCCAGGCCGCCACGCTCACGAGAGGCAGCAGGCGGGCAGCGTGTTCAGATGTGGAGCGGTGCCGACGTACACGGATCTGATCGTCGCGACTTGACGCGGTCTCGAACCAACGGCTGATTCGTAGGCTGTCTCGGTGACTGTCTCGATGGCTGCTCCTGCCGCTGAGCCGACCGCCGGGCCTACCGCCGGGCCGACCGTCAGATCGAAGACGTTCCCCGATGAGGCCGCAGACACCAGCGCCGATCAAGGCGATGCCGCCGACCGCCCAGAATGCCGCACCCACAGCCGGATAGCCGACCGCCATGCCTCCGACCCACTCACCGTTGCCATCCTGCCCGTCCCACATGAGCGTCGGAGGTTCTCCAACCAAGCCGACCAGGAACGCGAGCACCACGATGCCGAATACCGTGGTGGCCCAGGCCCAAAGCAGCAGGCTGTCGACGATCCACGCGGAGATCACACATGTCAGCAGACCGATCCAGATGATGACGAATTCAGGTTCGAGATCGATCAATTCCACAGGGGTGCGACCATACGAGGTTACGACGATCCTGGGCGCCGCGCTTGTGTGCAAACTGCTGGATGCGCTGTCGAGGACCGGCACCCAGATCGTCACCACCCAGGCAAGCAACGCCAGGGTTGGGAGAGCCCGGGCCATCAGCCGCATTCGTTCATTGCGTGACGTCACGCAATTGCTCCACGCGCTGACATTGCCCCGTGCCCTCCTCATGCCGCTGCTCTGTGCTTCAGACGCTGGCCGCCGATCCATCCGCAGAAGCCGGAGGCACCGAGCGCGAAACCGCCGATGGCACAGAGCACGAAACCAAAGTCCGGACGAACGACCTCCATGCCACCTGTCGGCATTCCGTCATCGGTCTGCCCGTCCCACATCAGGAAGGGCGGATTGATGACAGCGGCTGCGAGGCCAAGGAGAATGACGGCCCCGAACAAGATAGCTGCCGCCGACCACCACTGTTCGGCACCGAACAACCATGGCAGGAGCGCGAAGACGACAATCAGGACCCAGATGGCGATGAATCCAGGGTTGAGGTACTCAGGGTCGAGCGGAGAATCCCCCAAAGACGTGATTGTGATTCTCGGTCCGTCGGCATTGCCGCTGTCGAGGATCGGCACGAAGATCGTGATGATCCACGCTGCGACCGTCACGAGCGGCAGGAGACGGGCGGCCCGGAACAGGTCCCAGCTCGGTCGCGCCCCGTGCCCCGGTCGCAAGCCCTCGGCGGGTACATCTGCGTTTCGATCCCCGTGATCGCTGCTGTCGCCGTCTGGTCCGCGAGCAGTGCTTTCGTCAGTATTCATACTCCGAATCATGCAGTCTGACCAGATTCGGGCGGTGTCCGAATTGTTGCAGTTTCACCACGTCACCCCGCGTCGAGCAGTGCCTGCCGGAGGTATCTCTCCGCACAGCTGTCCGCGGAGCCACCGGCCGAGCGGGTGCGGCGACGATGCTTGGGCCGAATCGATGACGGAACAGTAAGGGGTTCGACAACCTCGGCGACCTCGAACTGGGAAGGTTCACCGCTTACGGAGGCGGCCCGCTGTCTCTCCTCGAACTTCTTCGCTTCCGACTCCGTGATCGGAAAGAACGGGATCTCCACCTCTTCGCGTTCGGAGTCGGGCGGCGACCCGGATCGCTCCGGTTCCAGCAGTCCGGCGAACGCCAACCGCCAATCATCAACACGTGGCGAGGACCGCGAAGCGTCATCGTCTCCCGGCGCCGCTGAACCGGGCGGCGCCGCTGAACCGGGCGGCGCCGCTGAACCGGGCG
>JAKDSA010000077.1 GCA_030457025.1 Brevibacterium sp. | reverse complement strand
GGTGGCCCCGGGGCGGCACGCGCCAGTTGTCCCTCAGCCCTCGCTGTTCTTCGCGAATCGCGCGAAGTAGCTCAGCGCCTCGAACGAATCCACGGCGTCCGGGTTGGCCACTTTCTCCAGCGCATGCCCCTGGATGAGGCGCTTGACGGGCACTTCGAGCTTCTTGCCCGTGCGGGTGTGGGGGATGGCCGGCACAGCGATGATGTCATCGGGCACGTGCCGGGGTGAGGCCTTCTCACGCAGATCCCGCGCAATCCGCTCGCGCAGGCCATCATCAAGCGACGCGCCTGAAGCCAGGACGACGAACAGCGGCATCCAATACCCGCCGCCCGGCTGTTCGGCGCCGATGACGAGGGATTCGGCCACCTCGGGGATGCCGTCGACGACGTCGTAGATGTCGGCGCTGCCCAGGCGCACACCGTGCCGATTGAGAGTGGCGTCCGAGCGTCCGGAGATGATGACGCTGCCGCGTTCGGTGATCGTGATCCAGTCGCCGTGGCGCCACACTCCGGGAAACATCGAGAAGTAGGTGTCGCGGTAGCGCGTGCCGTCGGGGTCGTTCCAGAATTTCACCGGCATCGACGGCATCGGTGCGGTGATGACCATCTCCCCGACCTCACCGGTGAGCGGCTGGCCGTCATCGTCCCAGGATTCCAGGGCCACCCCGAGGACGGGTGCGGAGAGTTCTCCCTCCCACACCTCGAGGTTCGGCGCGGATCCGGCGAATCCGCTGACCACGTCCGTGCCGCCGCTGACCGAGGCGAGCTGCACGTTCTCACCGACGGCGTCGCGGACCCAGGGATAGCAGTGTGCGGGTACGGGGGCTCCTGTGGCGCCGATGGTCTGCAGGGCGGACAGGTCGAGTTCCTTGCCGGGTTCGAGCCCGGCCTTCATCCCGGCGAGGAAGATCCCCGGGCTGACCCCGAGCACCTTGGCCCCGGTGTCTGCGGCGATCTCCCACAGTCGCCGGGGGCCGGGGTAGAGGGGGCTGCCGTCGAAGCAGACGGTGGTCACTCCGGCCAACAGTGCCGAGGCGACGAGGTTCCACATCATCCAGTTCGTGTTCGTGTACCAGAAGAACCGGTCACCCGGCCGCACGTCCAGTTGCAGGCCCAGCAGGCGCAGGTGGTCGATGACGACCCCTCCGTGGCTGTGCACGATGCCTTTGGGAATGCCTGTGGTGCCGGAGGAGTACAGCACCCACAACGGGGTGTCGAAGTCGACCCGCACGAACTCCGGCTCAGTGTCGCCGGAGGAGATCTCGTCCCAGTCGAAGAGGTTGTCAATCGTGCTGTTCTCATCGAGGGCACCCTCGCCGAGGTTGTCGACACCGACGACGGCCCGCAGCGACGGGATCCGTGCCGCCAAATCCGCAACCTGGTCCCGACGGTCGAAGCCGGTGCCGTTCCAGAAGTAGCCGTCGGCGGCGAAGAGGACCGTCGGTTCGAGTTGGCCCAGCTTCGTAGCGGCTCCCGCGGCGGCGTAGTCCTGGGCGCAGGCTGACCAGACGGCACCGAGTGAGGCGGAGGCGAGGAAGGCGATGAGGGTGTGGTGGGTGTTCGGCAGGTAGCCGACGACCCGGTCGCCTTGCCCGACGCCTTGGCTGCGCAGCCAGGCGGCGACGGATCCAACCTGGCGGCGCAGCTCGCGCCAGGTGGTCTCGGACCGGTTGCCGTCTTCGGTGATCGTGATGATCGCGGGCTCGTCGGCGAGGTTATCGTCGAGTGCGGCGCGCAACGCGTGTTCGGCGTAGTTGACGCGGGTGCCGGGGAACCAGGTGGCGCCCGGCATGGACCGGTCGGTGAGGACCTCGGTGAAGGGTTCGTCGGCGATGACGTCGAAGAAGTCCCAGACGGCACCCCAGAAACCCTCGAGGTCCTTCACCGACCACTGCCACAGATCGTCATAGCTGACCATGTTCCGCCCCGAGCGCGTGTTCGCGAATTCGGTGAACGCATGGATCTGCGGTTGCGGGGTCTGGTCGGGGTTCGGGCACCAGATCGGTTCAGTGGTCAATTCTTCTCCTCGGTTCAGGGCGTCAACGGGCAGCAGGGGTGCGCACTCTCCAGTTGGAACGGCGTGTACTCATTCTGCAGTTGGAGCGCTGAGTCCACCTTACGCCCGCCGTCGTCGACTCCTGCCTTCGCCTTACCCGGGAGCTGATCTGACGCGGCAACTCAGTTTCGAGCTGTGGAATTGCACTTGTGGTGCGGACATTGGGAGGTGTGCTGGCTTTCGGGTTCAGTCAATTGACAGCGCAGTCCCCATAGAGCTCAAACGGTTCACAGGAGCACAGCTTCGCGAGTCTAGACTTGGTGACACGATTCGATAGCGGCGAAACGAGGAGCTGGAAATTCCTGGCCAGGGGCACATTGGGTAGGGCCCTATGAGACGTCTTTGGCCCGGTTTGTGCTCGAAACAATTGACCAGTGGATTCGTTCCAAGATCGTTGCTAGGCATCCGCCGACTAGCAGTACTGCGCTGATCAGCGTGATCATCGCAATGTAGACAGTGTTCTCACTGAGGTAAGAGATCACGCCTGCAAGCACCGCGAACCCGGTCAGACAGTACAGGGTGAGACTGATTCCGATAGGCCGTGTATCCATTTGCGTCCTTTGACGATGTTGTGCTCTGAAAAGTACCAAATTTATGGCGTGGCAAGAGACAGGCCAATCGTTTCACGGTCGGGAACCGACTACGTTCCCTCAGGAGGATGAAGCCTGAGGGAACGCTCAGCTCCACACGCCCCGAGTGTCATGCACGATCTTCTGCGCCAGCAGTGACCGGTCCAGGCGGACGAACTCGTTGTGATCGACGAGGAGGAGCACGATGTCGGCGGCGCGAACGGCTTCGTCTATCTCTGTCAGCGTCACGTTCTCACGAGCCGCCAACTCGGAGGGAAGCTCGTCGATGTTGGGTTCGACGGCCATGATGTTCGCCTGCGGAAGCTCTTCTGCGAGGCGACCCACGATCTGCCGAGCGGGGCTTTCACGCAGGTCGTCGATGTTGGGTTTGAACGCCAGTCCCAGAGCTGCGATCTGCACATCGTTGATGCGCTTGGCCTGGGGGAGGAGCTTGTCGAGGACGAAGCCGGGCTTCGCGTCATTGACCTCGCGCGCTGTTCTGATCAGTGAGGAACGTTCCGGTGAGGTGGCCACGATGAACCACGGGTCGACGGCGATGCAGTGTCCACCGACTCCGGGGCCTGGCTGCAGGATGTTCACGCGAGGGTGGTGATTGGCCAGACGGATGAGTTCCCAGACGTTGATGTCGAGGCCGTCCGAAATCATCGACAGTTCGTTGGCGAAGGCGATGTTGACGTCGCGATAAGCGTTCTCCGTCAGCTTCGCCATCTCCGCTGTTCGCGCATCGGTCATAAGGAACTCGCCCTCACAGAAGAGTTCGTAGAGTTCACGAGCCCGTTCCCCGGCCTCACCGTTGAGAGTGCCGACGATACGGTCGTTGGTGCGCAGCTCAATCATGATGCGCCCCGGCAGCACACGCTCGGGGCAGTGGGCGAAGTAGATCGAATTCGCACTGCCCGGCTTGAGTGTCAGGTCCGGGCGAGCGGCGAGGACCGTATCGGCCAGAAACTCGGTGGCACCGGGAGGTGACGTCGATTCGAGGATGATGAGTTCGTTGCCCTCGAGCAGTGGTGCGATCTGCTTGCCCGCGGTCTCGATGTAGGACAGATTCGGCTTGTGCCCCTCGGCAAAGGGAGTGGGCACCGCCACGATGTAGGTGTTCGCGTGGGGAGTTTCGGTTGTCGCCTTGAGGTACCCCTGGGAGACGACACCGGCAACGGTCGTGGCCATATCGGGTTCGACGAACGGCACCTGGCCGGCGTTGATGACGTCGACGGCCTCCTGGTTGATATCCACTCCGACGACATCCGCACCCGAACTGGCGAGGACGGCCGCGGTCGGCAGTCCGATGTAGCCGAGGCCGATCACGGCCACCGACGGGCGGTTGCTGAGGGGGAGGGCGTTCATGGATGATGCTCCAAACTGTTCGATACGACAAGTGAAATAGTAGTGAGTATCCCCAGCTTCAGGAAATGAAGAACAAAAGCTGGTGCGATTGGAAGCTGGAGTTCCTGATGCGCGGTGCTATTGTGTGGCAGGTCAACTGTCCATCAAAAAGGAGACGTTTTGAGTGCTGACAGTGCGGTTGCCCGTCCTAAAGTCATGATCATTTATGGGACTCGACCCGAAGCCATCAAAGTGGCACCTGTGATCAAGGCGCTTGAGAAGGACGAAGCGCTCACTCCAATCGTCGTCGTGACTGCACAGCATCGGGAGATGCTCGATCAAGTCAATGAGGTCTTTGACATCGTTCCTGACGTCGATCTCAACCTCATGTCGCATGGCCAGACGCTCAACGGCCTCGCTGGACGCGTCATTGCCGAGATTGACGCAGTCTTGGAAGAGCACCGTCCCGATGCGGTGCTCGTCCAAGGTGATACCACGACGGTGATGGCCTCGGCCATCGCCGCCTTCAACAAAGAGATCCCCGTCGTGCACCTTGAGGCAGGCCTGCGCAGCGGTGACATCAACTCACCGTTCCCTGAAGAGGCCAATCGCAAGATTGTGTCGCAGATCGCTCGAGTGCACCTAGCACCGACGATGGTCTCGCGGAGCAATCTCCTGGCCGATGGCGTCCCGGATGAGAACATCCATGTCATCGGAAATACTGTGATCGATGCCCTGCACTGGGCAGTGGCACGTCCCATGGATTTCACGATCCCCGAACTGCAGAGCCTGAATGCCGATGATCGGCGTGTCCTACTCGTCACCACCCACCGCCGGGAAAACCTCGGGGAGAACATGATCAACATCGGTCGGGCCATGCGCGAACTTGCCACAAGCTACCCCGGCCTATTCATTGTTTGGCCCGCCCACAAGAATCCCAAAGTCCGCGCGTCGATCGAACCTCAGATCGCAGATCTCGACAACGTTGCCTCCATTGAACCCGTCGAATACGGGGAATTCTCACATCTGATCGCCCACTCCGACATCGTTCTCACCGATTCGGGCGGCATTCAGGAAGAAGCCCCCAGTTTAGGTAAGCCCGTGCTGGTATTGCGAGAGAATACTGAACGACCGGAGGCAGTGGATGCCGGAACCGTGAAATTGATCGGCACGGCAACCGAAACCATCATCGCTGAAGTCTCACGACTTCTTGACGATGAGAAAGCCTACCGGGAAATGGCAAATGCGGTGAATCCCTATGGTGATGGACACTCGGCTTCACGCAGCGTCGACATCCTCAACGAATTGCTCGCGGGGATATAACGGGCTCCTTCAGAAGCAGTAATGGTCGGGTGCGTAACCGAAGCTGTGCACTTCGCCGTTGGCAAGTAGCAGATTGTCATCGACGGTCCAGGTGTGCGCATGGATACCTCGGACTTGGACGAAGTTGAACCGATCAGACGAATAGATACGGGCGCCTTCGGTCACCAGCCGCTGCTGCAGATCGGTGTCCTCTCCCAATGTTCGATCTGAGAATGGGAACTGTTCGAAGGTCTCTTTGCGGGCCATCAACGTCGGTCCCATCACCAGGTCAGTGTAGCGATGCTCCTTCTCCGGGAATCTGCACATGACGATATCGCGGTTGCGCAGGTGCATGTAGTGAGCTTGTTTGCCAACCAGGTCGGCACTCGAGTATCGCAGCGCCGCGAGCTGATCCGAAAGATAGTGCTCACCATAGACATCGTCATCGTCCATTTTCGCGATCACAGTTCCACTTGCAGCTTCGATTCCCTTGTTGAGACAACCGCCCAGAGTCTCGTCATCGCCAGCGCTGACGACAGTGAAATTGTGCACTCCGGCGTCTTCGGCCCGCTGTCTCAAGTCGGACGGAACATCAAAGCCATGGGCGATCACGACCAGTTCGCGGTCGGCGTGCGTCTGCGAGGAATGCGTCGACAGAATCATTCCAAGATTTTCTGGACGATTTGTCGATACGATCGCTGAGACCGAGGCTGTAATCGGATTGGAGTATTCGAAATCGAGCGAGTCCATCACAGTCATCGCTCGGTGACTGTAGGTGTGTTCCCGCCAGATTCGACGTTGAGCGAGATGGACTGTGCGGTCGCGCAATTCCCTGCTCCGAACGAAGGCTCGCAGCGTCCACTCCGCATCTTCTTTCGACTCAGGCTGGGGGACTTCCTCCGGGGGGAAGAACGCCTTTGTTGCAACGCTTGGGGTCGTGATGACAGGCGTTCCGGCTGCGGTGATTTCGAATATGCGTCTTGCGCACATGCTCGGCGAGTCGACGACGGAGTTCACATTGAGGAAGACCTTGTAGTTCTTATAGGCAGTGAGGAGATTGCGGTAGGGCAGTGATCCAATGACCTTATCTGCCAGTTCCCCCGGGAACTGGTATCGCTCGTCGGCATCGAGAAACCTCGAGAAGATCTCGAGGCCGTAGTCCATGCGGGGCGACACCTCTGCGGCTGCTCCGAGCAACGTGTCCATCTGTTCGCGACGCTCTGGAAATTTGTGGGAAAAGTACATTCCTGCGAAGGCGATATCCCGCGCAGCATGTTTGTTTGCCGGTCGTGCCGGCGAATGAATAGCCGGCTGCGCGGCAAAGGGAAGCGCACGTACTCGATTGTGACCCAGCTTCCTCTGATATTCCGGGATCAGCCGAACGTCACTCGTGAACACGACATCACATAGTTCTGCCAAGGGGAAGAAGTCATCGAAATGTGGAGGATCCTCTTTGTTCCAGAACACCGTGGGCAGCCCTCGTTTGCGGCATTCGGCGAGCAGATCTCTGATTTCTGTGCTGGGGCCTGCTGTGCCGGTCAGCTTGAATTTCCAACTGCCCGAATTTCCGTTCCATGCTGATTCGATGAATATGAAATCGAGTCCGTCCAACTGGGCCTTCCAGCTTGTGCGTAAGAGCTGGGTGAGCGACCACTCGTATCCGAAGCTCTCCATTGAGAAGTCATCAAGGATGACTCCGACCTTCAGGCCCTCAAATATCGGTGAGTTCTGTGGTTTCGGCAACGCAGGAAACATGTCGGTCAGCTTGGTTCCTGAGAGGTCCTTCCTTCGCAGTGCTGCAGGAGAGTCTGCCGCGCCCTGAGGAAGCGAGCGGCGGCGGTGCCACTGCCTCATCTCTTCAATTCCACCATTCCTCAGATGCCAAAGAGCGGTTCTCAAGGTATGTAGTGGCTGACTCGTCAAGGTGTGGCTCCCTCTCGTGTGGGCCGGAAAACTGCTCCGAATCGAAGGCAGACAGAAAATGATACGTTGAAGGTCGATTCGGCAGCTTTACCTGGGCAGCTGCTCAGGCGGGCCTTTCGACGATCGAAACGACACTCAGCCTGTATGACTCCCCAATGTCTCGTGTATGAATCCTGTTAGGACCAATAGTACAATCGTGGAGTTGAAAGGCGCTGGTTGCACCTCTGTGGCAGAGATTATTCCACGGGCTGACTTCCGAAGGCAGTGCGCATGAGCCAAGTGAAATGAGGACCGTGGCAAGCAACGCAGGGCCCGCTCCCTCTCGTACCCCTCTGGGCAAGAGCATCATGGCGATCGTTCTGTCCTTAGCTGATGGAATCATCTTCGCGTTTTTCGTTGTCGCGATGACACTGGTTCGCTATGACTTCCACATGGAGCGGATCAATATTGCAGGAATGTTCGTGTGTTCGAGCATTGCCCTGGTTGTATTTCTGATCTGCGGCCCTCTCGCAGTATATCGAGGGAGATACCACCGAGGTTCGACCGACCAGTTTGCAGCCATTGCTGGAACGGTGGCACTTGGTGTGGGGCTGATGTGGGTCACCGAATTCCTGTTCGCCAGTCAACTGCTGATCCCCACAAGCGTGCCGATCGCGGCCGGGGCCATAATGCTCGTGGCGAAGAGCTTTGAGAATTGGATCCGTCGCAATCTGCGGCTGCGGACCATCTCGACTTCCCATTCCTCTCGAGCGACTCTTGTCGTCGGAGCAGGAAATCACGGAATGCTTGCTTTGGACATGATCACCCAGGATACCCGCAACGAATATTTCGCTGTTGGCCTGCTCGACGACGATCCCGCTAAGCGCCATCTCCGCTACAACGGCATTCGTGTGCTCGGGCCGGTATCCGACATCGCGGAACAAGTCGATCGCTCGGGCGCCAGCGTAGTCATCATCGCCATCGCGGACCTCGCTCCGGAGGCCCTGCAGCAAATAGCATCTGATCTCGACTCGCGCCCGGTCGAGATCAAGGTAATGCCCAGCCTTTCCGAGTCTGACTACAATCGGCCGGAACCGGACTCGCCCGACGTGGCCGACTTACGGCATCGCAATTTTCGCGATATCAGCCTCGAAGATCTCATCGGTCGCAAGCCGATTTCGACCAACGTCGAGGACATCTCCTCGGCAATCGCCGGTCGAGTTGTCCTTGTCACAGGCGCAGGAGGGTCAATTGGATCCCAACTGTGCCAACAGGCGGCGCGCTTCGATCCGGCGCGGATCGTGATGACCGATCGCGATGAATCGGGCCTGCATGCCACTCAGCTTGGGCTCGAGGGTTCCGCGATGTTAACCAGCGAAGACCTCGTCCTCGGTGACCTCCGAGACACCGCCTTCATCAATGCGCTCGTGGCCGAAGTGAAGCCTGACATCATCTTCCACGCCGCTGCACTCAAGCACTTGACGTTTCTCGAGCGATTCCCCGAACAAGCTGTGCGCACCAATGTGGGCGCCAGTCTCGACTTGCTGGACGCGGCTGTGTCCAATGACGTCGAATCCTTTGTCCACATATCAACGGACAAAGCCGCTGGTGCAACTTCGGTGCTGGGTCGAACAAAATTCTCGATCGAACGCGCAATCGCCTCAGTGGCTGCAGAATCAGGACGAAGATATATGTCCGTGCGCTTCGGAAATGTCCTCGGCTCCCGGGGATCGGTGCTCGAGACATTCGTCGCGCAAGTGGCAGCCGGAGATCCGGTGACTGTCACTGACCCCGAGGTCACGCGATACTTCATGACTGCCGACGAGGCCTGCGAACTCGTTTTGCAGGCGGCGGCTATTGGTCGGCCTGGTGAGACACTTGTTCTCGACATGGGCGAGCCGATCCGGATTGACGATCTGGCCAAACGTGTCATAGCCCTCTCCGGACGTCCCGATGCCCGAATCGTGTACACCGGACTGCGCCCGGGCGAGAAACTGACCGAGGCGCTTCTGTCTCCTCGAGAGCAGGACAACCGCCCCACCCATCCGCTCATCACACAGGTGCCGGTCACACCGATTGATCTGGGAGCACTGAGGAAGCTCGTCCTCGCTTCCCGGGATCCGAGTGTCTTCACTCAACGTCGGGAGCTTGAAGCGCAGCTGAGGTCCGTCGTCGACCTGACTCGCACAGCGGGTCCGAATCGACCCGATGCCCTGAACACGACTCCGACAGCAGCTGAAATCACCGTCTCAGACGAGAAAACACAAGACTCTGAGGCTGTCAACTGATGGATCTGCAGTCGCTTGTGATCTTTGTCGTGGCCGCCGTCGTCACTGCAGTGAGCGCTCTTATCGCCTTTCCACTGTTGCGACGTGCCGGTGTCGTCGATGTTCCCTCCCACAGGTCTTCGCACTCGCAACCGACCGTACGGGGTGGTGGGGTCGCTATCGGCTGCGGAATAACCGTGGCAGCGAGCATGGCCATGATTTGGAATGTTTCACAGCACGGGGTCTACGGAATCGGCAGTGTCATGATTCCTTGTGGATTCTTGGTGCTCACATGGTGTTATTCCGTGATCGGGATGAGTGATGATCTCGACTCATTGCAGCCCATCGGACGTTTGATCGGCCAAGTCGTCCTTGCTCTGGTGTTCAGCTCGGGCATCGCGCTGTTCTCCACGCAGGGAATCGCCCATGTCCTCGCCTTCGCAGTCATCGGCGTGACCCTGGTCAATGCGGTGAACTTCGTTGACGGCCTCAACGGCTATGTCACCACTTGGGCCGCCATCACTGGTGGCTGGTTCACTTTCGTCGGTTCCTGGATCGGCGAGAATGACATCATGTTCCTTTCCCTCGCCTTGGCAGGTTCGGCAGTCGGATTCCTGCCGTTCAACCTGGGTCGGGCGAAGGCGTTTCTAGGGGACACCGGAAGCTACGGCATCGGAGCAGCTGTCTTCGCGATTGCAATCTGGTTGTTTGTCCTGGGAGTGCCGATCGTCGTCATCATTGCGCCGATGATCTTTGTGATCTTCGATGTTGGACTCACGCTCGTGATGCGGCTTTTCCAAGGAGAGAATATCTTTCTCCCTCACCGACAGCACATTTATCAGAGGATCCAACAGGCTGGTTGGTCACATGGACGTGTCTCCCTATTCCACGCAGCGCTCAGTATCCTGGCCTGCATTCTCTCCATCCCCACGTTGATTGCTGGCAACACGGCAACGACTTATCCGGCCCACGTGTTCTGGGCAGGGCTTTTGGCCCTCTACGCATTTCTGCCGGCGTGGCTGGACAGGCGAGCCGACAAGGAGGTCACTCACGTATGAGGATATTGTTGCTCAGCCACTATTACTGGCCCGAGGTTGGTGCGCCCCAGCGTCGGTGGACCACCCTCGTCCGACATTTTCTCAATCACGGTCATCAGGTCGTCGTTGCGGCGCCACACCCGCATTATCCGCATACCCGCCGAGGTGAATTCTTCAGTTCGAAAGTCGGACGACGTAATGTGCGTGTTGAGGCTAAGCTCAGTGGAACCTGGGAGACCGGAGAGCTCGGTGAGCGTATCCTCCGTGTTCCGTATCTGCACAGCGGCACATCGATGGCCAGACAGCTGCTCGATCAGGGCGTCGCCGCAGCGGGGTCGGTTAACGCCATTCTCCGCAGAATGCGTGGAGGTGATGCTCCCGATGTCGTGATCTCGACGACCCCGGCACTGCCGTTCCTCTTCGCCGGCGATACTGTGTCTCGTATCCTCAACGTTCCCCACGTCGCCGAGGTGCGTGACGTCTGGCCCGATCTCATCCGGGATCTCTCATTGGTCACGAATGCAGCCGGAAAATATCTCCCGTCCAGCCTCACCGCATTGCTCGAAGAAAAGGCACTGCCGAGTATTCTCACTCGCGTTCAACGTCGAGCTGCGGCGGTTGTTGTCACGACTGATAGCTTCTGTGCTCGGCTCCGCAGACGGGGCATCAACGCAGAGGTTGTTCGCAGCGGGGTCAGTCAATCAGAGATCGACCAGGCACCTCATCGCGAAACTACTTCGTCGACGAGTGGAGAAATCTCAGCCGTCGGCGAAAGCTGGCCAGCGGCTGCTTCCGAGAGAACAAACCTTCTCTATGTCGGAACAGTCGGTCGTTCACAGGATCTCAGCACTGTCATCGTTGCGGCTAGCAAAGTGCCTGGCATACACGTCCGTATTATCGGTGACGGCGCGGATGGGTCTGGCCTCCGAGCGCTTGCGAGCACGCTTGGCTCTCCAGTCGAATTCTTCGAACAGACAACAGGAACCGATCTCGCCGAGCATTGGGGTTGGGCAGACGCCGGACTCGTCAGCCTTGGTGATGTCCCGGCGCATACCCATACCGTGCCGTCGAAGCTCTACTCACTCATGGTCCGCAGAGTTCCGATTCTCGGCATCGTAGCCGGTGAAGCCGCCGAAATCATTTCGTCAAGCAAAGCAGGGGTGGTCGCACGCCCCGGTGACATCGATTCGATCGTCACGGCCATGCAAGCCCTTGTGCAGGGCATTGAACCTCCGGACGAACGTGCTCGGGAGTGGGTTGTCGACAATGCTTCTGTCGAAGTCATGGGCCACGAATATGAGCGGATACTGCGACAGGTGTGCTCATGAATGCAGAGTTCCTGACCCGACAGGTTGTGAACGCGGTCCTGACAATGGTCAGTCACTTGGATGAAGACCGCGTATTCTTCTCGATGCAGGTTGCCCGCCGCCTGCCGAAATCTGCATCACGAATTTTCGGTGCCATCGCGCAGCGTCTGCCCAGCGCAGCAACCGGAGCTGCCGGTGCCTGGCTGCTTGGCGCGGAGACAAGAGCCAAGGAGCTTGTCGTGGCGGAACAGGATGAGCACCCTTCTCGGCTTCTGGGCGAAATCGCGCTCAACCTTGGAATGCTCGACGCCGCCACACGTATCGCCCAGGCGATCAACTCGGGGAAGTCCCTACGCTCCCGTATTTTGTGGACGACTGGTGACATCGACGAAGCGATTGATGCCCTGCCCGGAACTCGGAGAGGCGAACGCCTCAAAGCTGAGAGAGCCACTCTGTCACCGGGTTGGTGGCCGACCGTCGAGGAGCATGTTGTCGCTCGACCAGCGGCGAACTCGCTGTCGGCCAAATTCCCATCGTCTATGCACGTGTTGACGAACTCACTTCCGCACACCCGTTCTGGCTACGCCTACCGTAGCCACCTCGTCCTCACGACACTTAAGAACGCCGGTCATACCGTCGTCGCGGCTACCCGACCGTCGTATCCCGTGACAATCGGGCGTCTGAGCAAAGCCGAGACCGAGTCTGTCGACGATATCGACTACCTCCGACAGGTACCGCTCCTTCCTCTGCCCACACCCACCGCACGGCTGAATGAGCAAGCCGGATGGATCGCCAACCAGGCGGCCCGCCGAAACGTGGATCTCCTCCACACCACAACTCACTACGTCAACGGACTCGTGACAGGTGCCGCAGCGCGCGCCATCGACCTGCCCTGGGTCTACGAAGTGCGCGGCGTTCTCGAGGAAACCTGGGCGGCCGCGGCAGGCACAGCCACCGAGCGAGATGCGAGACGCGCCAGCCAGCGTTTCGAACTCATGCGAGCCAAAGAGATCGAGGTCGCGACGAACGCCGATGCTGTCATTACGCTGGGCGAAACGATGCGGGAGCATCTCGTCAGCAATGGTGTTCCGGCCAACTCGATCACTCTTATTCCCAACTCGGTGTCCGAAGCCGTCATTGAGGCGGACACTTCCCGCAATCCCGCGGAGGTGAGAGCTGGCTTGGGGTTGAGCGAGTCGGGAACCTGGGTGGGAACTGCAGCCTCCATCGTCGGCTACGAAGGTCTTGATGACCTGGTCGATGCCGTCATCATCGCCCGAGCTAAGGGTACGGATCTTCGCCTCCTCATCGCCGGAGACGGTGTCGCACTGCCAGAGCTGCGTGAGCGCGCAGGCGTCCTCGGAGAGAACGTGATCTTCACCGGAAGAGTGTCACAGGCCGAGGCGATTGAGTATCAGCTTGCTCTCGACGCTATCGTTGTCCCTCGGAAGAACCAGCCGGTATGCCGACTGGTCACCCCGATCAAACCGATCGAGGCAATGGGTCTGGCTCGGCCTGTGGTCATTTCAGATCTTCCTGCCCTGCGGGAACTCGTGCCTGAAGCAGCAGGACTGCGCGTCTCTGCAGAAGACCCCAACGAGCTGGCTGATCTGCTCTCAGAGCTGGCCTGCGATGATAGTGCGAGGAAGAAGTTCGGACAGAATGGACGTGAACATGTGCTCGAGACACGGAGGTGGAAGGATATCGGTCAACGATATGACCGGGTCTACTCCCAGCTCACTGAGGCTGATGCCAGGTGAGTGATACGACGAATCCGTTGGGGCTGAGCACGATCTCCTCCGTACCGAGTGAAGGTCTCGTTCCAGTCGGCAAACGCACCAGTCTCCGGAGCTATCTCTCGAGTCTGTGGGACCGTCGACACTTCATCCTCGCCGAATCTCGAGCGAAGATGAGCGGTTCGACAAGGAAGAATCTTCTCGGCTACGGATGGATGTTCCTCAATCCTCTTCTCTCGGTTCTGGCCTTCTGGTTTATCTTCGGGTTCATCCTCAACTCGTCACGAGGAATCGACAACTTCATCGGCTACCTGGTGATCGGCGTCTTCTTCTTCCAATTCACAGGAAAGAGCATGACCGGTGGTACGGGCTCAATCCGTGCCGGAGCATCGATGATCAAAGGCTTCCAGTTCCCGCGTGCTGCCCTGCCGATCTCCACTGTCGTTCGCAATTTCCTCGACTTCATTCCCAGCATTGTCGTCATGATCATCCTCATCGTGCTGATTCCGCCTGCCGAGGTGATCACTTGGAGAATTGTCCTCGTCATCCCGGTCATCGTCCTGCAGTCGATATTCAACGTCGGACTCGCCTGCCTGCTCGCACGCATCGGTCATAAGGTCCCCGACCTGGTCAACCTGATGTCGATCCTCAGCCGTTTCTGGCTCTATGGCTCAGGGGTCTTCTTTTCGATCGAAGACCGGTTGGCGAGCCATCCGACAGTGCTGGCGGCCATGCAGTTCAACCCAATGCACGCATACCTGACTTTGACGAGGAACGCCCTGCTCTACGGGGTGGATTCACCGGCTTGGATGTGGATCGTGGGAACCGTGTGGGCATTCGGACTGCTCATCGGCGGATTCCTGTTCTTCTGGCGGGGAGAGGAGAGCTATGGTCGACTTTGATATGAACGCACCGAACATCATCGCCGAGAACGTTCAGGTCCGCTACACCGTCAATACCAATGACCCGGGCCAACGGGCCAAAGGACTGCAACGGGTGGCGAGCATGGTGTCGGGGAGACAGGGAACCACCACCGTCCGTGCGCTCAGAGGAGTCAACCTCGTGGCACGTGAGGGCGAGATGGTCGGCATCGTCGGTGCGAATGGCTCTGGAAAATCGACGTTCCTCCGTAACGTCGCCGGCGTCGAACAACCCGACCGCGGCCGCGTCCTCGTCCGCTACCAACCGTTGCTTCTCGGTGTCAGCGCAGCATTGCAGCCTGCCCTCTCCGGCGGTGAGAATGTCAGACTGGGCTGTTTGGCGATGGGTTTGTCTCCCGAGGAAGCCGCCGAGGCTTTTGACTACGTCGTTGATCTCTCAGCGCTGGGCGCGGCGATCCATCGCCCGATGGGAACATATTCTTCCGGAATGGGCGCACGGCTGAGGTTCGCGATTGCGCTTGCAGCCCGCCCGAAGATTCTGCTGATTGATGAGGCACTGTCCACTGGCGACGCTTCTTTCGCTGAACGCAGCGAACGAGCAATGGATGAACTGCTCGCAGAAGCAGGCACTGTGCTGCTGGTCAACCACGCGGCGAAAGTCATTCAAGAACTTTGTACCCGAGCAGTGTGGATGCATCGTGGTGAGATCCTCATGGATGGGCCGGCTGAAGCCGTTGCGGAGAAATACCGGTGGTGGGCCTGGAACGTTGCCAAGGGCGAAGACGGAACTGCCGACAGACTTCTCTACGACGTTGTCAATAATGCCGTGAAAGAGGAGATCAACGTTCTCGAACCCGAGCTGGTGAAGAATCCGATTCCCCG